>NZ_JAVREM010000020.1:0-101351 GCF_031845425.1 Streptomyces millisiae
CCGCGCTGCGCGCGGTGCACGGCCGACGGGGCCGGGCCCACGGCGGCTGCGCCGCGAGGTGCCCGGCGCTTCGCGCCGGGGACTGCCCCCACCCACCCCCCTTTTCCGCGCTTCGCGCGGGGGGCCCGACCGCGCTGCGCGCGGTGCACGGCCCGCCAGGGCCGAGGGCCCGCAGCGGCTGCGCCGCCGGGCCACGCGGCCCGGGCCGCGCGACGACCCGCCCGGAGGGCGGGTGGGTGGGCGCGGCACCGCACGGCCGCAGGCCGACACGGCCGCAGGCCCGACCTCGGCGGCTGCGCCGCCCGGTCGGGCCCTGCGGGCCGGCCGCCTAGGCCGCGCGCAGCGGTCCGGCCGTGAGGCGGCGGGTGGCCAGTTCCGCGTAGAGCGCCGAGCCCGCCGGCAGGACGGACTCGTCGAAGGTGGCCAGCGGCGAGTGGTTGGCGGGGGCCGACTCCGGGTCCGCGCCGACCGGGGTCGCGCCGAGGAAGACCATCGCGCCGGGGATCTCGTCCACCACCCGGGAGAAGTCCTCCGCGCCCGGGATGGGGTTCTCCAGCCGCGTGTACCACTCCTCGCCGAACGTCTCCCGGACCGTGTCGGCCGCGAAGACGGCCTCCGCGCCGTCGTTGACCGTGACCGGGTACTGCTCGGAGAACTCGGCCGTCACCTCCAGGCCGTGCGCCGCCGCGACGCCCTGGCAGACGGCGACGGTGCCCTCCCGCAGCTTCGCCAGCGAGGCCGCCGAGAAGGAGCGGACGGTGGCGGAGAAGGTGGCGGTGTCCGGGATGATGTTGGTGGCCGTGCCGGCCTGGAAGGTGCCGACCGTGATGACCACCGGGTCGAAGATGTCGAAGGCGCGCGTGGCGTACGTCTGGAGCGCCGTGACCATCTCGCAGGCCGCCGGGATCGGGTCCTTCGCCCGGTGCGGCAGCGAGCCGTGGCCGCCGGCGCCGCGCACCGTCACCTTCAGCACGTTGGAGGAGGCGAGCAGCGGCCCGCCGCGGCCCGTGAAGACGCCGGTCGGGTAGGTGTGCGACATGACGTGCAGGGCGTAGGCGGCGACCGGCCGCTCCCCCGTCGCGTCCAGCACGCCCTCGGCGAGCATCCGGCCGGCGCCGTCGTAGCCCTCCTCGCCCGGTTGGAACATGAAGACGACGTTGCCGGCCAGCCGGTCCCGGTGGGCCGAGAGCAGCCGTGCCGCGCCGGCCAGCATCGTCGTGTGCAGGTCGTGGCCGCAGGCGTGCATCCGGCCGTTGTCGGCGGCGAACGGCAGCCCGGTGCGCTCGGCGACGGGCAGCGCGTCCATGTCGCCGCGCAGCAGCACCGTGGGCCCCGGGGTGGCGCCGCGCAGCACGGCGGTGACGGAGGTGAGGGAGGCGCCGGTGGTGACGTCGAGCGGCAGCCCCTCGAGCGCCGCGAGGACCGTCTCCTGGGTGCGGGGGAGGTCGAGGCCGACCTCGGGGACGGCATGGAGTCGGCGTCGGAGCTGGGTCAGGTCGTCGGCCAGGGCGTTCGCGTCGTCAAGGAGGTTCATCGTTGCTGCATACCCGCTCGGTCGTTCGATCGTGCGCCCCAGCGTCGCACAGCCGCGCGCCCGCTAGAAGATCTCGGGGCGGGCCGGGTTGGCGTGTACGAGGGGGGTGAGGATGGTGGCGTTGCCCTCCGGCTCGGTTGACGCCTTGCCGGCGCGGTCGCTGATCCTGATGAGCAGGGCGACGAGCAGCCAGTTGGCGACCGTGGACGAGCCGCCCTGGGAGAGGAAGGGCAGCGCCTTGCCGGTGAGCGGGATCAGGCCGGTCACGCCGCCCGCGACGACGAAGACCTGGAGCGCGAGCACGGTGGCGAGGCCGGAGGCCAGCAGCTTGCCGAAGGGGTCGGTGACGGCGAGGGCGGCGGCGATGCCGCGCTGGACGAGCAGCGCGTAGAGCAGGATGACCGCGGTCATCCCGGCCAGACCGAGCTCCTCGCCCACGGTGGCCAGGATGAAGTCGCTGCGGCCCGCGAAGCCGACCAGGTAGGAGTGGCCCTGGCCGAGCCCGGTGCCGGTGAGGTGGCCGGCGCCGAAGCTGAAGAGCGCCTCCGCCGACTGCTCGGAGATCAGCCCCGGCGGCCGCTGCTCGGGCGGCAGGTAGATCGCCATCGGGTCGAGCCAGGCCTGCACCCGGCCCTTGACGTGCGGCTGGGTGGTGGCGACGAAGAAGGTGCCGGCGGCGGCCAGCAGCCCGCCGAGCACCACCCAGCTGATGCGCTCGGTGGCGATGTAGAGCATGACGATGAAGACGCCGAAGAAGATCAGCGAGGTGCCCAGGTCGCGCTCGTAGAAGAGGACCACCAGGCTGACCGCCCACACCACCAGGATCGGTCCCGCGTTGCGGCCGCGTGGCAGGGCGAGGCCGAGGAAGCGGCGGCCGACGAGGGCCAGGGCGTCGCGGTTGGCCATCAGGTAGCTGGCGAAGAACACCACGATCATGACCTTGACGAACTCGCCCGGCTGGACGGACAGCGGCCCGATGGTGATCCAGCGCTTGGCGCCGAACTGGTCGGCGCCGAAGAGCGCGGGGGCCATCAGCAGCGCCATCGCGACGGCCATGCCGAGGTAGGTGTAGCGCTGCAGGATGCGGTGGTGGCGCAGCAGGACGAGGGTGACCACCAGCAGGACGACGGCGAGCACGGTCCAGACGACCTGGTCGGGGGCGACCGGCTGGGACTGGTAGTCGGTGGGCGGGTAGCGGCGGGCGTAGTCCCGGTCGAGCCGGTCCATCAGCACCAGGCCGAGGCCGGTCAGCAGGACGATGATCGGCAGCAGCAGCGGGTCGGCGTAGCGGGCGAAGCGGCGCACGGTCAGGTGGGCGAGGAGCGCGAGGGCGCCGAGTCCCGCCGTGTACACCGGCAGGGCGGGGGGCAGCCGGTCGGTCTGGGCCAGGCCGACGATGGCGTGGCCGAAGGCGATGACGCCGAGGGCGAGGAGGATCAGGCCAAGCTCCGTGTTGCGGCGGTGGGCGATCCACCTCCGGACCTCGCCGTCCACGCCGAATCCGCGCTGCCGCATCTGACCTCGCCCTTCCCGGGCTTCTCGCCCCTCCCCCAGCCGGTCGTGGGAGGCGCGCCCCGGCGGACCGCGGGAGGCGCCCACGCGGCGCTGACCGGCAACCTACCCGCGCGCGGCGCCCGCGTCACCAGCGGGTGACGCGTATCCGGTGGCGCCCGTCGTCGTCGGCGTCGAGGACGTGCACGCTGACGCGGGCGTCCCGGTCGTTGAAGGTCTCGCCGGGGACGAAGGGGGCGTCGGTGAGCTCGGCGGTGACCTGGGGGTCGGGGGTGGGCTGGCAGCCTGCGCTGTCCGGGGTGGCGTCCGCGACGCGGACGGGGCCGAGGCCGCTGGCGGTGTCGGTGCTGATCCGGGAGACGAGGACGCCGGGGCGGCAGACGACGTCGTCCAGGCCGCCGGGGGCGCGTACCTCGACGGCGAGCGCCTCGTGCTCGCCGGTGCGCACCGCCACCAGGCGGGTGCCGTCGGTGCCGGGGGCGCCGACGGGGGTGAGGACGTGTTCGGTGGTGGTGGCCTCGGCGACGCACTCGACCTGCTCGGCGGAGAGCCAGCCGAGCTTCCACTTGTGCCAGGCGAGGAAGTCGTTGCCCGGGCCCCAGTCCTGCTCCATCACGTCCCAGTGGCCGGCGAGGGACTCGGGGGCGGGCGCGTGGTCGGTCCAGTAGAGGTCGGGGAGGCCGAAGACGTGGCCGTTCTCGTGGAGCAGGACCCGGTAGGGGTCGCCCGGCTGGTGGGACCAGATGAAGCTGACGTTGCGGAGCGCGCCGCCGTCGGGGGTGGGGACGAGGTCGCGGCCGGGGAAGGTGACGGACAGCACCTGTTGGGTGGCCGGGGGGCCGGCGTTGGGGGTGGCGAGGACGTTGATCAGGTCGTGGTCGCCGAAGCCGGTGAAGTCGGGGTCGTCGGCGAGGGCGTCGACTATCTCGTGGAGCAGCCGGTTGTAGCCCTGGTCGTCGTCGGGGCGCCAGCCGGCGCCCCGGTCTATGCCGTACTCCTCGAAGGGCTGGGACATGCGCAGCCAGCGGTGCACGGGGACGGCGCGGTAGTCGAGGCGGCCGTAGGAGCTGGCGGCGAAGTGCTCGGCGGTCTCGGGGAAGAACTCGGCGAACCGTTCGCGGGTGCTGATCTCCGCCTCGGCGTCGGGGAAGTCGATGAAGACGGTGAGGGCCGAGACGGTGCCGGTGGCGGGGGTGAAGCCGGGCGCGGCGCCGACGGTCTCGGTCAGGCCCTCGGCGAGGCCGGCGGGCGCCTCGGGGGCGCAGGCGGTGGCCGGGAGGGAGCCGGACGCCGGGGTTCCGGTCGGCGGGGCGACCGCGGTGCCGGGCGTGCTGCCGAGCAGGAGGGCGATGGACCCGCCGGCGGCTAGCACGGCCCGGCGGCCGGGTATGTGCGGCATGCGTCCACGATGGGGGGCCGAATCGGCGGGGCGCCCGTGGAATGACGCGTTCGGGTGGTGGGTACCCGGAGGGTCCGGCGGGGACGGGCGGCGAGCCGGGCGGCCGGCGACGAAAAGGCTGCTCGCGCAACTTTGCGGGGGCGTTGTTCGTCTTGAGGGATGTGGGAGCGATGTCCCACGGGGACCAGGGGGCTGGCGCCAGTGGGGCAGGGTACTGCATCGCCGAGAAAAAGATGCACCGCTTGGGAATTCTGTCCGGATTCCCGTCGTTGATTCGTTACGGACGCGGGAGGCAAGGGGGCGTCCCCCGTCCTGGTCTGACAAGGACCTCGGTTTGAGTGGGAATTGATCACTTCGCAAGGGAGCACGCGTATGGCAACCCGTGCCGTCGCCCGGCGCTCGGACACCGATGACAGTGTCGAGACGACGGGCAGTGTCCGGTCCAGCGCAGGCAGCGATGCCACGGAGCGCGACCTGGTCGGGATGTACCTGGACGAGATAGCCCGCACCCCGCTGCTCGACGCGGCGAGGGAGGTCGAGCTCTCCCTCGCGATCGAAGCCGGGTTGTACGCGGAGCGCCTTCTGCGGGGCGAGGAGGAGCCGGTCGCCGGCAGCGCCTCGGCCTCGGCCTCCGAGGAGGAGCTGAAGGAGCTCGTCAAGGCGGGTGAGCGCGCCAAGGACGTGTTCATCCGGTCCAACCTGCGCCTGGTCGTGGCGGTCGCGCGGCGGTATCCGCGAAGCGGGCTGCCGCTGCTCGACCTGATCCAGGAGGGCAACGCCGGCCTGGTCCGGGCCGTGGAGAAGTTCGACTACACCAAGGGATTCAAGTTCTCGACGTACGCGACGTGGTGGATCAGGCAGGCCATCACGCGGTCGATAGCCGACCAGTCGCGCACCATCCGGCTGCCGGTCCACCTGGTCGAGGAGCTCGGCCGGATCCGGCGGGTGCAGCGGGAGTTCAACCGCGAGCACGGCCGTGAGCCGGAGCCGGGTGAGGTGGCGAAGGAGCTCGGCTCGACGCCGGAGCGCGTCCAGGACGTGCTGGACTGGGCCCGTGACCCGGTCAGCCTGAACATGTCGGTGGACGACGAGGGCGAGACGCAGTTCGGCGACCTGCTGGAGGACACCTCGGCGGCGACGCCCGAGCAGTCGGTGCTGGTGATGATGCGCCGGGAAGGTCTCGAGGACCTGATCGGCCGGCTCGACGCGCGCACCGCGGCCATCATCAGGGCGCGGTACGGCATCGAGGACGGCCGGGAGCGCACGCTCACGGAGGTGGGCAAGCAGCACGGCCTGACCCGGGAGCGGATCCGCCAGATCGAGAAGCACGCGCTGCTCGAGCTGAAGCGGATGGCGAACGACTCGGGCTTCGACGCGGCGGCGTGAGGGGCGGCCGGCCCGGCCGGCCCCGCACCCGACCGGTGGCTGAACCGAACGGCGGAAGAGTGACCGTGAGCCTCGGCGCCCACGCCGGCGCCGAGGCTTTGTGCTGCCCGCCGGGACGCCCAACCCGGCCGATGTGACCCAGAACACATCGACGCGCGAAATAACCGGGGATGCCTTCTCCGTTTTGAAGACTGTCCGACTCAACCGGGGACCGGATCCCCGGTTGTTCATCGCGGCGCCGACCGGCGTTCGCGCGACAGGTCCCAGGGAGCGGCATCGTGAGCACCATCGCCACCGCCAAGGCGCCTCGGCTGCGGGCCGACGCCGTGCGGAACCGCGAGCGCATCCTCGCCGCCGCACGCGAGTCGTTCGTGCTGCACGGCCTGGACGCCCCCCTGGATGAAATCGCTCGACGCGCCGGCGTCGGCAATGCCACGCTGT
Organism: Streptomyces millisiae; assembly: GCF_031845425.1. NCBI lineage: Bacteria > Bacillati > Actinomycetota > Actinomycetes > Kitasatosporales > Streptomycetaceae > Streptomyces > Streptomyces millisiae. The sequence continues at coordinate 6,273 of NZ_JAVREM010000020.1, forward strand.
ACCGCCACTTTCCCGACCGGAAGACACTTCTTCTCCATGTACTGCTCCACGTGAAGCAACAGCTCGTCGACCGGGCCGAGGCGGCCATGGCCGCGGAGGACGATCCCTTCGAGACCCTCTCCGCCCTTGTGCTCAGCGCCGCGCGGGAGCGCGTCGGCGGCCTCTGCCCACTGATCGCCGGCTCCCTCGACCGGGAGGACCCGCGCCTGCTCGAGAGCCAGCGGCAGATGCGGGAGATCACCGAGCGGGTGATCGCCCGGGCGCACGCCTCCGGCCAGCTGCGCGGGGACGTGGGCGCGGGGGACCTGCTGATCGCCATCGGCCGCCTGACCCTCCCGCTGCCCGGCACCTGTGGCGGCAGCGAGGACATGGCGCTGCGCCACCTGCAGATCTTCCTCGACGGCCTGCGCACGCCGGCACGCAGCGTGCTGCCCGGGTCGGCGAGGCACTTCGAGGACCTCGAGGACGAGCTCCGCTGACCCACCACTGAGGGCCTCCGAGGGCCCGACACCCGACCACCGAGTACCGCCGCATCGGCGCGGCGATGAGTTTTCCCTCCCACCCGGGTCTGACTCGACACAGGCCTGCCCCGGGAGGCCATTTACGGCCATTTTTCAGCCCAACCAACGTGAGGTAACCGCCCCTATGCCACCGCAACCCGCCGACAGCCTGGCTGCCGGCATACCCGATCCCAAGCGCTGGACGGCGCTGATATTCATCGCCATAGCCCAGCTGATGGTCGTGCTGGACGGCACCATCGTGAACATCGCGCTGCCCTCGGCCCAGCAGGATCTCGAGATCAGCCAGGCCAACACGCAGTGGGTGATCACCGCCTACGCGCTCGCCTTCGGTGGGCTGCTGCTCTTCGGTGGCCGGATCGCCGACCTGTGGGGTCGGCAGCGCGCCTTCGTCGTCGGCCTGATCGGCTTCGCGCTCGCCTCCGCGCTCGGCGGCGCCGCGACCAACCAGGCCATGCTCTTCGGCTCCCGCGCCCTCCAGGGCGTCTTCGGCGCGCTGCTCGCGCCCGCCGCGCTCTCGCTGCTGACCGTGCTGTTCACCGACGCCAAGGAGCGGGCCAAGGCGTTCGGCGTCTACGGCGCCATCGCCGGTGCCGGCGCGGCCGTCGGTCTGCTGCTCGGCGGCACCCTCACCGAGTACCTGGACTGGCGCTGGACCTTCTACGTGAACATCCCGTTCGCCGTGGTCGCCGCCGTCGGCGCCGTGCTGGTGATCCGCGAGCCGGAGTCGGCCCGCAACCACTCGCGCCTCGACGTCCCCGGCGTCATCCTCGCCTCCACCGGTCTGGTGGCCCTGGTCTACGGGTTCACCCGGGCCGAGCACGAGGGCTGGGGCGAGAGCGTGACCGTGACGATGTTCGTCGCCGCCGCCGTGCTGCTGGCGCTGTTCGTCCTCGTCGAGTCCCGGGTCAAGGCGCCGCTGCTGCCGCTGCGGGTCATCACCGACCGGAACCGGGGCGGCGCGTACCTCGCGCTCGGCCTGGCGATCATCGGGATGTTCGGTCTCTTCCTGTTCCTGACCTACTACCTCCAGGTGGTCCGCGGCTACTCGCCGGTCAGGACGGGCTTCGCCTTCCTGCCGATGGTGTTCGGTATGGTCGTCGGCTCGACGCAGATCGGCGCCCGCCTGGTGACCCGGGTGGCCCCGCGCAACCTGATGGTGCCGGGCCTGCTCACCGCCTCGCTCGGCATGCTGCTGCTGACCCAGCTCAGCCTGGACAGCTCCTACGCGGGCCTGCTGCTGCCGGCCATGGTGCTGCTCGGCCTCGGCATGGGCACCTCGTTCATGCCGGCCATGAGCCTGTCGACGACGGGCGTGCGGCCGACCGACGCGGGCGTGGCCTCGGCCATGGTGAACGTGTCGCAGCAGGTGGGCGGCGCGATCGGCATCGCCGCGCTGAACACCATCGCGACCAGCGCCACCACCTCGTACGCCGAGGAGCACGGCGTGCTGCCGATCGACCCGGCCGCCATGGTGGAGGGCTTCACCTCGGCGATCTGGTGGGCCTTCGGGATCCTGGTGGCCGCCGCCGCGGTCGCCGGCCTGCTGATCAACAGCAGGGGCGGCGCCCAGGCGCGGCCCGAGGGCGAGAAGGGCCTCGGGGAGGCGGAGCCGGTCCCGGTGCTCGCGCACTGAGCCGTCACCCGCTTCTCTCCCGCTCCACCCCGGCCCCCGCGGCGACAGCCGCGGGGGCCGGTCCGCGTTCGCGGCCGTCCGCCGGAGCAGGGCCGCCCGCCGAGCCGAGCCCAGTTGGGCCCGCATTGTTTCTGGATCTGTTTACTTCCTCCCGTCCCGGGCGTAACATCCGAGCCAAATCACAGATATCCGGGCATAGAACGGGCTGAAACACAGATGTACGCACCCGAGCGGCAGCAGGCGATCCTCCGGCTCGCCAGGGAGCGCGGCCGGGCCGAGGTCCTCGCCCTCGCCGACGAGTTCCAGGTCACCGCCGAGACCATCAGGCGCGACCTGAAGACCCTGGTCAGGGCCGGCGTGCTGCGCCGGGTGCACGGCGGCGCGATCCCCGTGGGCCGGCTCGACTTCGAGCCCGACCTCACCGAGCGCGAGGCCACCGCGGTCGCCGAGAAGGAGCGCATCGCCCTGGCCGCCCTCGCCGAGCTGCCCGACGAGGGCAGCGTGATCCTCGACGCCGGCAGCACCACCGCGGCGCTGGCCGCCGCCCTGCCGCTGGACGCCTCGCTCACCGTCGTCACCCACGCGCTGCCGCTCGCCGCCAGGCTCGCCGACCACCCCGGCATCGAGCTGCACGTGGTCGGCGGCCGGGTCAGGCACCGCACCCGGGCCGCCGTCGACTCCTGGGCGCTGCGCACCTACGGCGAGATCACCGCGGACGTGCTCTTCCTCGCCACCAACGGCTTCGCCCCCGACTCCGGCCTCACCACCCCCGACCTCGCCGAGGCGGCCGTCAAGCGGGCGCTGATCGGCGCCGCCCGCCGCGTCGTGCTGCTCGCCGACTCCCGGAAGTTCGGCCAGGAGCACTTCGCCAGGTTCGGCGCGCTGCGCCAGGTGGACGTGCTGGTCACCGACACCGGCCTCGGCGAGGCGGACGCCCGCGCCATCGAGGCCACCGGCACGGAGGTGCGGCGCGCGTGATCCTCACCGTCACCCCCAACCCGAGCCTGGACCGCGCCTACGAGATCCCGGCGCTGGAGCGGGGCGCCGTGCTGCGGGCCGGCGGCGACCGCGTCGACCCGGGCGGCAAGGGCGTCAACGTGTCCCGCGCGGTGGCCGCGGCCGGCCACCGCACCACTGCCGTCATGCCGCTCGGCGGCCCCGAGGGCGCGCTGCTCGAACAGCTGCTGACCGACCAGGGCATCGACGTCGCCGCCGTGCCGGTCACCGGCCGCACCCGCGTGAACGTCTCGGCCGTCGAGCCGGACGGCACGCTCACCAAGCTCAACGCGGCCGGCCCCGAGCTGACCGCGGCGGAGAGCGAGGCGCTGCTGGAGGCCGCCGGCGAGCACGCGGCCGCCGCCTCCTGGACCGCCTGCTGCGGCAGCCTGCCGCGCGGCCTGGCCGACGACTGGTACGCCCGGCTCGTCGCGCGCACCCACCGCTCCGGCGCCCGGATCGCGCTGGACACCTCGGGCCCCGCCCTGCTGCTGGCGCTCGCCGAACGGCCCGACGTCATCAAGCCCAACGCGGAGGAGCTGGCCGCCGCGGTCGGCCGCGACCTCACCACGCTCGGCGAGGCCGCCAAGGCCGCCGAGGAGCTGCGGGCGGCGGGCGCGCGCGCCGTGCTGGCCAGCCTGGGCGCGGCGGGACAGCTCCTGGTGGACGACACCGGGCTGTACTTCGGGACCGCGCCGGTCGCCGCCGTGCGCAGCGACGTCGGCGCCGGGGACGCCTCCCTGGCCGGCTTCCTGACCACGGGTGGCCGCGGCCCCGCGGCGCTGGCCGCCGCCCTGGCCCACGGCGCCGCCGCCGTGCAGCTGCCGGGCAGCTCCATGCCCACCCCCGCCGACCTGCGCCCCGACGCGGTCACCGTGACCACCGACCCGCCCCTCGACCTTCCCCTCCCCCGTCCCGCCAATGGAGCCGTGCGATGAGCCAGTTGATCACCCCGGCACTGGTCGACCTCGACCTGACCGCCACCACCAAGGAAGCGGCCTCCCGCGCGCTGGCCGAACGCCTGGCCGCCGCCGGCCGCGTCACCGACCTCGAAGGCTTCCTGGCCGACGTGGCGGCGCGCGAGGCGCAGATGCCGACCGGCCTGGACGGCGGCATCGGCATCCCGCACTGCCGCAGCGCCCATGTGACCGAGCCCAGCCTGGCCTTCGGGCGCGCCGCCCACGGCATCGACTTCGGTGCCACGGACGGCCCCGCCGACCTGATTTTTCTGATCGCGGCCCCGGCCGGCGCCGACGCGGACCACATGACGATCCTCTCCGAACTGGCCCGCCAGCTGATGCGCCCCGAGTTCACCACGGCCCTCCGGGAGACGGCCTCCGCCGAGGAGGCCGCCGCGCTCATAGCCCCGGGCGAGACCGATACCGAGACGGAGCCCGGGACCGAAGCCGACGCGCCGGCCAGCGAGGACACCGCGCCGGCGCGCCCGTTCCGGGTCGTCGCCGTCACCTCGTGCCCGACGGGGATCGCGCACACCTACATGGCCGCCGAGTCGCTCCAGCGGGCGGCCGCGGACGAGGGCGTGGAGATCACCGTGGAGACCCAGGGCTCGGCCGGCTTCGAGCGGCTGGCGCCCGGGACCGTCGAGGCCGCCGACGCGGTGATCCTCGCCCATGACGTCGAGGTCCGGGAGAAGGACAGGTTCGCCGGGAAGCCCGTCGTCGACGTCGGCGTCAAGGCGGCCATCAACCGCCCCGCCGAACTGCTCGCGGAGGCGCGCGCCAAGGCGGCGCGCGGCGAGGTGGCCGCGCCGGGCAGGGCCTCGAGCGCGCCCCTCGACCGGGCCGGCGAGCCGGGCGACCACTTCGGCACCCGGCTGCGCACGTGGCTGATGACCGGCGTCAGCTACATGGTGCCGTTCGTCGCCGCCGGCGGTCTGCTGATCGCCCTCGCCTTCGCTCTCGGCGGCTACGAGATCAACGGGGCGCCCTCCGTCGCCGACCACTTCGTGTGGACCGAGGCGGACAGCTGGGCCGCCCTGATGTTCCAGATCGGCGGCGCCGCGTTCGGCTTCCTGATCCCGGTGCTGGCCGGCTACATCGCCTACGGCATGGCCGACCGGCCGGGCCTGGTGCCCGGCTTCGTCGGCGGCGCCATCGCCGTCACCATCGACGCCGGCTTCCTCGGCGGCCTGGCCGCCGGCCTGCTGGCCGGCACGGTGGTGATGGGCATCCAACGGGTCCGCATCCCGCCGGTGTTGCGCGGCATCATGCCGGTGGTCGTGATCCCGCTGCTGTCCTCCGCCGTGGTCGGCTTCCTGATGTTCATCGTCGTCGGCAAGCCGATCGCCGAGGCGCAGGACGCGATGACGACATGGCTCGGCGACCTCAGCGGCACCAACGCCGTGCTGCTCGGCGTGCTGCTCGGGCTGATGATGTGCTTCGACCTGGGCGGCCCGGTCAACAAGGTCGCCTACGCCTTCGCGACCGGCGGCATCGCCGTGGCCGACCCCACCCGGGCCAGCCTGGAGATCATGGCGGCCGTGATGGCCGCGGGCATGGTCCCGCCGCTGGGCATGGCCCTGGCCACCACGGTGCGCGGCCGGCTCTTCACGCCCACCGAGCGGGAGAACGGCAAGGCCGCCTGGGTACTCGGCGCCTCCTTCATCAGCGAGGGCGCCATCCCGTTCGCCGCCGCCGACCCGCTGCGGGTGATCCCCTCGGCGATGGCGGGCGGCGCGGTCACCGGCGCGCTGTCCATGGCGTTCGGCAGCACGCTGCGGGCCCCGCACGGCGGCGTCTTCGTGGTGCCGCTGGTCGGCAGCCCGCTGGCCTACCTGGTGGCCATCGCCGCCGGCACCCTCGTCACCGCCGGCCTTGTGGTGCTGCTGAAGGGCCGGCGGGCCGGCGGCCCCGACCGCGCGACCGGGGGCGGTGCCGCCCCCGCCGAGGCGCCGGCCGAGGAGCGCGTGGCGGCCACGGCCGCCGCCTGACCCGGTTGCCGTGACCACGACGAGGGCGGGAGCATGGAAGTGCCGGTGCCCCCGGACGCGCACGGACGCTCCGGGGTCACCGGTCGCATCCGCCTCGGGGCGCGCCCCCTTCCCCACCCGAGGCCGCTCCACACCCTCGTCCAGCGGACGTTTATCCAACATCAATCCCGGGCGACCAGGCTGGCGTTCATGTCCGGAGATCAACACGGCACGGGCGGCGGCTTCCGCCCTGCCGATGTGCTCAACCATGCCCAGCTCCTGCGGCAGGGAGAGCAGGCCGCCCGCATGCTGACCAGACTCGGGGTGCGCGGCGGCGATCCCGTGGCAGTGCTCCTGCCCATGGGCCTGGAGTCGGTGGTGGTCACCCTGGCCTGCATCCGCCTCGACGCCCAGCGCGTCACGCTCCCGATCGGCGACCACCAGGGCTACGTCCGCCACCGGATAGCCAGCTCGGGCACCGGGGTGGTGATAACCGCCGACTCCTTCCAGGGCGAGGGCCGGCCCGTCCAGGTCAAGGCCGGCCTGGACCGGGCCCTGACCAGGTGCCCCGAGGTGCACTCGGTGGTCGTGGTGCCGCAGCACTCCCGGCCCGTGCCCTGGACCCCGGGCCGCGACCTGTGGTGGCACGAGGCCCTCGCCGGGGAGCGGCTGCCGCCCGAGCCGTACCCTGGGGCCATGAGCAGCACGCCGCCACCCGAAGGACACCGGGCGGAACCGCCGGTCAGCCGGCTGGTCTTCGACGACCCGCTGGAGCGCCGCTCGGCCGACGACGCCGACGAGGGCTGGGGCGAGCACCCGCCGGAGGACGCGGCGGGCGACCTGGCCCGCTTCGTCAACGAGAAGCCGCCGCACCACCTCTGACGCCCGCCGCCACCCCCGGCCACCGGCGGTGGCTACTCCCTGGCGGGCCCCTCCTCGCGGCCCTGGCCATCGGCCGGTCCTGACGGCGGCTCGGCCTCGCCCGAACGCTGCGCGCCCACGGTGGCCACCGGGCGGCCGGTGCGCCTGGCGACCAACTCGTCCCTGATCTCGGTGAGCAGGTCGAGCTCGGTGATCACGGGCGCGACCTCCCCCACCTCCTCCTTGCGCCTCATCCGCGCCATGAACCGGGTCAGCGGCAGGATCATCAGGAAGTAGACGACGCCCGCGGTGATCAGGAAGGTCAATGAGGCGCTCACCACCGCGCCCCAGCGGATCGCGACCCCGGAGTCGCCCGCGCAGTCGCCCCGCAGGCAGATCTCGTAGGCGCTCAGGTCCCGGGTGCCGAAGGCCCCGACCACCGGGTTGATGACCCCCTCCACCACCGCGTTCACGATGTTGGTGAAGGCCGCGCCGATGACGACGGCGACCGCCAGCTCCACCACGTTCCCGCGCATCAGGAAGTCCCTGAACCCGCCCAGGACGGTCGTGACCCCGGCCACGACCCCCTGCCTCCCCTCGCTCACCGCTCCACCTCTCCCCGGCCGCGCCGGACTCGTCGGGCTCCTCGGACTGGCCGGCCTGGCTGGCTTGGCCGATTCCGCACTGTTCGCGGCCCACACGCTGCATCAGCGGTGGGGACGCTGTCCAGTCGGGCCCCTCCCCAGCGGTGACAGGACTCACCATCGGGCGACCACCAGTTCGGATTCGGCCGCCGCGCCGGCCAACCGTGCCGCGGTCTCCGGGGAGACCGTGAGCACCACCAGGGCGCCGCCGCCCGCGCCCCCGTCCGCCGGGGCCGCTCCCCCACCGTCCGGCACCTCCGCCACCCGGGCCCGCCGGGCGACGACCCGGGCCGCACCGCCGCCCTCCTCGGCCGCGTCGGCGCTCGCCGCCAGCACGTCCACCCGGTCCCCCGGGCTGAGCAGCCGGACCGCCGCCGCGTCCGCGATCCGCACCGGGGCCGCGACCGACTCCACCGGCTCCCGCTCGGCCGCGCCGCGCGCCGGGCCCTCACGGGCCCCGCTGGCCGCCGCCTCCCGCCGCTCGGCCGGCTCCTCGGGCGACCACGGCACGGCCAGGGCGAGCGCGGCAGAGGCGGCGGCGAAGGCCAGGGCCACCGGCCGGCGCCGCCGCCGCAGCGCGCGGCGCAACCGGTGCCGGCCGCCACGGGGCCGCACGGGGGTGAACTCGGGCACGGCCCGGCCGCGGGTGTGGAGCGCCGGCGCGACGGTGGAGGTGGTGGCGGTGGCGGTGGCGGTGGCGGTGGCGGTGGCGGTGGCGGTCGTGGAACGGGGTGGGTCCTGAATCGGGTTCATGGAGGTCGGATGCATGGGCCCAGCGTGACCAGCCACGGCGAACTCCGCTCATGCCTGTGGACAACCCGGCGGCTGTGGACAAGCCCGTCACCCGATGGGGTGAGATGGCGCCCGACGGGAGTCGATGTCCGATTACCGCCAGCGCGGGGGCCCGGGAGGCCCGAGAGTGGATCGGGTGTCAGCCGTCAGCTTTCTGCCCCTCGCCCCGGGGGGCCGCCCACACCACGCCGTCGTCCCGTCCCCCCTCGGGGAGCTGCTGCTCAGTGGCGACGCCGAGGGCACCCTCAGCCGGATCGACCTGCTGGCCGACCGCGCCCCCGACCCGGACTCGACCGCCGCACCGGCCGCCTTCCGCGAGGCGGCCGAGCAGCTGACGGCCTACTTCGCCGGCCGCCGCACCGGGTTCGCGCTGCGGATCGCCGCCGCCGGCACGCCGTTCCAGCTCAGCGTCTGGCAGCGGCTGGTCACCATCCCCTACGGCACGACCCTCAGCTACGGCGAGCTGGCGAGAGAGCTCGGCCGCCCCACCGCGGCCCGCGCCGTGGGCGCGGCCAACGGCGCCAATCCGGTGCCGATCATCGTGCCGTGCCATCGGGTACTGGCCGCCTCCGGCGCCCTGACGGGCTTCGGTCTTGGGGGGCTGGCTCGCAAGCGGCTCCTGCTGTCACTGGAGTCGGGCCAGGGCGCGGCGTTCTGACGTGGCGGCGTGGACGCCGCGCATTGCCGGGCACTTCCCGCAGGTTTCCCCCTGCCCACCCCACCCCGCGCTGCGCGCGAGGAGGGATGGGGCAGCGCTTCGCGCGGAGAGCCGGGCACGGTGCCCGGCGCGCCTGCCGGCGCAGCGCGGCCGGCACAGCTCAGCCGGCACAGCGCGGCGGCTGTGCCGTAGGGCGCCGCTGCGCGGCGGCCGCGCCGCATGGCGCCGCGCGCAGCGCGCCGTCGGCAGGGGCCAGCCGCAGGGCTCAGGCCGCGCCCGCCGGAGGGGCCGACGGAGGCGGGGTGTTACGGGAGGTCGATGCCCGGGGCCTGGCCCGCCAGGGCCGTGGCGCAGGGGCAGGTGCGGGGCTCGTTCGCCGGCAGGGCGGCGACGGCGTCGAAGAGGACGTCCCGGAGGCGGTCGACGTTCTGCGCGAAGACCTCGAGGACCTCGGCGTGCGAGACGCCCTCGCCGGCCTCGGCGCCCGCGTCGAGGTCGGTGACCAGGGCGAGCGAGGTGTAGCAGAGCTCGAGCTCGCGGGCGAGCGCCGCCTCCGGGTGGCCGGTCATGCCGACCACCGACCACCCCTGGGCCGCGTGCCAACGCGACTCGGCCCTGGTGGAGAAGCGCGGGCCCTCGATGACGACCATGGTGCCGCCGTCGACGGCCTCCCAGCCGCGCCCCGCGGCGGCGGCCAGTGCCGCCTTCCTGCCCTGCGGGCAGTACGGGTCGGCCAGCGAGACGTGCACGACGCCGGGCCGCGCGCCGTCCGGCCGCGGCTCGCCGTCGAAGTAGGTGTTGACCCGACTCCTGGTGCGGTCCACCAGCTGGTCGGGGATCAGCAGCGTGCCCGGGCCGTGCTCCGGCAGCAGCCCGCCCACGGCGCACGGGCCGAGCACCTGCCGCGCGCCCAGGGCGCGCAGCGCCCACAGGTTGGCGCGGTAGTTGATGCGGTGCGGCGGCAGGTGGTGCTCGCGGCCGTGCCGCGGCAGGAACGCCACCGCACGGCCGGCGAGGGTGCCGACGAAGAGCGAGTCGCTCGGCGCCCCGTACGGGGTGTTGACTGTGACCTCGGTCACGTCGTCGAGGAACGAGTAGAAGCCCGAGCCTCCGATGACCCCGATCTCCGCCCGCGGGCCCGTCATGCGGCGGAGGCGGTGCTGCCGGCGCTCTTCGTGGTCGACCCCGTCGAGGAGGACGACGACGTGGAGGAGGAGGACGCGGAGGAGGTCGAGGACGAGTCGCCGGCCTTCTCCGCCTTGCCGCCCTTGTCGGCCTTGCCGGACGAGGACGCCGGGCTGCTGGACGACGAGGCGTTACGGCTGTCGTTGCGGTAGAAGCCGGAGCCCTTGAACACGATGCCGACCGCCGAGAACACCTTCTTCAGCCGGCCCTGGCAGCTGGGGCACTCCGTCAGTGCGTCGTCGGTGAACTTCTGCACCACCTCGAGACCCTCGTGGCACGCGGTGCACTGATACTGGTAAGTCGGCACGAACTCCTCCTGGCACTCATGGTCATGGAGTGCTAACGACGGTCCATCGTGCAACATTCCGGGTGCGGAAGTCCACTGGCGCCCCCGCGGACGCTCACGCCGCCGGCCGTCGCCACTCCGGGCGCAGCCAGCCGGCCAGCTTGCCGCCCCGCCCCACCGCGATCAGCCGCCGCTCCGTCGCCTCGCGGACCTCGTCCGTCGCCACCACGAGCAGTTCGTCGCCGCGCCGCAGCACCGTGGTGGGGTCGGGGACGAAGCTGGCGCCGTCCCTGACCACCAGCGTGACGGCGGCCCCCGGCGGGAGCCGCAGCTCGGCCACCTCCACGCCGTGCATCCGGGAGGCCTGCGGGATCGACACCGAGAGCAGGTGCCCGCGCAGTCGTTCGAGCGGCGCCGACTCGATGTCCACGTCCACCGTCTTCTCGCCCTCGCCGATCCGCAGTCGCCGCGCCAGCCACGGCAGCGTCGGCCCCTGCACCAGCGTGTACAGCACCACCAGCACGAAGACGACGCCGAAGATCCGGTCGCTGTCCGGCACGTGCGCCACCACCGGGATGATGGCCAGCACGATGGGCACCGCGCCGCGCAGCCCGGCCCAGGACAGCAGCACCTGTTCCCGCCACGGCCGGCGGAACGGCGTCAGGCAGAGCACCACCGACAGCGGCCGCGCCACGAGGGTGAGCACCCCGCCCAGGAGCAGCGCGGTGCCGACGTCGTCCCAGAGCACCCCGGGGTCGACCAGCAGTCCGAGCAGCACGAAGAGGCCGATCTGCGCCATCCAGGCCACGGCGTCCGCGAAGCCCCTGGTGGCCGGGCGGTGCGGCAGCGGGGCGTTGCCGAGGACGAGGGCGGCCACGTAGACGGCGAGGAAGCCGCTGCCGTGCAGCAGCGCGGCGCTCGCGTAGGCGAGCACGGCGAAGGAGAGGACGGCGATCGGGTAGAGGCCGGAGGCGGGCAGCGCGATCCCGCGCAGGGCGAGGGTGCCGAGCCGGCCGACGAGCAGCCCGACCGCGAGGCCGATCGCGAGTTCGAACGCCATCTCGCCCAGCAGCACATACCAGCCCGACTCCCCGTAGTGCTCGGAGAAGGCCACCACCAGGATGACGACGGGCGCGTCGTTGAAGCCGGACTCGGCCTCCAGGGTGCCGGTGAGCCGGCGCGGCAGCGGCACCCGGCGCAGCACCGAGAAGACGGCGGCGGCGTCGGTCGAGGAGACCACGGCGCCCATGATGAGGGCGGCCTGCCAGTCGAGGCCGACGAGGTAGTGCGCGGCGAGGGCCGTGACGCCGACGCTGACGCCGACGCCGAGCGTCGCGAGGACGGCCGCCGTGGGCAGCGCCGGCCTGATCTCCTGCCACCGGGTGGCGAGGCCGCCCTCCGCGAGGATGACGACCAGGGCGGCGTAGCCGAGCACCTGGGTGAGCTCCACGTCGTGGAACTCGACGCCCAGGCCGTCCCGCCCCAGCATGACGCCGATCGCCAGGTAGAGCAGCAGCGAGGGGAGCCCGCTGCGCGAGGTCAGTCGGACCGCGGCGACCGCGACGAGCAGGACCAGGGCGCAGCCGAGCATCAGCTCGTTGAGGCGGTCGACAGTCAGCGGCGGGCCCTCGCTTTTCCGATCCGTGGCGTTCCGATGCGAACCGGGTGCACCTTACAGCGACCCCAAATCAGTGCCTTTGCGGCGAATTTACCATCATATGAACGCGGCGGCCCGGGCTGCTGACTCCCCGTAGGCTCACCTCAGTGGCCGTATGTCTATGGTTGCTTCCAATCGCTCAGCTGCCCTGTGAAGGACAGACATGCCCGCCAAGAAGCCAAGGCGACGCGGTCGTCTGATCGTGATCGCGCTCGTCATGCTGCTCGTGGCCGGTGTCGGCTACGGCGCCTACTGGAGCATCAGCACCGTGCGGGCGTCCTACCCGCAGGTGTCGGGAGAGCTCGCGATCGAGGGACTGACCTCCGAGGTCACCGTCCAACGCGACGCCAACGGCATACCGCAGCTGTACGCGGACACGCCCGAGGACCTGTTCCGCGCCCAGGGGTACGTGCAGGCGCAGGACCGTTTCTACGAGATGGACGTGCGGCGGCACCTGACGGCGGGCCGGCTCTCCGAGATGTTCGGCGAGGACCAGGTCGAGACGGACGCGTTCCTGCGCACCCTCGGCTGGCACGACATCGCCCAGCAGGAGTGGGACGAGCAGCTCTCCGACGAGACGAAGAGCTATCTGGAGGCGTACACGGCGGGCGTCAACGCCTACCTGGCGGAGCGGGACGGCGCCGAGCTCTCGGTCGAGTACGCGGCCCTCGGCCTCGTCAACGACTACGAGCCCGAGCCCTGGGAGCCCGTGGACTCGGTGGCCTGGCTGAAGGCGATGGCCTGGGACCTGCGGGGCAACATGCAGGAGGAGATCGACCGCGCCCTGCTCGCGCAGCGGCTCGGCCCGGAGGAGATCGAGGAGCTCTACCCGCCCTACCCCTACGACCGGAACGCGCCGATCGTCGCCGAGGGGGCGTCGGACGGCGCCACGGGCCAGGGCGGCACGGAGGGCTCGACGGGGCTCGGCGACGGCTCCACCGGGCTCGGTGACGGCTCCACGGGCCTGGGCGACGGGTCCACGGGCCTGGGGGACGGCTCGGGCGACGCCACCGGCATCGGGAGCGCCTACGAGGACGTGTCGACCCAGCTGGGCGCCCTCACTCGCACCCTGGACGAGATCCCGAGCCTCCTCGGCCCCGACGGCAGCGGCATCGGCTCCAACTCCTGGGTGGTCTCCGGCGACTACACCACCACCGGCATGCCGCTGCTGGCCAACGACCCGCACCTGGCGCCCTCGCTGCCCGGCATCTGGTACCAGATGGGCCTGCACTGCAACGAGGTGAGCGCCCAGTGCCCGTTCGACGTCTCCGGCTTCACCTTCTCCGGGATGCCGGGCGTCGTCATCGGCCACAACCAGAACATCGCCTGGGGCATGACCAACCTCGGCGCGGACGTGACCGACCTGCGCCTGGAGAAGCTCGACAACGGCAACTACGTGATCGACGGCCGTCAGGAGCCGTACGAGACGCGCACCGAGGAGATCCGCGTCGCCGGCGGCGAGACCCGGGAGATCACCGTCAGGACGGTCGACGGCCGGCCCATCATCTCCGACCGTGACGAGCAGCTCGCCGGCGTCGGCGACAGCGCCCCGGTCGACGCCGCGGCCCCCGACCGGGGCGAGGGCTACGCCGTCTCGCTCAGCTGGACCGCCCTGACGCCCTCCCGCACCATGGACGCCGTCTTCGGCCTCAACGCGGCCACCGACTGGGAGGAGTTCCGCGCCGCGGCCGCGGACTTCGCCGTGCCGTCCCAGAACCTGATCTACGCGGACACCGAGGGCAACATCGGCTACCAGGCGCCCGGCGCCATCCCGATCCGCGGCGAGGGCGACGGCCGCTACCCGGCCCCCGGCTGGGACTCCTCCTACGACTGGACGGACTACGTCCCGTTCGAGGAGCTGCCCTCCGAGTTGAACCCGGAGCGCGGCTACATCGTCACCGCCAACCAGGCCGTGATAGACGAGGACGCCTACCCCTACACGCTCACCGACGACTGGAGCTACGGCACCCGCAGCCAGCGGATCGCCGACCTGATCGAGCAGACCATCTCCGACGGCGGCAAGATCTCCATGACCGACATGCAGTCCATCCAGCTGGACAACAGCAACGAGATGGCCCGCGACCTGGTGCCCTACCTGCTGGACGTCGAGATCTCCGACCCCTATGTGCGCGAGGCCCAGGACCTGCTCGTCGGCTGGGACTTCAACCAGGACGCCGACTCGCCGGCCGCCGCCTACTACAACGCCGTCTGGAGCAACCTGCTGCAGCTCGCCTTCGGCAACAAGCTCCCCAAGGAGCTGCGCGTCGAGGGCCAGTGCCTCCTGGTGCGCCCGGCCGACGAGTCGCAGCCGATCGAGGACCTCGACGGCGAGACCCGGGTGGTCAACGAGTGCGGCGAGCGTTCCCCCGAGACGGCCCAGCCGGACGGCGGCGACCGCTGGTTCGAGGTCGTCGGCAACCTCCTGGAGGACCCGGAGAACGAGTGGTGGTCCACGCCCGCCACCCGCACCCAGGACGCCGCGGAGAACCGCGACCAGCTGCTGGCCCGCGCCATGCGCGACGCCCGCTGGGAGCTCACCGCCGAGCTCGGCAAGGACATCGACACCTGGAGCTGGGGCCGGCTGCACCGCCTGATGCTCAACAACCAGACGCTCGGTACCGAGGGCCCGGGGCCCGTGCAGTGGCTGCTCAACCGCGGCCCGTGGAACCTGGCCGGCGGCTCGGACGCGGTGGACGCCAGCGGCTGGAACGCGGCCGGCGGCTACGACATCACCTGGGTGCCCTCGATGCGGATGATCGTCAGCCTCGACGACTTCGACGAGTCCCAGTGGATCAACCTGTCGGGCGCCTCGGGCCACGCCTTCCACGCCAACTACACCGACCAGACGGAGCTGTGGGCCGACGGCGAGTACCTGCCGTGGCCGCACAGCGCCGACGCGGTGGCGGAGCGGACCCGGGACACCCTGACCCTGACGCCGACCAACACCGGCGGCTGACGCCGCCGAGTGCCTCACCGACGTGAACGGTTCACTCGACCGGGGTGAAGCGGTGCACGCCCTCGGGAGTGATCGCCGCCTGCACCGGCCGGTCGTGCGGCTCCCACGGCAGCGCGTCCACCAGCTCGTGGCCGTAGACGAGGGCCACCAGCGCCGGCCGCGCGCCGGCCGCCGTGATCCGCGCCAGCACCCGGTCGTAGGAGCCGCCACCGCGGCCCATCCGCACCCCGCGGGTGTCCACGGCGAGGCCCGGCAGCAGCACCACGTCGGCCTCGGTCACCGCGTCCCGGCCCAGGCGCCGGCCGCCCGGCTGCAACAGCCGGATGCGGCCGGCGTGCTCGGCCTCCACGAGCCGGCCGGCGCCCTCGTACTCGGCCCAGTCCAGGTCGTCGTCGGGCAGCAGCACCGGCAGCAGCACCCGCACCCCGCGCGCCCGCAGCGTGGCGAGCAGCGCGGCGGTGCCGGGCTCGTGACCCACCGACACATAGGCCGCGACGGTGCGTGCCTCGGCCACCTCGGGCAGCTCAAGGGCGCGCTCGGCCAGCTCGCGCGCCGCCTGCGCCACCTCGTCGTCCGCCATGGCGGCGCGCACCGCCAGCAGGTCGCGCCTGACCTCGCGCTTCTGCGCCGCGATCTCCGGGCTCGCTTCCACTGTTACCGCCCACGCTCCCTTCACAAGTCTCCGGCGACCGTACCCAATCAGTCCCATTCACACGCATTCAAAGTCAATGCAAAACTGCTCATAACGTGACGTTCATCTGCATTCACCTGCAAAGTGCTCGGTCCAGGCACACTAGATGGATAAGGTGACCGCATGACGTCACCACGCCCCCGACTCAGCAAGGCCGTCATCCCCGTCGCCGGGCTCGGCACCCGGTTCCTCCCGGCCACCAAGGCCACGCCCAAGGAGATGCTGCCGGTCGTCGACCAGCCGGCGATCCAGTATGTGGTGGAGGAGGCGACGGCCGCCGGTCTCACCGATGTGCTCATGATCACGGGGCGGAACAAGCGCCCGGTCGAGGACCACTTCGACCGCAACTACGAGCTCGAGGACGCGCTGCGCCGCAAGGGCGACGAGGAGCGTCTCTCCCGCGTCCAGGCCTCCACCTCGCTCGCCACCCTGCACTACGTCCGCCAGGGCGACCCCAAGGGCCTCGGCCACGCGGTGGCCTGCGCCGCCCCGCACGTCGGCGACCAGCCGTTCGCCGTCCTCCTCGGCGACGACCTGATCGACCCCCGCGACCCCCTGCTCACCACCATGATCGACGTGCAGACCGAGCGGGGCGGCAGCGTCATCGCGCTGATGGAGGTGGACCCCGAGCAGATCCACCTCTACGGCTGCGCCGCCGTCGAGCCCGTGACCGACGGCGTGATGCGGGTGACCGGCCTGGTGGAGAAGCCGAACACCGCCGACGCGCCCAGCAACTACGCGGTCATCGGCCGGTACGTCTTCGACCCCGGCGTCTTCGACGTGCTCGCCAAGACCCCGCCCGGGCGCGGCGGCGAGATCCAGCTCACCGACGCGCTGCAGACCATGACCACCAAGGACGTGCCCGGCGGCCCGGTGCACGGCGTCGTCTTCAAGGGCCGCCGCTACGACACCGGCGACCGCGCCGACTACCTGCGCTCCATCGTCCGGCTCGCCTGCGAACGCCCGGACCTCGGCCCCGAGTTCCGCTCCTGGCTGCGCGCGTACGTCGCCGAGGAGATGCCGGCTCTCGACTGACGCCGCGACTGACACACTGTCCGTCATGTGGTCAGTCGACGAACATCTGGCGGACATCCTGCGATCGGTCCGGCCGCTCGCCCCCATCGAGCTCCCGCTGCTCGACGCGGCCGGCTGCGTGCTCACCGAGGACGTCACCGTGTCCGCCGCGCTGCCGCCGTTCGACAACAGCTCGATGGACGGCTACGCGGTGCGCGTCGCCGACGTCGAGGGCGTCACCGAGGAGTTCCCCGCCGTCCTCGGCGTCGTCGGGGACGTCGCGGCCGGCAGCGGCAACCTGCCGACCGTCGGCCCCGGACAGGCGGCCCGGATCATGACCGGCGCCCCCGTCCCACCCGGCGCCCAGGCCGTGGTGCCGGTGGAGTGGACGGACGGCGGCACCGGCGGCGGCCCCGCGAGCGCCATGGCCCCCGGCGCCCCGGGCCCCGAGGTCCGCGTCCACCGGCCGGTCACCGAGGGCCAGCACATCCGGCCGCGCGGCAGCGACGCGCCGGCCGGCGCTCTCGCGCTGCCCGCCGGCACCGTGCTCGGCCCGCCCCAGCTCGGGCTGCTCGCCGCGCTCGGCCGCCCGGCCGTGCCCGTCCGCCCGCGCCCCCGGGTCGTGGTCCTCTCCACGGGCAGCGAACTGACCGCGCCCGGCGAGCCGTTGGAGCCCGGCCGGATCCACGACTCGAACAGCTTCGCGCTGACCGCCGCCGCCCAGGCCGCCGGCGCCGTGGCCTTCCGGGTGGCCGCCGTCGCCGACGACGCGGCCACGCTGCGCGCCGTGCTGGAGGACCAGTTGGCGCGGGCCGACCTGGTCGTCACCAGCGGGGGCGTCAGCGTCGGCGCCTACGACGTCGTCAAGGAGGCGCTGGAGCGGGAGTCCGGGATCGAGTTCCGCCGGCTCGCCATGCAGCCGGGCAAGCCGCAGGGGTTCGGGCTGCTCGGCCCCGCCGGCGTCCCGCTGTTCGCGCTGCCCGGGAACCCGGTCAGCTCCTATGTCTCCTTCGAGCTGTTCGTCCGCCCCGCGCTGCGCGCCATGGCGGGGCTCCCGGCCGAGGACCCGCACCGCCCGCGCGTCCGG
Source organism: Streptomyces millisiae (assembly GCF_031845425.1). Lineage (NCBI taxonomy): Bacteria > Bacillati > Actinomycetota > Actinomycetes > Kitasatosporales > Streptomycetaceae > Streptomyces > Streptomyces millisiae. The sequence continues at coordinate 24,183 of NZ_JAVREM010000020.1, forward strand.
GCCCGGCTGGTCGCCGACGCCCCGCTCGCCTCGCCGCCGGGCCGCCGTCAGTTCCTGCGCGGCGCCTACGCCCCGGCGGCGCCCGGCGAGCCGCTCGGCACGGTCGCGCCGGTCGGCGGCGCCGGCTCGCACCTGCTGGCCGCCCTCGCCCGCGCCGACGCGCTGGTCGAGGTCCCGGAGGACCTGACCGAGGTCGCCCCCGGGACCGAACTGACGGTGGTGCTGCTGGGCTGAGCCGGGGAGTACCGTAGCTCCTCATGAGCGCCCCTCATCTCACCCATGTCGACGCCCAAGGCGCCGCCCGGATGGTCGACGTGTCGGAGAAGGCCGTCACCACGCGCACCGCACGGGCCACCGGGCGGGTGCTGGTGTCATCCGAGGTCGTCGGCCTGCTGCGGGACGGCGCCGTGCCCAAGGGCGACGCGCTCGCCACCGCCCGCATCGCCGGCATCATGGGCGCCAAGCGCACCCCCGAACTGATCCCGCTCTGCCACCCGCTGGCGCTCTCCGGCGTCCGGGTCGAGCTGACCGTCGCCGACGACGCGGTGGAGATCGCCGCCACCGTCCGCACCACCGACCGCACCGGCGTGGAGATGGAGGCGCTGACGGCGGTCAGCGTCGCCGCGCTGACGGTGGTGGACATGGTCAAGGCGGTCGACAAGGGCGCCGTCATCTCGGACGTCAGGGTCGAGGAGAAGACCGGCGGCGCGTCGGGCGACTGGAGCCGCCAGCGATGACGCCCCCGACGACGCCCGCCCCCTACCGTGCCCTCGCCCTCACCGCCTCCAACCGCGCCGCGGCCGGCGTCTACCAGGACACCACGGGGCCGCTGCTCGCCGAGGCCCTGACCGACCTCGGCTTCGCCACCCAGGGCCCCCTCGTCGTCCCGGACGGCGAACCCGTGCTGGCCGCCCTGCGGGACGCCGTGGCCGCCGCCTACGACGTGGTCCTGACCACCGGCGGCACCGGCCTCAGCCCCACCGACCGCACCCCGGAGATGACCCGCGCGGTCCTCGACCGCGAGATCCCCGGCATCCCCGAGGCCATCCGCGCGGCGGGGATCGCCAAGGTACCGACCGCCGCCCTCTCCCGCGGCCTGGCGGGCGTCGCCGACCGCACCCTCATCGTCAACCTCCCGGGCTCGCCGGGCGGGGTGCGCGACGGCCTCACCGTGCTGCGCCCGCTGCTGCGGCACGCCGTCGACCAGCTGCGCGGCGGCGACCACCCGAGATGAACGTTCCCACCTGGCCCGTCGAGCTGGTCGACGACCACGTCGGCCTGCGGCCCATCCGACAGCGCGACCACCGCGCCTGGCGCGAGATCAACCAGCGCAACCGCGACTGGCTGCGCCCCTGGGAGGCCAGCATCCCGCCCCCGCCGCCCGGCCATGTGCCGCCGCGGCGGCCGACGTTCCGGCAGATGGTCAGGCACCTGCGCAACGAGGCCCAGGCCGGCCGCATGCTGCCGTTCGTCGTGACCTACCAGGGGCGGCTCGTCGGGCAGTTGACGGTGGCCGGCATCACCTGGGGCTCGATGTGCGCCGGTCACGTCGGCTACTGGATCGACCGCGCGGCCGCCGGCCGCGGCATCATGCCGACGGCGGTGGCGCTGGTCACCGACCACTGTTTCCTCACGCTCGGCCTGCACCGGATCGAGATCTGCATTCGCCCGGAGAACGCCCCGAGCCGGCGCGTGGTGGAGAAACTCGGCTTCCGCGAGGAGGGTCTGCGCCCCCGCTATCTCCATATCGACGGCGCCTGGCGCGACCACCTGGTCTTCGCCCTGACCGCGGAGGAGGTCCCCGAGGGCCTGCTGACCCGCTGGCACGAGGCCCAGCGCACCCCCCAGAAATAAAACACACATTCGAATACGCCTGGTGGGCCGTTACCTCCCTGATAACAATCCGAAGAAATACCCGGGATGACGGCCTGATCGTGCGACACACCGCACCATTTGGCAGATGGACTCCCGCAAACCCCTCTACGGTGTGAGCGTGAGCAGCAGTGGCCTCATCTTCGCAATGATCGTCGGGGCCTGGGCCGCGTATCTCGTGCCGATGTGGCTCCGCAGGCAGGACGAGCTCAACGAGGCCCGCCCGACGGAACGCTTCAGCACCGCCATCCGGCTGCTGACGCGCAGACGCGCGTCGGAGGAGTCGGCGGAGGGGGAGACGCCGGAACCGGCCGCCGACGACGCCGTGCCAGCGGCGGACGCGCACCCGGACGTCGAGGCCGACGTCCGGGCCTTCGCCGAGCCCGTCGCCGCCGACCACCCCGCGCCCGCCCCGGCCCCGGCCGCGGCGCCCGCCCCGAGCGGCCGCGCCAAGGTCCTGGCCCGACGCCGCAGAACCACCATGGTCCTGCTGCTCGCCTTCACCCTCGGCGGCATCGTCACCCTCACCGCCGGCACCCGCTTCGTCTGGCTGCCCGCGATCCCGGCCGTGCTCCTCACCGCCTACGTCGTCCACGTGCGCCGCCAGGAGCGCCACCGCTACGCCGTCGCCCTCGACCGCCGCCGCGCCGAGGAGGCCGCCCGCCGGCTCCGCCAGCGCACGCAGGCGAGCACGGCCGCCAGGCCGGAGAAGCCGTCCAAGGCCATCGTCGAGCAGACCGACCACGCCGAGTGGGTCGACCAGCAGCGCCGCCGCGCCCCGGCCCTGGACGACGAGCCCCAGAGCTGGGACCCGGCGCCGGTCCCCCTGCCCACCTATGTCAACGCGCCGGTCGCCCCCCGCACCAACCGCGGCATCGACCTGGAGGCACCCGACACCTGGTCCGCCGCCCGCTCCACCACGGCCGCCACCCCGAACCCCACCGCCACCCCGCAGCCGGGCCCGCAGCGCACGCCCCTCTTCGACCAGTACGCCGACCCCGACGACGACCGCCACCGCCGCGCCTCCGGCGAGTGACCACCCCCCTGAACGGATTTCGGTCCGCCCCGCCCCGGGTGCTACAGTTTCCGAGTCGCAAGGGCCTGTAGCGCAGCCTGGTAGCGCATCTCGTTCGCAACGAGGGGGTCAGGGGTTCAAATCCCCTCAGGTCCACCGGCAAGTGCCGTTCCCAGTACCAGGTGGAACGGACAGACGGAATCCCGTCCGATCACTGATCGGGCGGGATTTCGCGTTTCCGGGCGGGCACGTCAGGTTGGGCGGAAGCACGGACACCCTCGAACAGGCGCCGCGGGAACGTCAGTCGGCCTCCGGGGCGGGTGCCTCGGGGGCGTGGCCGAGGCGGTGGGAGAGGCGGGCGGCGGCCTCGCGGGCGAGCGGGAGCATGGCGAGGAGTTCGGGGCGGCCGGCGCGGACGGCGGGGATGGAGACGGTGAGGGCCGCCACCACGGCGTCGTTGTGGTCCCGGACGGGCACGGCGAGGGCGACCACGCCCTTGACCCGCTCCTCGATGGAGATGGCGTAACCGTCCGCGCGGGCCCGGTCCAGGGCCGCCGCCACCTCGTCGGCCTCGGCCGGGTCCGAGCGACGGAGGTCGGCGAGGACGTCCTGGGCGACGGTGCCCGGCGCGTGGGCCAGCAGGACCTTGCCCGGCGAGCCGAGGTGGGGCGGCAGCGCGGCGCCGAGGTCGGTGTAGGTGCGGCGGAGCGGGTGCAGGGACTCGACCTGGGCGATCGTGCGGCGGCTGGGCAGGGCGTCGAGGATGTGCAGGCCGACGGTCTCGCCGGTCTGGTCGCGGAGCCAGCTCATGATGGGGGGCGCCTGCACGTCGAGTGAGAGCTGGTCGCGCGCCGCCTCGGCCAGGCCCAGGAGCCGGGGGCCGAGCGAGTAGGTGGTGGAGCCGGGGACCTGGGCGAGCATGCCGTGCGCGGCCAGGGAGCTGACCAGCCGGTGGGTGGTGCCCCTGGTCAGGTCGGTGTGCCGGGCGAGCTCGCTGATGCCGAGGACGGGGCGGGCGCGGGAGAAGGCGGTGAGTATCGCGATCGCCCGGTCGATCGACTGCACCCCCGATGGCCGGCCGACCGACTCCGCAGGGTTCTCTCCCGGTGCCGTCACGTGGCCAGCTTAGACGTCGCGCCGTTTCCCGGCGTCCGCGCCCCTTGTCGAGGGGACGAACACGGCCTAGGGTGCCCGCATCGCAGAACGTCGTACCGCAATACGGGCACCACTCGGCAGTACGGAGGACCGATGAAGATCGAGGACCGCAGCGGCGCGGCCGCCTCGAAGGCCGCCGCAAGCACCTTGGACAGCCAGGAACGTTTCGATTCGATAAGGGGACGCATCGGCCTGGGGCTCGGCCCCCTCGCCTTCGGCCTGATGCTCCTGACCGCCGTCGGTCTCGAGTGGGAGCAGCGGGCGCTCGCCGCCGTGCTCTGCCTGATGATCGTCTGGTGGGTCACCGAGGCCATACCTCTGGCCGCGACCGCGCTGCTCGGCATCGTCCTGTGCGTCTTCGTCGGCGTGGGCGACGAGGACACCGTCTTCGGGGCGTTCGGCAACGACACGATCTTCACGTTCCTGGGCGGCTTCGTCATCGCCAGGTCCATGACCGTGCACGGCCTGGACCGGCGCATCGCGCTGCGCGTGCTGTCCGTGGGCGGCGTGGTCCGCTCCCCGGTGCGCACCGTGATCGCCTTCGGCGGGATCGCCTGCGTCATCTCGGCGTTCGTCTCCAACACCGCCACCGTCGCCATGCTGTTCCCGATCGGCATCGGCATCGTGCGGGCGGTCAGCTCCATCAGCACCGGGCAGGGCGGGCAGGACCTGCGCTTCTCACGGTGGTCCACCGCGCTGATGCTGGTGATCGCCTACGGCGCCTCGATCGGCGGTCTGCTGACGCCCATCGGCGCCCCGCACCAGCTCATCGGGCGGGACCTCGTCGAGGAGCAGACCGGGGAGACGATCAACTTCGTCGAGTGGGTGCTGCTGTTCGCCCCGATCGTGCTGGTGATGTTCGGCGCGCTCTGCCTCGTGCTGCTCCGGCTCAACCGCCCCGAGGTGCGCGAGCTGACCGGCGCCGAGGAGTACGTGGCCGGGCGGCGCGCCGAGCTCGGCGGGTTCTCCCGGGGGGAGGCCAACACGTGCCTGGCGTTCGCCTTCGCCGTCGTCGGGTGGACGCTGCCCGGCTTCGCGAGCCTGCTGCTCGGGGACGACCACGGGGCCGTGACCTGGATGCACGAGCACCTGACCGAGGGGGTCGCCGCGATCGCCGCGGCCACCCTGCTGTTCCTGCTGCCGCTCGCCGGGACCGGCGACGCCGCGCGGCGGGCGCCCACGCTCACCTGGGACGAGGCGGTCAGGATCGACTGGGGCGTCATCCTGCTGTTCGGCGCCGGCACGGTGATGGGTTCGCTGTCCTCGGAGACCGGCCTCGCCGAGACCATGGGCACCTCGCTCGCCGACCGCCTCGGCGTGTCGTCGCTGGTCTCGATCACGATCCTCGCGGCGGTGGCCGGGCTGCTCATCTCCGAGACCACGAGCAACACGGCGAGCGCCGGGATCGTGGTGCCCATCGTGGTGCCGATCGCGGTCGCGATGGACGTCAACCCGCTGATCCCGGGCCTGGTCGCCACGGCCGCCGCCGGGTACGGCTTCATGCTGCCGGTGTCCACGCCGCCGAACGCCATCGTCTACGGCTCGGGGATGGTGCCGATGACGCGGATGATCCGCAGCGGGTTCGTGTTCGACCTCATCGGCGTGACCATCCTCGTCGCCGGCGTCCTCGCGATGGCGCCGCTCGTCGGCCTGTGACCGCCGCCCCTCCTTTTCCACCCACCCGCACCAGAAGCACCAGAAGACCGAGGAGATCCATGTCAGGCCCGCTCGACCGGCTCGCCCACCTCGTCGCCTCGCACGCCGGGTCGCCCCTGCCCGGCGACGTACGGGAGGCCGCCCGGCGCACCCTCTACAACGTGCTCGCGACGACCGTCGGCGCCGCCCGGGAGCCCGCGACGGACATCGTCGTCGCCGCGACCGCCGGACTCGGCGGGGGCGCGGCCCGACCGCCGGGGCGTCAGGAGCGGCTGCACCCGCTGGACGCGGCCCTCGCGACGGGCATCGCGGCGCACCTGGACGACTACGACGACACGCACCTGAGCACGGTCATCCACCCGGGGGCGGTGGGGCTCGGCGCCCTGGTCGGGCTAGCCGGACTCCGGGAGGAGATAGCCGACGCGGACGCCGACGACGTGCTCCTGGCCTTCGCCTGGGGCGTGGAGGCGCAGTTGCGGCTCGGGGTGGCCATCTCGCCCGCGCACTACGACGCCGGCTGGCACATCACCGGCACCTGCGGCGCGGTGGGGGCGGCGGTCACCGCCGGGCTGCTGCTCGGCCTCGGCGCGGCGGGCCTCACCACCGCGCTGGAGTGGGCGGTGGAGGGCGGGCTCGGCAACCGGGAGGCCTTCGGGTCGATGACCAAGCCCTTCCACCCGGGCAAGGCGGCGGTCAACGGGCTACGGGCGGCGTGGGACGCGGCGACGGACCCGGGCCGCCCGGGCCCCGGGGACTCCCTCACCGGCCCGGAGGGGCTGGTGCCGCGGCTGGCGCGGGGGGCGTTCGACGCGGACGCGCTGCTGGGCGACGTGGGACGGCGGTGGGAGCTGCTGGACAACACGTTCAAGCCCTATCCGTGCGGGATCGTCACGCACCCGGCGATCGAGGCGGCGGAGGCGCTGCACGGGCCGGTGGCCGAACGCGGCGGGCCGGCGGCGGTGCGGGCGATCCGGCTGGTGTGCCACCCGCTGGTCCCGGAGCTGACGGGGAACGTGCGGCCGGAGGACGGGCTCCAGGCCCGGTTCTCCACCGCCCACGGGGTGGCGGCCGGGCTGCTGCGGCCCGCGGTGGACCTCGCCGCGTACGCCGACGGGTTCGTGGTGTCCGAGGAGGCGCGGCGGCTGCGCTCGCTGGTGGTCTTCGAGCCCCGGGAGGAGTGCGCGCGGGACGCGGCCCGGATCGAGGTGACGCTGGCCGACGGCGAGGTGCTCACGCACGAGGTGGCACACGCCAGGGGCAGCCTGGCGCGACCGCTCACGGACGAGGAGCTGCGGGCCAAGGCCCGGGGGCTCGTCGACCGGGTGCGCGCCGGGGGCGCGGACGCGCTCGACGCGGCGACGCGGCAGCCGGGCCCGGGCTATCTGCGCGGGCTGCTGGCGGCGGTCGAGCCCGACGGGGCGGGGGTGCGGGCCCCGGCCGTCGAGGCCGACGGCGTCCCGGCCGGGTCGGCGGAGGACGTCGCGCTCGCCGAACTCCTGGCCGACGTGCGGCTGCTGCCCGCCGACCACCGGAACGTGGTGGCGGTGGGCGGGCTCCTGGACGAGGGCGTCCGCGTTCGACGTGACGTCGCCGCCGACGGCGACGGCGACGGCGACGGCGACGGCGACGAGCGGGAGCGGGCCGGGGCGGTCGCGGAGGCGCTCGTCCTGGCCGGGCACCGGCCCGCCGTGGCCGCGGCGGTGGCGCCGTGCACGGCTCGGCACCTGCCCCGCGCGGACGCGGCCCGGGCCGTCGCGGCCGCGCTGGCCGTCACGGCGCGGCTCGCGGCGCGGCTCGGCGTGGGCGTGGACCAGCTGCCCGGCTTCGCCGCCGCGCTCGCGACGGTCGCGGCCCACCGGCCGGCGCCGCGCACCGCGTTGATGGCGATCGGCCTGGCCGGCACCCAGGCCACCGGTGTCACCGGGACCGCGACGTCGCGCTCCGCCGACGCCCGGCGGGCGCGGCTCGCGGCGGCCGACGCCGTCACGTCGACGGCGCTGGTCCGGGGCGGATTCACCGGCCCCGCGCTGCCGCTGACGGGGCGTCGCGGACTGCTCAGCCTGCTGGCGCGGCAGGCCGAGCCCCCGTTGACCGGGGCCGACCTGCTGGACGAGCCGGCCCTCGATGCCGTACTCGGTCACCGGGCCCCCGCGTGAGGGCGCGCTGCGCGGTCCTCGACGACTACCAGGGGGTGGCCACGGCCATGGCCGACTGGTCACCCGTCCTGGACCGGGTGGCGGTGGTCGGCTTCCCGGAACACCTCGGCACCGAGGACGAACTGGCAGCGGCACTGGCCGGGTTCGACATCGTCGTCACGCTGCGCGAGCGCGTGCCCTTCCCGGCCTCGCTGCTCGCCCGGCTGCCACGGCTCAGGCTGCTGGTCGCCTCGGGCACCCGGAACTCGGTGATCGACCACGCGGCGGCCGAGCGGCTGGGCGTCACGGTGTGCGGCACGTCCAGCTCGCCGACGCCGCCGGTGGAGCTGACGTGGGCGCTGATCCTCGGTCTGGCCCGCGGCCTGGTCGCCGAGAACGCGGCGCTGCGCGCGGGCGGCCCCTGGCAGTCCACCGTCGGCGCCGACCTGCACGGCCGGCGCCTCGGACTGCTCGGGCTCGGGAACGTCGGTAGCCGGGTGGCCCGGGTCGGCCTCGCCTTCGGCATGGAGGTGGTGGCCTGGAGCCCGAACCTCACCAGGGAGCGGAGCGAGGAGGTCGGCGTGGCGCCGGCCGCGTCCCTGCCCGAGCTGCTGCGCACCAGCGACGTGGTCTCCGTCCACCTCGGTCTCGGCGACCGGACCCGCGGTCTGCTGGGAGCGCGGGAGCTGGCGCTGCTGCGGCCGACCGCGTACCTGGTGAACACCTCCCGCGCCGCCATCGTCGACCAGGGCGCGCTCGGCCACGCGCTGGAGCGGGGCGCCATCGCCGGCGCCGGCCTCGACGTGTTCGACAGCGAGCCGCTGCCGGCGGACCACCCGCTGCGCACCCTGCCCCGCCTGCTGGCCACCCCGCACCTCGGCTACGTCACCGAGGGCAACTACCGCCGGTACTACGGCGAGGCCGTCGAGGACATCCAGGCGTTCCTCGCGGGCTCGCCGATCCGCCGGCTGGAACCCGCCCGTTTCTGAGGGGCCTTCCGCTGCTTGTAGGTTCGCGGTGACGTGACCGCAGGCAGGTGAGGGTGGTGGAGCGGTGAGTGCGCCAGGGATCGGGCCCCGGCTGGGGGCCGTGCTCGTGTTCGGCTCTTCGGCGGCCGTGCTGGTCGTCGAGTTGGTGGCGTTGCGGCTGCTGGCGCCGTACGTCGGGCTGACCATGGAGATGAACACCATGGTGATCGGCATCGCGCTGTCGGCGATCGCGTTCGGGTCGTGGGCCGGCGGCCGGGCCGCGGACGCGGTGGCGCCGCGGCGGGCGCTCGGGCCGCTGCTCGCGCTGTCGGGGGTGGCGGTGGCGGTGACGCCGGCGCTGGTGCGGCTGGTCGGCGAGGCCGGGGGCTCCACGGCGCTGTTCGTCGGCGGAGCCTGCCTGTTCGTGCCGGCGGCGCTGTTGACGGCGGTGACGCCGATGGTGACCAAGCTGATGCTGACCGACCTGGCGGTGACCGGCACGGTGGTGGGACGGCTCTCGGGGATCGGCACGGCGGGCGGTATCGCCGGCACCGTGCTGACCGGCTTCGTGCTGATCTCGTTGGTGCCGGTCAGCGTGATCCTGATCGGGCTCGGGGTGCTGCTGGTGCTGACGGGGGTGCTGGTCGACGCGTCGATGCGGGACTGGCGGCGTGGCCGGCGGGCGCTGGTGGCGAGCGTGGTCGTGGGCGGCAGCGTCGCGGGGAGCGCGGCGGTGCCGAGTGGCTGTGACGCGGAGACGCGGTACCACTGCGCGCGGGTGGTCGCGGATCCGGCGCGGGAGAGCGGCCGGACGCTGGTGCTCGACGGGCTGCGGCACTCGTACGTGGACCTCGACGACCCGGAGCACCTGGACTTCGGCTATGTGCGGGCCATCGCGTCGGTGATCGACACGGCGTACCCGGCGGGTGAGGCGCTGGACGCCTACCACCTGGGCGGGGGCGGCCTCTCGATACCGAGTTACCTGCGCGCGGTGCGGCCCGGCTCCAGCAGCGTGGTGTCCGAGATCGACCCCGGTGTGGTCGACGTCGACCGGGCGTGGCTGGGCGCGGAGACGGGCGATGACCTGCGGGTGCGGGTGGAGGACGGCCGGATGGGGCTGCGACGGATCGACACCGACTCCCGGGACCTGGTCGTCGGTGACGCGTTCGGCGGCATCAGCGTGCCGTGGCACCTCACCACCCGGGAGGCGATCGCGGACGTGGAGCGCGTGCTGCGGCCCGGCGGCGCCTACGTCGTCAACATGATCGACCACGGCGAGCTCGCGTTCGTCCGGGCCGCCGTCGCCACGCTGGCGGCGGAGTTCGAGTACGTCGCGGTGGCCGCGGACCGGCGGGCCTTCGACGACGGGACCGGCGGCAACTTCGTGGCCGCGGCCTCGGACCGGGAGCTCGACGTGGCGGCGTGGGGGGAGCGCTTCGCCGGGCGCGGGAACCTCCGTCCCGGCGAGCAGTGGGAGATCATCAGCGGCGCGGAGGTCACGGAGTGGGTCGGCGACGCCCAGGTGCTGACCGACGACTTCGCGCCCGTCGACCAGCTGCTCACGCCGTACGCGCGGCGATGAGCGGGGCCCGCCCCCCAGCCGGCGCTGGGAGGCGCCCCCACCTCCCGGCCCGCTGATGCGCGGTCATCGGGCGGGCCGACACGACTAGCGGGCCGCCACCCTCGCCGCCGCCGCGCGGACCGCGTCGAGTTCCGCGTACATGACCGCGCCGGGGCACTCGGTCTCCATCCAGTCCTGGTGGCCGCTGACGACGCTGACGTCGCGCTCCGCACCGCTGACGGGGTTGACGAACCGGGTCTGGCCCTGTGGGTCGAGCCCGTGGAAGCGGCTCAGCATCGCGACGAGCGTGACGAGGGACTCGCGGGCCGCGTCGGTCGGCGGCTGGTCGACCAGGGTGCCGAGCAGGGCGATGCCGACGTTGCCGGAGTTCATGCCGCCGACGTGGCTGGCGGTGACCGCGTTGCCCTCGGCGTCGTGGCCCGGGATGCCGTCGTCGCCCGTGTAGTGCCCCTCGTAGATGAGGCCCTCACGGTCGATCAGGAAGTGGTAGCCGATGTCGGTCCAGCCGTTGGTCTGGATGTGGAAGGTGTAGATGGCCCGCACCTCGGCGGCGGCGTCGGTGTACTCGTTGGTCGTCGCCGTGTGGTGCACGGTGATGGCCTGCACGGGGTAGTACGTCAGCGGCCCGATCGGCTCGCCGTTCTCGTCGAACCGCAGGGACTCGTCCGCGCCCCACTCGGCCCGGGAGAGGTACCGCGTGCCGCGCATGCGCTGCGGCGAGTCCGGGACGCGCTGGCTGCGCGGGGTGCCGCGTTCGGTGTCGACGGCGAGGCCCGGGGCGTCCTGGAGCCCGTCGGGGAGGCGCAGTTCGAAGCGGGAGGCGCCGTGCGCGGCGACGAGCGTGGCGCCCTCGTTCGCGCGGCCGCAGTCGGCGGCCGGGTTCAGGGGCCGCCAGTCGGCGCCGGCGTCCGGGAAGCGGATGGCGGCCTCGGAGCCGTCGGCGGGCAGGCGGAGGCCCAGGTAGCTGAGGGGGAAGCCGACGGCCGCCTCCGTGGCGCCCGAGGTGTCCTCGGTGCGGGTCGTGGCGAACCGGGCGGTCGAGCCGGTGCTTTCCGCCGCGTCGTCCTGGGCGGTGTCGTCGTCGGAGCCGGTGACCGCGAAGACGGCCGGGGTCAGCACGCCGGCGGCGGCGACGCCGCTCGCGGCGCCGATCACGGCGCGGCGTGGCAGGCGGGACGGCTGGCGGTGGGTGGGTGGTATGGGGTCGGTGTGGGGTGTTCGCACCTTGGGGATGCTAGGCCGCGAACGCGCCGGTTCGGCACGAGGGCCCGCGCCGTGCGAAAGAGCTCCACCGTCTCTCCACGGCCTGGTCCTGACCTTCATCGGCGCTCCGTGTCCGGGCGCCCGCTCGGGCCGGCATCCGGTCAGTCGGCGGCTCGGCTCGCGCGCATCCGGCCGACGGGGGGCGGGTCGGCGTCCAGCAGCGGGGTCGTGGGGCGCGGCAGGCCGTACATGGCGTAGAGGCGGTGGCGGATGCGCTCGGTCGGGTACTGGTCGGCGTAGACGGCGGTCTTGAAGATCACGCCCTCCAGGACGCTCCGCAGCAGCACCTCCTCCAGCGCCGGGTCCTCGGCGCCGCGGGCGGCGAACAGCTCGCGCAGGCCGTCCTCCAGGGTCAGCAGCCGCTCCTCCATGCGGGCCTCGGCGGCGGCGAAGAGGGGGTGGGTGGCCGGGTTGACCACCAGGCTGAGCGCCATGCGCTGCACGCCGACGGTGGTGGCCGCGGCGTGCAGGATGGCGTCGATGATCGCGGCGAGGCGCTCGTCGGGGGTGCCGGTCACGTCGAGGACGCCGGCCACGCCGTCGAGGTAGCGGTCGAGGAGCTCGTCCACCAGTCTTTGCTTGCCGGGGAAGTAATAGGTGATCAGGCCCCGGGAGACGCCGGCGCGGGCGGTGATGTCGGAGATGGTGGCCTCGTGGTAGCCCTTCTCGGCGAAGACCTCGAGGGCCGCGGCGAGGATCCGCTCCCGCGACTGTGCCCGCATCTCCTCGTTGGTCTCCACGGATCGTGGTGACACTCGGCTACCCCATTCCCACTGTTCCGGCTCTCGCTCTCCCGCGTCTCCCATTGTCGCGCCTCCCACACCGGCACTCTGCGTGACGGCGGCGGAGGCCCGTTGCCCCGTGTACTGGATGGCTGTACAGTCAACCTGACCGACGGGGGGCGACGGTCCTCGGCTGGCGAGACGGCCTCCCGCCCTGCCCGGGGACCGTCGACACGTCCAGCTCCCCCTGCGGTTCGCAAAACTTTCACGATCGCAAGGAGCAAGGAGCCCACACGGTGGCGAGCAAGGAAGAACTCAAGGCGGCGATCCACGCGGCCTTCGACTCCGCGGTTCCGGACGGCGCGAGCTACACCAAGGTGTACGCGTCGGACATGAGGCAGCGGAACTACATCGTGTTCAGCAGCACGAAGGTCTACAACTACGCGGTGGGCTTCAGACCGGGCGGCACGGAGCTGGTGATCGTCCCGGTCGACGAGGAGAACGGGACCGTCACGCCCGGCACCCCGGTGCGGATCACCGACGCCAACCGCGGCAACGTGAAGAAGCGGGACCTCCAGGGCCGGTTCCACGTCGCGACGACGGACGGGCAGAAGTTCCGCTTCGTCGTCATACCGTCGGTGCCTCGGATCACCTCGGCCTTCTACCAGCTGCCGGTGGACCAGAAGGAGGAGTACGAGGCGTTCCAGGCGGTCAAGGAGCTGATCTGCGGCTGACGCTCACCCGGGGTCCCGCCCGTCGGGAGGGCGGGCGGGGCCCCGGTGCCGGGCGGCGGTCAGTCGACCTGGAGGAGGGCGCCGGTGGTGTTGGCGCCGGGTTGCGCGATCCCGCCCGGCTTGGCGGCCGCGACCAGGGCGTCGCGCACCTCGGCCGGGGTGGCCCCCGGATGGTCCGCGAGGTAGAGCGCGGCGGCCCCGGCGACGTGCGGCGCGGCCATGGAGGTCCCGGACCAGGAGCGGCTGGCGGTGTCGGACGAGTACCAGGCCGAGACGATGTCCGTGCCCGGGGCGTAGATGTCCACGACCGGGCCGATGTTGGAGAAGCCGGAGCGGGCGTCGGTGTTGGTGCTGGACGCGACGGTGACGGCCTCCGCCACCCGGGCCGGCGAGTAACTTCCGGCGTTGGCACCGGTGTTGTTGCCGGCGGCGACCACATAGGTGACGCCGGACGCGATGGAGGCGCGGACCGCGTCGTCGATCAGGCCGTTGGCGCCGCCGATCAGGCTCATGTTGGCGACGGCCGGTCCCTCGGCGTTGGCCGTCACCCACTCGACGCCGGCCACGATGGACGTGGTGGTGCCGGTGTTGTTGTCGTCCAGGACGCGGACCGAGACCAGGTCGGCGGCCTTCGCGACGCCGTAGCTCGTGCCGCCCGCGGTGGCGGCGACGTGGGTGCCGTGGCCGTAGCCGTCGTTGCCGCCGCTGCTCCACCGGTCGTAGCCGAAGGCGGCGCGCCCGCCGAAGTCGACGTGGCCGTACCGGATCCCGGTGTCCAGGACGTAGATGGTGACGCCCTCGCCGCCGCCGTCGGGGTAGGTGTAGGAGCGGTCGAGGGGCAGGTTGGGCTGGTCCACGCGGTCGAGTCCCCAGGAGGGCGGGCTCGGCTGGGTGGCCGCGCCGCGCACCAGGCGGTCCTGGGTGACGGAAAGGACGGCCGGATCGGCGGCCAGCTCCCGGGCCTCGGCCTCGGTGGCGCGGACCGCGAGGCCGTTGAGGGTGAGCGGGAAGGCGTCGGTGACCTCCGCGCCATGCCTCTCGGCGACGCGCTCGGCGCCGGCCGAGCCGGCGCGAGGGGCCGCGGCCGACTCCCGTAACCGGACGAGATAGCTGCCGGCGACGGCGTCGGGGGCGCCGGCGTGGACGATGCGCCCCTGCGGCGGGCCGGGGGCCCCGGCGGCGGCCGGTGCGGCGAGCGCGCCGAGGCCCAGGGCGAAGGTGAGGGCACCAGCCAGGGCAACCCTGCGGGGCGTGCGCTTCATTGTCACGGTGAGGGGTCCTCTCGTCGAGGCAGGGCTTAGCGTCATGCACCTGCCAGGCGGCAGAGTGACGGCCGGGACGGCTGCGCACAAGGGGGCGAGCAGGGCCTGCTGGACCGGGGCGGACGCCAGAACGAGAGACCCGGGGACCCCATGACGTCAGATTGCATCTGCCCAAGACGGAATCTGACGTCACGAGGCGATACGCCGTTCGCCGGGCGCAAGCGCGTCCACGCGGTCCGTCCGCCTCAGGGGCTCGTTCGCGACACCGCGGACGCCTGGGGTGTGTCCTCCGTCCGGGCCGCTAGCGCAGGGCGAACTCCGTGGCGTGGGTGGCCTCGACACAGTAGCGCCGCCAGGTGGCCTGGCGGTCTGGGCTGTCGCCGGGGATGGCGCAGACCTCGACGCGAAAGGAGTCGGGGTCCACGGCGAGCATCCTGGTGAACTGGTCGTCGCCCCACTCGATCTCGGCCTCGGTCGCCCCGCCACCGGCAACGCTGATCCGAACACGGTCACCCGGCTCACCGTGCAGAATCCGCCCCCACACCGCGTGGCAGCGCGGGTTGTAACGGACCTCAAGCACGGCGGGGTTGTCCTCGACAGGGCGATGGGAGCCGGCGTCCGCACCACAGGTGGTGGTCTCCGGATTACGTCCGTCGCAGTCCGTGCCTGGACAGGTGGGAGCCGGCGCGGGAGGCGGGATGATCCGCTCCGCTCCCCGGCTGGCCAACACCTCCACCGCGCCCACGGCCGCGGCCGTGATCAGGCCGGCGATCAGCGCGTTGCGCAGCAGGTGCCGCTCCAAGGCGTGCCTGAGCCTCGCCAGCCGGCCCTCCCCCGCGCCCGGGCCCGGCGCCGTGGCGACGTCGTCCGGATCGCCGGAGCCGTTCGACGTATTCGAGCCCACGCCAGCCACGGCACCCCCATCCCTCGATCGGTGATGCCCTGACAACGTGTCACCGTGCCTGGAGTCACGAGTTTCCCGCGGGCACGCGGAAGTCGGCGGCGACACGAGGGCGGCGGACCGGAGTACGGCGGGCGTCACCGTGCGTGGCATGATGACCGCGGCCGAAGGGTGGGGAAAACATGAAGAGTTATGAGCGTCGAGTGACGCTTGTGTCCGTGGCGGCCGTGTCTGTCCTCTCGATCGCGCTCAGCGCCTGCGGCAGCGACGGTGCCGGCTCGGCGAGCGCGGGCGCGGGCGCGCCGGAGCCGTCGGCGACGACGTCACCGTCTGCCGAGTCGAACGGGATCGCGGAGCTCTCCGCCGAGGAGATCCTGCGGCGCACGGACGCCCTACTGGGCGAAGCGTCCTGGTACCGCCAAGTGGTGTCCTTCACCGAGGACTTCGACTCGACTGGCAGCACCGACCTCACCTTCGGGTCCGGCGGGCGGTGCTTCGGAGAGGTCTACGACCCCAGCATCGGAACGCTCGAAATGACCCGCCAGGGCGACGACTTCTGGCTCAAGCTGGATGAGGAGTCGTACGTGCACGCCCCGGCCGATCACGACGCGATCGCCGCCCACGCCGAGCTGTGCGCCTCGCCCGGCCTCCCGGAGTCTGTGCTCGCGGGCCAACCGGCCGACAGCGGGCTGGAGACGACCAGCCTCGTGGTCGAGGAGGCCGAGGACCAGGGACGCGTCCCCGTGGTCGCCGTGCGGCGGGAGGAGAGCGGTGAGGGCCCCGACGCCGACACGGTAACGTCGGAGCTGTTGATCGCCGCCCAGGGCGAGCCCTACCCGGTCCAGCTCAGAGTGGTGACAGACTCCCCCGCCCAGGGCACCACCACGGTGGAGAAGTTCCAGTACACCCAGTTCGGCGTCGATCCCGGATTCGAGACCCCAGCCGTGGAACAGACCGTGGAGATCGATGATCTGGACTTCACCCTGGACCTCCCGGCGCCGTGACCGCGCCCGCCGCCCCGCCGCTTCGACCGACCCGCCTCGATGTTGAGGCGCTATTCCCGGAGTTGACCGGGCTCGCGCGGCAGACGACGTTGCTGTGCCCTCGGATCGGAGAGCCGGGGGTGCGGGACAGTTCGGTCGGCGGTCCGCTGCTGTGGCCGGCGGACGAGCCGTGGCCGATGTGCGGCGCCGAGGGGCACTACGAGCCGCTGCGGAGGCCCACCGAGGTGGTGGGGCCCGAGCCGGTGGCGATGGTGCCCGTGGTGCAGCTGTACGCGAGGGACGTGCCGGAGTTGCCGTTCCCGGCGGGCACGGACGTGCTCCAGGTGGTGTGGTGCCCACTGCTCCACGACGACGGGGTCAACGTGGTGTCGCCGCGGCTGTACTGGCGCGACGAACGGGCCGTCGGAGCCGGGGCGTTGCGGTCGGACCGGCCGGAACCGTACGCGGCCGACGAGGACTTCGTGCCGCGGCCCTGCATGGTGACCCCGACCCGGGCCGTCGAGTACCCGAACCGGGACCTGCCCGAGGGGCTTGGCGAGGCGCTGACCGACCGGTTCGACGAGGTCGAGCGGCGGTTCGGGGTCTCCTACTTCGAGGCCGCCACCACGATCCAGAGCAAGGTCGGCGGCTACCCCGGCTGGACGCAGGCGCCCGACTGGCCCATGTGCCGCTGCGGTCGCCGGATGGCGCACCTGCTCAGCGTCACCGCGACGGAGACCGGCCCGTGGCACGGGGACGACGACGCGCCCGCGGGCCACGGCATGGACATGGGGGACCTGGGCGGGGTGTACCTCTTCGTCTGCACCGCCTGCCCCGACCGGCCGTTCGCGCATCGGTACGACTGCTGACGGCTGGTCGGCCGTGCTAGCGCAGGGCGAAGTCCGTCTCGTGGGTGGCCTCGACGCAGTAGCGCTGCCAGCTGGCCTGTCGGTCGGGGCTGTCGCCGGGGACGGCGCAGACCTCGACGCGGAAGGCGGTGGGGTCGACGGCGACCATCTTGGTGAACTGGTCGGTCTCGTAGTTGATCTGGGCCTCGGTGGCGCCGCCGCCGGTGACCTGGACGGTGACGCGGTCGCCCGGTTCGCCGGTCAGGATGCGGCCCCAGACGGCCTGGCAGCGGGGGTTGTAACGGATCTCCAGGGTGGCCGGGTTGGCCTCGGCGGGGCGGTGCGAGCCCGCGTCGTCGCCGCAGCCGGTGGCCTGCGGGTTGCGGTCGCCGCAGTCCGTGCCGGGGCAGGTGGGCGGCGGGTCCTCGGCGATGACGCGTTCGGTCACGGCTGTCACCACGGTGGTCACCACCGTGGCGGCGGCGAGCGTGATCAGGGTGTTGCGGAGGACGTGCTGCCGGAAGCCCTGCCACACCCTCGTCAGCCGGCCGCCGGCCGGCCCAGGGCCGGACTCCGGGTCAGTTGTGCTGCTCATGCCATCTCCCCACCCGCGGACCCCCCTCCTCCGGGTGTTACCCGCCATGCGCGGACCATGACAGCGCGTTCGCGCCAATCGTGAGCGGCGATGATGGGCGGATGACGGAAAGCGAGTGGTGGTGGCCCGCCGGTCCTGGCGAGGTGGGGCGGTTGTTGGTGCGGACGCCGTTGATGGCGCGGGAGCTGCCGGCGTTCGACGCCGCGGCGGCCCCGGACGGTCCCGGTGAGCTGTTCGCGGCCTGGCTGGCGGCGGCGGTGGCGGCCGGGGTGCTCGATCCGCACGCCATGACGCTGGCGACGGTCGGCCTCGACGGGGTGCCGGACGCGCGGGTGGTGGCGCTGCGCAACGTGGACGAGGCGGGCGGGGGTTGGGTGTTCGCGGCGAGCGCCGACAGCCCGAAGGGGCGGCAGTTGGCGAACCGGGCGGTGGCCGCGATGACGTGTTACTGGCCGGCCCAGGGGCGGCAGGTGCGGCTCCGGGGGCGGGTGGAGGCGGCACCGGCGGAGGTGGCGGCGGCCGAGTTCCGGAAACGGTCGCCGCGCAGCCGGGTGGCGGGGCTGGTAGCGCGGCAGAGCGAGCCGCTGGAGTCGACGGCCGGGTACGAGGCCGCGGCGGCGGAGGCCGAGCGGCGGCTGGCCGCCGAGCCGGACGCGGTGCCGCCGGGGCACACGGTGTACGCGCTGTGGGCCGACGAGGTCGAGTTCTGGCAGGGCGACGCGGGCCGGCGGCACGTGCGCCTGCGGTACCGCCGCGCGGCCGGCGGGGCGGGGTGGCGGCGCGAGCTGCTGTGGCCGTGAGGCGATCCGGATCGGCGTCAAGGCCGCGCCGTCACGTCCATCACTTGGGGTGAGGGTACGGTCGTATGGAGGGATCACATCCCCCGTCTCGACCATTCTGGCGTCCATGGGAGTACTGATGACCGAGCGCCCGCAGGAGATCCAGGCGACCTCGGACAACTGGTGGTGCCCGCCGGAAGAGGGGTGGACGTACGACCAGGTCAAGGACGTCGAGCTCCCGTTCGACTGGGAACTGGTGGACGGTGTGATCGTGGTTCGGGGACAGACGCCGTACTGGCACGACAAGGTGAAGGGCGCGATCTTCCGCGTCCTGTCCTCGATCGCGCCGGAGTCCCACGAGGTCGCGATCGAAACGTGCGTGATGGTCGACGAGCGGACCGTCATCAAGCCGGACGTCGTCGTCTTCGAGAAGCGGGGCCTTGATCCCTTCACCATGGAGTGCGTGCCCGTGGCGAGCGTCCGGCTGGCCGTGGAGGTCGTCTCCCCTGGTTCGAAGCGGCGGGACCAGTGGCTGAAGCCGGCGATCCTGGTCGAGGCCGGCGTGCCGCACTACTGGCGTGTCGAGCGTGACCGGGAGAACCTTCCGGTGGTTCACGAGTACCGGATCGATCCGGACACCGGGGCCTACATCCCCGCCCACGAGTACGCGATCCACCGGGAGAAGCTGAGCGCGGAGAAGCCGTTCCCCGTCGATATCGATCTGCGGGCCCTGATCGAGTTCTAGCCCGTCCTAGCCCAGGACGCGTACCGGCTCGCCGGCCAGGTAGGCGGTGATGTCGGCGACGGCCTCGCCGAAGAAGGTGCGGTAGTTGCCGGCGGTGACGTAGCCGAGGTGGGGGGTGGCGAGGAGCCGTGGCAGGGAGCGGAACTCGTGGTCGGCGGGGAGGGGTTCGGCGTCGAAGACGTCGACGGCGGCGCCGGCGAACCAGCCCTCGCGCAGCGCGGTGGCGAGCGCGGTCTGGTCGACGAGGCCGGCGCGTGAGGTGTTGACCAGGTAGGCGGTGGGCCGCAGCAGCCGGAGTTCGGGCTCGCCGATGATGGATCGCGTGCGGTCGCCGAGGACCAGGTGGAGGGAGACGAAGTCGCTGGTCTCCAGGAGTTCGGCGAGGGTGGCGAGGCGGGTGGCGCCGCCGGCTGCGGCGCGTTCGTCGGTGAGGTTGGGGCTCCAGGCGACGACGTCCATGCCGAACGCGGCGCCGACGCGGGCCACTCGGGCGCCGATCTTGCCGAGCCCGACCAGGCCCAGGCGGCGGCCGTGCAGGTCGGCGCCGACCGTGGACTGCCAGGGGCCGCCCTCGCGGAGGGCGGCGCTCTCGCGCGGGACCTCGCGGGCCAGGCCGAGGAGCAGCGCCCAGGTGAGCTCGACCGGCGGCTCGGGGCGGCTGAGCGTGCCGCAGACGGTGACGCCGTGGCTCCTGGCGGCGGCCAGGTCGACGGAGGCGTTGCGCATGCCGGTGGTGACGAGCAGCCGCAGGGCCGGCAGCCGGTCGAAGAGCTCGGCGGGGAACGGCGTGCGTTCGCGCATGATGACGACGATCTCGCAGTCGCGGATCGTCTCGACGAGACGGTCGCGGTCGGCGATGTGCTCGCGGACGACGGTGACGTCGAGGGCGTCGGCGAGCGGGGACCAGTCGGCGAGGGAGAGGGCGACGCCCTGGTAGTCGTCGAGCACGGCGCAGCGCAGCTTCGTAGCCATGGTCAGGGACGATAGCCCGTTGGCCGGCGGCGATACCATGCGGCGCCGGCGACCCGGCCGGTACGAGACGGGACCGCACGGGCCCGGTCCTCCGTGGAGCCGCTGCCGGCCGCCGTCACCTCATGTCCGCCGAAGGAATCGCGATGAACCCCGAACTGCCGCCCGCCGTTGTCGACATGCTCAGGTGCCCGGTCTGCGGCGGGAGGTTCGCGGCCGAGGGCGCGTTGCGGTGCGCGGCCGGGCACTCGTTCGACGTCGCCCGGCAGGGCTATGTGAACCTGCTGACAGGCCCCGGATCCGCGGCGGCGGCGCGGAACGCGGACAGCGCGGAGATGGTGCGGGCCAGGGTCGAGTTCCTGGGGGCCGGGCACTACGCGCGGGTGGCGGACGCGGTGGTGGCGGCGTGTCCGCCGGCGGCCGGGGCGGTGGTGGACGCCGGGGCCGGCACCGGGTACTACCTGTCGGCGGTGCTCGACGCCCGGCCGGGGGCGGTCGGGCTCGGCCTCGACCTGTCCAAGCACGCGCTGCGGTACACGGCGCGGGCGCACGGGCGGGCGGGAGCGGCGGTGTGCGACGTGTGGCGCGCGCTGCCGGTCGGGGACGGCGCGGCGGACGTGGTGTTGAACGTCTTCGCGCCGCGCAACGGGGCGGAGTTCCGGCGCGTGCTGCGTGAGGGGGGCGCGCTGGTGGTCGTCACGCCCTCGGATCGGCATCTGGCGGAGCTGCGTGGCCCGTTGGGCCTGCTGTCGGTGGACGAGGCGAAGGAGGAGCGGCTGCGGCGGTCGCTGGCCGGGCACTTCGGGGAGGCGGAGCACGCGGAGGCCGTCGAGTACCCGGTCGAGCTCACCCCGACGGAGGCGGTGGCGCTGGCGTCGATGGGCCCGGCGGCGCGGCACGTCGGGGCGGACGAGCTGCGCCGGCGGGCGGCGGCGCTGGGGGAGCCGGTACGGGCGACGGTCTCCGTGCGGGTGGCCGTGTTCCGGCGGGAGTGAGCCGCCCGGTCAGCCGCCGTCGGCGTGGCCCAGCGAGCGGTGGGGCGCGACGCGGTCGCGGGTGAGGCGCTTGATCTGGGTGGGTTCGGGGAAGCCCTGCGTCTTCCGGTCCCAGACCACCTCCTCGTTGACGCGGACCGTGAAGACCCCGCCGGTGCCGGGGACGAGCGCCACCTGGGCGAGTTCGGCCTCGAAGGTGGTGAGCAGTTCCTGGGCGAGCCAGGCCGCGCGGGGCAGCCAACGGCAGCGGGTGCAGTACTCGATGGAGACCGTGTGGCGGGTCGGGGTCGTCACCGTGAGCCGACCTCTCCTTCCGTCGGGGTGCCGAGGGCGGCGAGGCGCCGTCGCCAGGCCGCCGAGAGTTCCGTGAGCCAGCGGGCCGAGGCGTCGAGCGGGGCCGGTCTCACCCGGTACAGCACCTCGCGGCCGGCCCGGCCGCCCGCGACCAGGCCCGCCTCGCACAGCACCCGGAGGTGCTTGGCGACGGCCTGCCGGGAGACCGGGAGGCGGCCGGCGAGCGTGGTGGCGCTGGCCTGGCCGGCCTCGGCCAGCGCGTCGAGGAGCAGCCGGCGCGTCGGGTCGGCCAGTGCGACGAGGACGGGGCCGATCTCGCGCTGGTCGTGGCTCATGGCGACCCATCCTCCGGGCGGTGGATCACGTTGTCCATCTCACGGGCCGTCCGGCGACGGGACGCAACCGTACGGTAGCGCCTCGGCGTCCCCGGCTACCATGCGGGCATGTCTGACGCCCTCACGATCCGCACGGTCCTGGGAGACATCGCCCCCGGCGAGCTGGGGGTATGCGACGCCCACGACCATCTGTTCCTGCGTTCGGCGCTGCTGCCGGGGCAGGAGTTGGACGATCCGGTGGCGGCGGTCGCCGAGTTGCGGGCGTTCGCGGCGGCCGGCGGGCAGGCGGTGGCGCAGTGGACGCCGTTCGGTCTCGGCCGCAGGGCGGGCCGGCTCGGCGAGGTGTCGCGGGCGGCGGGGGTGCACGTGATCGCGGCCACCGGCTTCCACCAGGCGGCGCACGCGGGCGCGTTGCTGACGGAGCGGGTCGCGGGGCGGCTGGCGGAGCTGTTCGTGGACGAGTTGGTGCGCGGCCTGCGCAACGACGACGACCCGGACGCCCCGATGGGCACGGCCCGGGCCGGGATGATCAAGGTGGCGGGCGCGTTCCACGGTCTCGACGCGCACGCCCGCGCCGTGATGACGGCGGCCGCCGAGGCGCACCACGCGACGGACGCGCCGATCGGGGTCCATCTGGAGGGCGGCACGGCGGCGTTGGACGTGCTGGCGCTGCTGTGCGAGCGGCTTGACGTGCCGCCGGAACGGGTGATCCTCAGCCACCTCAACCGCTCCCCCGACGCCCGGGTGCACCGGCAGGCCGCCGAGGCGGGCGCGTTCCTGGCGTTCGACGGTCCCTCGCGCGCCCACCACGCCACCGACTGGCGGCTGTTGGACGCGCTGGCGGCGCTCTGCGAGGCGGGCCACGCCGACCGGCTGCTGCTCGGCGGCGACACCACCACGTCCCGGGCCCGCGCCACCACCGGCGGCGAGGGCCCCGGCATGCCGTTCCTGCTGGCGACGCTGCGGCCCCGCGTGGAACGCGAGTTGGGCGCCCGGGTGGCCAACGCGGTCTTCGTCGAGAACCCGGCCCGGGCCTTCGCGGCGCGTTGGAACGGCCGCTAGGCGACGGCGACCTGCCCTAGTCGAGGAGCGCGGCGGTCCACAACGCCGTGCGTTCCTCGACGTATGCGGCGTCGGAGCGCCAGGCGTCGCCGTGGCCGGTGCGCCAGTGGGTGGCCCAGGGTTCGGCGCCCAGCGCGGCCTGGTCGCGCAGGAAGTCGTGCATGGCGCGGGTGCGGGTGGTCAGCAGCGGCACCAGGGCGCGGCGGTCGGGCTCGTCGAGCCGGTAGGCGTCGACGAAGGTCCGCAGCCGGGCGGCGGCCAGCCGATCCGGGTGCCGGTAGGCGGGGTTGGCGGTGAGCTGGACGAAGCCGCGGGCGGCGTAGGCCAGGTCCCAGAGCCGGGTGCCGGGGCCCGCGCCGTCCCAGTCGATGATCGTCCAGGTGTCGGTGGGCTCGTCGACGACCAGGTTCCAGGGGGCGAGGTCGTGGTGGGCGATGATGTCGGGGTTCTCGACCGGGATGATGGGCCGCCAGTCGGCGTCCGGCGGCGGGGTGAAGTCGGCGACGGCGTCGTGGTAGTCGCGGATCAGCCGGGCGAGGTGGGCGAGGCGGTCGGCGGGGTCGAGCAGGCCCATCCGATCCGGCCAGAGGGTGGCGCCCGGGGCGAACGTCAGCACCTCGCGGCCGCGTTCGTCGATGCCGAGCGGGCGGGGCGCGGCGTGGTAGCCGACCGCGTGCAGGTGGGTGAGCAGGGCGTGCACGGCCGGGGTCCACGGCCCGGTGGGGCGGCGCACGGTGTCGCCGGCGCGGACCACGCCGGCGCTGACGTTGCCGCCCGTCAGCGGCGTCTCCTCGGTGGAACGGTGCATGGCGGGCAGTGTGGCACGGTGGCCCGCCCCGTCCGGTGAGGGGCCGGGCGGGGCGGGCGGTCGGGGGTGGGGTGAGGGCTACCGCGCGCCGGTGGTCAACGTGGCCGAGGAGGTCGTCGGCGCCGGCTCGGCCGGGCCGGCCTCGCGGAGGCCGAAGCGTTCGTGCAGGCGCCTGAGCGGCCCCGGGGCCCACCAGTTGGCGTCGCCGGCGAGGCGCATCGCGGCGGGGACCAGGACCGTTCTGATCAGCAGCGCGTCGACCAGCACGGCCAGGGCCATGCCGACGCCGAGCTGCTTGAGGAAGACGACGCTGCCGGTGACATAGGCGGCGAAGGTCAGCGCCAGGATGCCGGCGGCGGCCGTGATCAGCGGCGCGCTGCGCTGGATGCCGGCGGCCACGGCCGCCGTGTTGTCGCCGGTGCGGTCGTACTCCTCCTTGACGCGGGCCATGATGAACACCTCGTAGTCCATCGACAGCCCGTAGGCGATGCAGAACATCAGGATGGGGATGCTCGGTTCCATCCTGCCGGCCGGGGTGAAGTCCAGCAGGCCCGACAGGTTGCCGTCCTGGAAGACCCAGACGAGGGAGCCGAACATCACGGTGAGGCTGAGGACGTTGGCCACCGTGGCCTTGGCCGGGATGAGCACGCTGCCGGTCATCAGGAAGATGATGACGAAGGTGACCACCAGGATGATGGCGACGACCAGCGGCAGCCGGTCCAGCAGTGCCTCCCTGAAGTCGGTCATGGCGGCGGGGAATCCGCCGACCAGCACGTCGTAGGGGGCGTCCACGGCACGGATGTCGGCGACCAGTTCGGTCATGTCGCCCTCCAGCGCCGGCCGGTCGGCGACCACGGTGAGGCGGACGGCGTCGTCGGTGGCGAACCGCCCGGGCTCGGCGGGGTTCTCGCCCACCCGGGTGCCGTCCACGTAGGAGCCGGTGGGGGCGTCCACCTGGAAGACGCCCGGCTGCTCGGAGAGCAGGGCGGCGTACTCGTCGGTGGCGGCGCCGGTCGGCTGGTCGACGCCGGTGGCGACGATCTGCAGGCCGTCGGTGACCTCGGTGGGGAAGTTCTCGCGGATCTGCTCCTGGGTGACCCGGCTGGCGGCGTCCGCCGGCAGCACCCGCTCGTCCGGCAGGCCGAACTGGGCGCCGAGGAACGGGGCGCCGAGCGCGAGCAGGACGACGAGCACCGGCAGGCCGTACAGCAGCGGCCGGCGCATCACCCGCAGCGTGGACCGGTACCAGCGGCCCTGGGTGACGTCGGTCGTGGTGGCCGGCGGTCGGGGTCGCAGCACCCGGTGGCCGACGGCGGCCAGCGCGGCCGGCAGCAGCACGACGGCGCCGAACGCGGCCGTCAGGACGACGGCGATGCCGCCGTAGGCGAAGGACTGGAGGAAGGGGAAGGGGAACGCGAACAGCGCGGCGAGCGAGGCGGCCACGGTGATGCCGCTGAACAGCACGGTGCGGCCCGCGGTCTCGACGGTGCGGGCCGCGGCGGCCAGCTTGTCGCGGCCGGCCGCGCTCTCCTCCCGGAAGCGGGCGATGACGAACAGGCTGTAGTCGATGCCGAGTCCGAGGCCGAGCACCAGCGCCAGGTTGGCGGCGAAGGTGGAGACCTCGACGAACGCGGTGACGCCGCGCAGGATGGCCAGCGTGGCGAGCACCGAGAACAGGCCGACGCCCAGCGTGAGTCCGGCCGCCGACCAGCGGCGGTAGGCCCACACCAGCAGCACGAGCACCACCGGGATGATGACGGCCTCGGCGCGCAGGAAGTCCTGCCGCGACTCGTCGCTCACCTGCCGGAAGATCTCGTCCTGACCACCGGGCTGGACGGTGATCAGCGCCTCGTCCCGGGTGAACTCGGGTGAGACGTCGGCGAGTTCCTCGCGGACCTCGGTGGCGTCGCCGGCCAGCCAGGCGACCACGAGGGCCTGGGTGCGGTCCTCGCTGGCCAGGGTCGGGGTGTTGCCGCGGGTCCAGTAGGAGCCGACGGTGGTGACCAGTGGCTCCTCGGCCAGTTCCTCGGTCAGCGCTCTGCCCGCATCGGCCACCGCCGCGTCGTCGACCGTGCCCTCCTTCGCCGTGACGAGCAGCAGGAAGTTGGGGCTGCCGTCGCCGAACTCCTCGCGCAGGACGTCCTCGGCGCGGTCGGACTCGGAGCCCGGGGCCTCGAACCGGGACAGCGACAGGGCGCTCTGGGCTCCGGCGCCGATCGCGGCGGCGATCGCGAAGAGGATCGCCCCGACGACGAGCACGGCGCGGCGACGCCGGGTGGCCAGGCCGCCGAGCCGACTCAGCGGCGGCGGTGATGCGGACATGAACGTGACTCCTCGGTATGAACCCGTGTGGGGGTGGGTGGTGCGGAGCCGCTGGCCGCTTGGGTAGTGGCCGACGGCTCTCGTGGGTGAGCGACCGTCGCGGCGTTGCCGAAGCGGGCGGCTGCCCGCTTCGGCAGTGGCCGACGGCGGTCGTTGGTGATCAACCTCCTTGTCGGTCCAGCCAGTCGGCGGCGACGTCGAAGGCCTGCTGGGCTTCGAGCGCCATGTTGATGTAGTGGCCGGCGCCCGGGATCTCGACGACCTCGGTGTCGGGGCTGCCGGTGAACAGGGCCCGGTGTTCCTCGCCGCCCTCGACGCGGGCGCTCTCCGCCCCGTACATGAACAGCACCGGCACGTCGATCTCCGAGACGTGCTGGACGTCCATCAGCACGCCGCCGAGCTGGGAGACCATGTCGCCGCACGGGTGGGCGTTCTGCAGGGGCAGGGAGAGCTCCAGCACCTCGGGGTCGGTCTCGGTGAAGTTGCCGGTCTCGAACTCCTCGGTGCCGAGGTCGTAGTAGGCGTACCCGTCGTCACCGCCGCGCAGGCATGTCTGGAGCGAGGTGAAGAACCGGGCGTTGGCCTCGGGGGTGAGGCCGAGGTCCGTCCAGTCCATGATCATCAGCCCGTCGACGGCCTGGAAGGAGTAGGCGGCGATCTGGATGACCTGGCCGCCGTTGGACTGTCCGGCGAGGAAGACCCGCTCGAACGACGGGGTCTCGTCGCCGGGCAGCGCGTCCGGCTCGCCGATCTCGTAGGAGCCGTCGCGGAGTTGCTCGGTGATCTGGTGCGCCATGTCGGCCTGGCCGCCGATGCAGGAGCCGAGCCCGTTGGGCTGGTCGCTGGAGTCGTAGCCGAGCCGGTCGATGGTCAACGAGGCGTGGCCGCGCAGCGCCAGCTCCTCGGCGTAGTGGTAGCCCTCGGCGTCGAGCCGCCAGTACCACTCGCCGCCGGCGATGCCGTGCTCGTAGAGCGTGATCGGCGTCTCCTCGCCGGCCGCCTCGCCCTCCAACAGGGCGCGGGGCGCCGTGAGATGGCCGCGGATGGTGTAGGTCTCGCCGTCCACGGCGCAGGCGGCGAGGGTGCGGTTCTGGTTGACCACGGTGAAGGAGACGGGCACGTCGACGATGTCGGCGGCCGCCATCCGCTCCTGGGTCGCCTGGGCGGCGGCCTCGGCGTCGATCTCGGCGGCCCTGGCCTCGGCGACGGGATCGGCCACGGTGGGCGGCTCGGAGGCGACGGCGAGGGCCCAGTAGGCGGGGCTGAGCGCCAGCAGCGTGGCGACCGCCCCCAGGGCGAGGCTCTTCTTACTGCGGGGCATGGTCTACGGCCTCCTGGCTGCGTGCGGACGGGGGAGCGTGCGCTGGCTCACGCGGCGGCCCCCCTGGTGGATTCGAGGATCCCGGCGGCCCGGTACCAGGCGGCCTCGTCCGCGAAGGTCTGAGTCAACGGGCGGAAGGAGACGCCGAGTTCGCGCTCGGCGCGGGCCGAGGTGATCCGGGTGCGGTTGCCGTCGAGCAGCACCCGCACCCCCTCGCGGGTGGCGATGGGCGGCTGCCGCCGCAGCCTCGCCGAGAGTTCGAGCACGGTGGCGAAGGCGAAGGCCGCGCCGGCCGGCACCTCGCGGGGCGCCGGCACGCCGACGGACTCGGCGACCCCGCCCACGGTGCTGGCCAGCCGCTGCCAGCGTCCCGCCACGATGTAGCGGCGCAGGCTCTGGCCGCTCTCGGCCGCCCGCAGCAGGGCGCCGGCCACGTCGCGGACGTCCACCACGTGGTTGCCGGCGCGGGGCACCGCCCGCAGCTGCCGCCTGGCGACGGACAGGAAGAGCCGGCCGGCCGAGGTGGGGCCGACGTCGCGCGGGCCCCACATCCAGCCGGGCAGCACGATCGGCACCCGCAGCCCCGGCTCCGCGGCGCAGAACTCCCGGATCGCCTCCTCGGCCCGCACCTTGCTCGCCCGGTAGGAGTTGCGTTCCCAGCCGGGCGGCGGGGGCGCCGACTCGTCGGCCGGCGCCTCCTGGGTCCCGGGGGCCAGGGTGGTGATGGAGCTGGTGTGCACCACCACCGGCACCCCGGCGTCCACCGCCTCCCGCAGCAGCGCGCGGACCGCGTCCACGTTGGTGCGGAACAGCAGCGGCAGGTCGGGGTCCGGCTGGTAGTACTCGCGGAAGTAGGCCGCGGTGTGGATCACGGCGTCGGCGCCGGCCAGCGCGGACCGGTAGCTCGCCGGGTCGTTGACGTCACCGACGACCAGGGTCAGGCCGGCGTGGTCCGGCAGCAGCCGGCGCGCCTTGTCCGCGTCGCGGACCAGGGCCACGGCCTCGCGGCCCTCGGTCAGCAACTGCTCGACGACGGCGGTGCCGAGCAGCCCGGTCGCTCCGGTCACCACGACGCGGTGGGGAAGTCGGCCGCTCATGGGGCGTCCTCCAGTACGGGTTCCGGTTTCCGCGGCCCGGCCGGTGGCTGGCCGGCCGCCGAAGGCGGCGCCGGCTCGGGGACCTCCTCGCGGAGGCCGAACCGTTCCTGGAAGCGGGCGAGCGGGGCCGGCGCCCACCAGGTGAGCCGGCCGCCGAGCCGCATCACGGCGGGCAGCAGCAGGCCGCGGACGAGCGTCGAGTCGACGATGACGGCGAGCGCCACGCCGAGCCCGAGCATCTTGGTGTTGGTGATGCGCGAGGTGCCGATGGCCACCAGCACCACGGAGAGGATCAGCGCGGCCGCCGTGATGACGCCGCCGGTGCGCTGCACGCCGGCCACGATGGCGCCCGGGGAGTCGCCGGTGCGGCGGTACTCCTCGGTGACCCTGGACAGCAGGAACACGCCGTAGTCCATGGACAGGCCGAACGCGACGCAGAACATCAGCACCGGCAGCGTGACCTCGATGGTGCCGGTCGCCGTGAAGCCGAGCGCCCCGGAGAGGTTGCCGTCCTGGAAGACCCAGACGACGGCGCCGAACATGGCCGACAGGCTCAGCGCGTTGAGCACCACCGACATCACCGGGATCAGCAGGCTGCCGGTGAGCAGGAACATCAGCAGCAGCGAGGCGCCGACGATGATCAGCAGCGCCCAGCCGAGCCGCGAGGAGATGGCCTCCTTGCTGTCCTCCAGCACGGCCGCGTCGCCGCCGACCAGGGTCTCGAAGGCGCGGAAGTCGGCCTGGCCGGCCAGGTCGCGGGCGCCGAGCACGATCTCCTGGGCCTCGGCCGAGCTGACCTCGATGCCGGACTCGGGCACCACCGACAGGTGGCTCATGCCCTCGTGGGCCCGCAGCGCGTGCGCCGGGGTCTCGGAGACGGTCCGCACGCCGTCCTCGTAGGTGCCGACGGGGCTGTCGACGGAGGCGACGCCGGGCAGTTCGGAGAGCCGCAGGGCGAAGCTCTCGATGCCGTCCGCGTCGCGCTCCGAGTCGGCCTGGCGGGCGACGAGTTCGACGGTGGCGGTGGCGCTGGAGTCGAAGTCGTCCCGGATGATGTCCTGCGCCACCCTGGCCTCGGCGGTCTCGGGCAGCTGCCGGTCGTCGGTGGTGCCGAACTCCACGCGGAGGAACGGCAGTCCGACGACGACCAGGACGACGGTGGTGCCGACCGCCACCAGCGGCGCGTGTTTCACCGCGGTGCCCGCGATCCGCCGCCAGGCGCCGCCGTCGGCGGCGACGGCCGCCGCCGGGTCGCGGCGCCGCCGCACCCGCAGCGCGTCGACCCGGTGGCCGAGGAGCAGCAGCACGGCCGGCAGCAGCACCAGGGCCGCCGCGGCGGCGAGCAGCACCACGCTGATGCCGGCGTAGGCGAAGGAGCGCAGGAAGTAGAGCGGGAAGACCAGCATCGCGGAGAGCGAGACGGCGACCGTGAGCGCCGAGAACAGCACGGCGCGGCCGGCGGTCCGCACGGTCCTGGCGACGGCCTCGCGCGGGGCGAGGCCGCCGGCCAGCTCCTCCCGGTAGCGGCGCACGATGAGCAGGGCGTAGTCGATGGCCAGGCCGAGGCCGAGCGCGGTGGTGAGGTTCTGCGCGAAGATCGAGACGTCGGTGAACTCGGTGACGACGCGCAGCGCCGCGTTGGTGCCGAGGATCGCCACCACGCCCACGCCCAGCGGGAGCAGGGCGGCGACCACGCCGCCGAACACCAGGATGAGGATGATCAACGTGATGGGCAGGGCGATGAGTTCGGCGGTGAGCAGGTCCTCCGAGATGGTCTCCTGGACCTGGCCGATGGCGGCGACGGTGCCGCCGATCCGCACCTCGACCTGCTCGGTGCCCTCCGGGGTGCCCCGGAAGTCGGGTTCGAGCCGCTCCAGGACGGCCTGGGCCTCGTCCTCGGTGCCCTCGATGTGGGCCAGGATCAGCGCGTGGTCGCGCTCCTCGGAGCGCAACTGCTCGGCTCCGGTGGCCCAGTAGGAGGTGACGCCGGAGACGTCGGGCTGGAACGCCAGGCGTTCGGCGAGCCGGATGCCGTCGGCCGCGACCGCGCGGTCGTCGACGGTGCCGCCGTCCGGGGCGCTGACCACCAGCACCAGGTTGGGCTCGCTGGCCGGGAAGGCGCCCTCCAGCAGCTCGGTGGCCTGGGCCGACTCGGAACCCTCGTCCTCCGTGCCGCCGTTGAGGAGCCGGTCGGCGACGTCGCCGCCGACCAGCACCGCGTCGATGATGAACAGCACCGCCAGCAGCAGCACGAACCTGGGCCACCCGGGTCTGGTGCCCGCGTCCTCTGATCGTGGTTTCGCCATGGGTCAGGTCACCGCCGTCCCTGGGCGTCGCCGGCCGGGGCGTCCGCCGACTCCGGTACGCGGGCGAGGAGTTCGCCGAACGAACGGGAGCCGTCGAGCACCAGCGCCGCGCCGACCACGCCGTCCGGGCGGACGTACACGGCCTGGGCCGGGCGGGTCTCGTGGGTGGTGGCGACGTCGTGGGTGGCGGCCCCCGGGACCCCGCCGGAGGCGACGAGCAGCACGTCGACGGCCTCCCGGTCGAAGCGGGCCCTGGCCTGCTCGGCGGCCTCGGCGGCCGTTCCCGCGCCGTCGTCGAAGACGACGACGGCGTGCCGGCCGGCGGACAGGTAGCCGTGCAGGGTGGCCGACCTGGTGCCGCGCACCGGGGTGAGCACCAGGTCGGGCATCCGGCGTCCCGGGGTGACGCCGGCGCCGCCGGGCGCGGCGTCGACGGCCGGGCTGGCGGTCAGGTCCAGGTCGATCTGGGCGATCTCCGGGATGAGGCGGCGCTCCAGGGCGCCGCTCTTCGACAGCCGGCGCAGCAGGGTGTCGCGCAGGCCCCGCAGCAGCGGGTTGCGCACCATCCACAGCTTGGTCTGCCGGTCGGCGTTGCGCACGGCCCGCACGGCGGTGGGCCGGCGCTCGGCCTCGTAAGCGTCGAGCAGCGACTCGTCGGCGCCCCGGCAGACGGCGGCGAGCTTCCAGCCGATGTCGTAGCCGTCCTGGACGCCGGTGTTGAGGCCCTGGCCGCCGGCGGGGCTGTGCACGTGGGCGGCGTCGCCGGCGAGGAAGACGGCGCCCTGCCGGAAGGCGCCGGCGACCCTGGCGTGCACCTGGAACCTGCTGGTCCACCAGGACTCGCCGATCCGCCACTTGCCGGGCCCGCGCTCGTCGAGCAGTTGCTGGAGCTCGGCGGTGGTGGGCCGGTCGGTCCTGGTGCCGGCCGGCTGGTCGAAGAAGACCCGGTGGCCGCCCTTGGGCAGCGCCACGACCACCAGCACGCCGTCCGGCGTCAGGTGGTACTGGGCCTCGGCCTCCGGCAGCGGGGCGCCGCCGGCGGCGTCGAGGACGACGTCGCCGAGCAGGAAGTCCCGCGGGTAGGTGTCGCCTTCGAAGGGCATGCCGAGCGCGCCGCGCACGGTGCTGTGCATGCCGTCGGCGGCGATCAGCCAGCGGGCCCGCAGGGTGGTCTCGGCGCCGTCCGCCTCGTCGAGGGTGACCTCGGCGAAGTCGCCGCCCGCGGTGACGGACCGCACGGTGGTGTTCCACCGCACGGTGCCGCCGAGTTGGGTGAGACGCTCGTAGAGCAGCTCCTCGATGACGGGCTGCGGCACGCTCAGCGGCCCCGGGAAGCGGGTGTTGGGGAGGCCGCCGAAGGTGACGGCGGCGACCTTGCGGCCGCGCGACCAGTAGGAGGCGCCGGCCAGCGGGAGGGCGCGCTCGGCCACCTGCTCGGCGACGCCGACCCGGTCGAGCACCTCGAGGGCGCCGCTCCAGGTGACGATGGCCTTGGGCGCGGTGGCCGGCCCGCTCCGCCGGTCCACGACGGTCACGTCCACGCCCTGCCGCAGCAGGGTGCAGGCGGCGGTCAGGCCCGTGGGCCCGGCTCCCGCGACGAGTACGGTCCGGTCCTCGGTCATGCGCCGGCTCCTTCGGGGATGTGGTCGGGGTCGAGTCCGAGCAGCGTGGCGATCTCCTTGACCGCCTGGCTCGTGTCGTGGAAGAGCACGGTGTGCATGCCGAGTTCGCGCGCCGGCAGCAGGTTCTCCTCGGTGTCGTCCACGAACAGGCAGCTGCTCGGCTCCGCGTCGAGCCGGGCGAGCAGCCTGCGGTAGATCTCCGGGTCCGGCTTGCGCACCCGTTCCACGGAGGAGTCGACGACGACGTCGAAGAGCTCGTCGACGGGCAGCGTCGCCCGCCAACGCGGCTCCCACTCCCGCACGTTGTTGGTGAGCAGCGCCACGCGACGGCCGTCCTCCCGTACCGTCCGCAGAAACGTGACGAGCTCCTCGTTGGCGTGCCGGCCGAGGAACCACAGCTCCCCGAACGAACGCCCGTCCAACAGGTCGGCGGTCTCCGGCGGCATCTCGTCGGTGACGCGCCGCACCATCTGTTCCTCGGTGATGGCCGCGATCTCCAGGTCGGCCATGGGTGTCGCGCCGTGTCGCCTGGTCGCGGCGGCGAAGGCGGCCGCGATGGTCTCCAGGGGGATGCCGGTGCGGTCGGCGAACGCCTGGTACGTCTCCAGCAGCGGGTTGGTCAGGACGCCGCCGTAGTCGCACACCAGGGTGGTGATCCCGGATTCGCCGGTCAGGCCCACAGCGCCACCTCCAGGGCGACCTCGCTCACGGTGCTGCCGCTCTGCTCCAGGAGGATGTCGACGGGGACCGAGAGCAGCCCGACCGCCTTGGACTGCCGCACGCCGCCCACCCGGGCGTCCACCGTGGTCGCCAGGTCGAGCTCGGCGAACTCGGGGAAGTGCGCGCGCAGTTCGGTGACGAGCAGCTGCTCGGGGAAGAGGCCGTGCAGCCGGGCGACGGCGGCGACCGCCAGCTGGCGTGCCGCCTCCAGCTGGAGGTTGCCCGGCACGTGGTCGAGTTCGTGGTCGAACAGGTGCGGGTGGCGGGTGTCCACGACGAGCCGGGCGCGCGCGTTGCCGCTGGGGTCGACGGTGGGCTCGGTCACCACGACGTTGCGCGGGTCGTGGCGGCCGAGGGCGGCCGGGGCGGCGGGCGCGAGGCGGGAGACCAGGGTGGACGCCGGGGCGGCCGTGCGCACCCGGTCGCGGCCCTTGGCCCGCAGCATGCTGAAGGCACGCTTGCTGACGAAGACCAGGCCGCCGCTGGCCTCCAGGGCCGGCACGTCGTCGACGAACATCACGGCGTCGAAGTCGAAGCCGAGCACCCGGCCGGCGCGGTTGCGCTCGGCCCGCACGTCGAGCGAGATGACGAGGTGGGCCGGCCTGGTGCCGATGCGCAGCGCGTCGACGGAGCGGACCTGGTAGTTCATGGCCTTGAAGATGAAGGCCGAGTCCAGCGGGACGTCGAGGTGGCGGTGGGCCACGAAGACGCCGGACTGCCGCAGCACCTCGACGATGAGGAGGAAGTCGTAGGTCGCGGAGCGCTCGCCTATGAGGTGTCCGCGGGGAAGCTGGGCGGCCACCTCGAAGGTGGCCTCGGCTCTGCCGATCCCGTTGGTCGCGGCCGCGACCGAGTCGGTGATGAAGACCTCGGCGACGGACGCCCGGTGCACCAGCGCACGCGGGACGGTCGCGTCGTACCTGAGTCGGTCGCGGGACGAGGCCGAGGGGAGTTTCGTGGGCAGGGTCATGCCGTGCTCTCCTTACCGGGTCCTGAGGACGGGACATCGCGTTCGACGCCCCGCCTAGCGACCATGGCGGGGCCCGCTGACCGGCCGTTGGAAGAAACGCTGAAGCCCCCTGAAGGCGCCCCTGAAGGAAAGCTGACGACCGCCACCATGAACTCCGCGTAACCACTGCGTGATCACGCGTTCCGTCGCCTATGCTCCACACATCAGCGGAACGCACGGCCGAAGTGACCAATTCGGAAAAAGTCGTGATCGATTACGGGGGTTGTCGTGAGTCACGATGGTGTTCGGTTCGAGGTGCTGGGCCCTGTAAGAGCACTGCGCGGGGCCGACGAGATACCGCTGGGACCACCGCGCCAGCGAGCGGTGTTGACCGCACTGCTGCTGCGCGCGCCACGTCCGGTCTCGGCGGAGCGGATCATCACCACGGTCTGGGGCGACGGCGCCCCGGCCCACGCGGTGAACCTGGTACAGAAGTACGTGTCGGGGTTGCGGCGTTGCCTCCCCGACAGCGCGCCCATCACTCTGAGTTCCGGCGGCTACTCGCTCCACCCCGGGGACGGCTTCGACCTCTGGGAGTTCGAACAACTGCTGGCCACCGCGCGCGCCGCCCGGGCGGGTGGCCGCGCCGACACCGCGTCCGAGGCGCTGACCAAGGCCACGGCGCTGTGGCGGGGTCCGCTCGCGGAGGGCATCGGCGGCCCCGGTATCGAACTGGAGCGCGATCGACTGGCCGAGCAGCAACTCATCGCCTTCGAGGACCTGTACGCGCTGGGCCTGCTGCTCGGCCGCGGCCCCGACTCGGTGCCCGAGCTGGTCAGGCTCGCCGCCGAACACCCGCAGCGGGAACGGCTGCACGGGCTGCTCATGCGCGCACTCGCCCAGTCCGGGCGCCAGATAGAGGCCCTGGACGTCTACGCCCGCATCCGCCGCCGGCTCGCCGACGAGTACGGCACCGACCCGGGCCCCGAACTCCGCTCGGCCCACCAGCAGGTGCTCTCCGGCGCCACCCAACAGGTGGCCGCCGAGCCCACCCAGGACGTGCCCACCGCCGTGCCCGCCCAACTCCCCCACGAGGCCTTCGGGTTCACCGGGCGTCGCGGGCAGGTCGAGCAGATCACCAGCCTGCTGCGCTCGGACGGCATGCCCATCGTCTATGTGGAGGGCACCGCAGGCGTCGGCAAGACCGCGCTGGTCGTGCACTGCGCCCACCAGGTCGCCGACGACTTCCCCGACGGGCAGCTCTTCGCCGACCTGCGCGGCTTCGACCAGCTGGGGCCCGCCCATCCCACCGAGATCCTGGGCGGCTTCCTCCGCGCCTTAGGCATCCCCGCGCAGCGGGTACCACCCGACACACGGGAACGCTCCGACCTCTTCCGCACCCTGCTCGCCAAGCGCCGGGTGCTCGTCGTGCTGGACAACGCCGCCCACGCCGACCAGATCAGACCCCTGCTCCCCGGATCACGCGGCTGCGCCGTGCTGATCACCACCCGCCGCGGGCTCCCCGGACTCGTGGCCCGAGAAGGCGCCCGCCGAGTGGTACTGCCCGTGCTGTCCGCGCGGGAGGCCGAGCACCTGCTGCGCACCATGCTCGGCCCGGCCGCCGTCGGCCCCGCCGCCACCCAGATCGCCCGGCTCTGCGGCTACCTGCCGCTCGCCCTGCGCCTGGTGGCCGCCGGCGCCGCCGTCAGAGCCGAGGGCCTGGACGCCGTCGCCGGCCAGCTGGCCGCCGAGGGCCCGCTCGCCGGCGCCGCCATTCCGGGCGACGAGAGCCTGTCGCTCTCCGCCTCGCTCGACCTCTCCTACGGCACCCTGGACGAGACGGCCCGCCGGGTGCTGCGCCGGCTCGGCCTGGTGCCGGGCCCCAACCTCACCCGCAAGGGCGCGGCGGTGGTGGCGGGCGCGGAGACCGCGGAGACCGAACGGGTGCTCCACTCGCTGGTCGCCGCCAACCTGATCGAGGCCGAGGCGCCGGGGCTCTACCGCTTCCCGCACGACCTGCTGCGCGAGTACGCGCGGAAGCGGGCGCTCGCCGAGGAGCCGCACGCCGAGCGGGAGGCCGCCGTCCACCGGCTGACCGCCTGGTCGATGCGGGCCGCCTCGGTGTTCGACGGCGGCTCCGGGCGGCTGTTCGTCGTCGCGCCGGGCGGCGAGATCGCCTCGGCCGAGGACGAGTTGCAGGCCAGGGCCGACCGGAAGCGGCCGCCGGTCGCCGAGTTGGCGAACCTGGCCCCGCTCGCCGAGTACGCGGCCGAGCACGGCCCCTACCCCGCCGCCTGGATGCTCGCCCAACGGCTGTGGGGCATGTGCAAGCACCACAGCCTGATGCCCGAGTGGCTGGCCGGCGCGCAGGCCGGGCTGCGGGCGGCGCGCCGGGCCGGCGACCAGCAGGCCGAGGCGGAGCTGTCCATCAGCCTCGTCGACGCCATGCTGACGGCCGGCCGCATGGAGCAGGCCGAGCAGCACGCCCTGCGCGCGCTCGACCTGGGCCGGCGGCACGAGCTGCCGGGGCCGCTGGCCGCCGCCCACGAGCACCTGGGGCGCTCCCGCTGGCTCACCGGCGATCTCACCGAGGCGCACGAGCTGTTGGCGGAGGCCGTCCGCCGGTACGGCCGGCTCCAGCAGCCGCTGCGGCTGGCGCTGGCGCTCGCCGCGCTGGGCCGGGTCGACCTCGACCTGGGCCGGCCCGAGCTCGCCAAACGGGCCTACGGGACGGCGCTGCGGCTCGCCGTCGCGCACCGGGCGCTCCCCATGCTGGCGGTGCTGAGGGCGGAACTGGGCATCGTGCTGGGCGCGCTCGGCGACCAGGAGGCGGCGGTGGCGTCCCTGGAGGCCGCCGTCGCGGTGGCGGGCGAGCTGCCGCGGCCGATCGCGCTGGGGCACGCGTACCTCAGCACGCATCTCGCGGCGCTCGGGGAGCGCGACCGGGCCAGGGCCGCCTGCCAGAAGGGCCTGAGCACCGCCGAGAACAACGGCGACCGGTGGGCGCACGTCGAGGCCCGCAACGCGGTGGGCAGGACGTTGACCCTGCTCGGCGACACCGCGGGCGCCATCACCCAACACCAGGCGGCACTGGCCCAGTCCAGGGGGCTCAGCTACCGGCGCGGCGAACTCCACGCGCTGGCCGGCCTCGCCGAGGCCGCCGAACACTCCCCGGAGGGCGCCCAGTGGGCGCGCCAGGCCACGTCGCTGGCCAGACGCCACGGCTACGCCGGGATGGTCAGGCAGCTGGCCACACTCGACGCGCACGTCGACCACGACGACGAGGCGCGCGACCACGAGGCGCCGCGTCTGCGGATCGCCTGACGGCGGGTCGGGCCACGCTCCGCGCTTTCGCGCGGACGGGCCGGGGCGCCACCGCGCTGCGCGCGGTGAGCGACGGACGCGCTCCGCGCGGGACAACGGCGTCCCGCCGGCGCCCTGACGGGCGGTCGACACCTCCGACGAGGGACGACGGACGACGCGACGCACGGCTCCGCACGGCCTCCGCGTACCGGGACGACGGCGTCCCGGAGACCGCCGTCCTGACGGGCCGCGATCCTGAAGACCGCCATGGGGGCGGCGGCCGGCACGGCCATGCGCCTCGGGCTCCGCCCTGGGAACGACGGCGTTCCGCCGGTGTCCCGGGCGGAACGGCCGACAGACCCGCGACAACCGCACCACGCACGCCCACCCGGCCCGCGTTCCGGGACGACGCGGTCCCGCGAGCCACCGCCGCGCCGCGGGCCGCGCTCCGCGCGGGTCAACCGGGCGCGACCGCGCTGCGAGCGGTGGGCGGCGGGCACGCTTCGCGTGGGACAACGGAGTTCCGCGCGTGCCGGTGCCCTGACGCGGCGGCCGGCACGGCCGGGGACGGGCCACGTGGCCCTGACACCAGCTCGTCCCGGCCCGGGACGACGGCGTCCCGGAGGGCCGACACCCTGACGGGCCGCCGCCAGGCCGGCGGCAGCCGGCCCGCGGCCGTCGCGCCAGCGACAGCTGGCCGACCGGCCGACGACAACCTCACGCCCCGCGGCCGCCCGGGTCAACCGCGGCAGCGGCGTCGTCCCGGCTGCCGTCGGGCCAGGTCACCTCGCCGGTCGTGGTGTCGTAGCGCGGCGCGGGCGGCAGCGCGGTGGAATCCGTGGTGCCGAGGAAGATCGCGACAGCGAGCGGGCCTTCGGCGGGCGCCTCGTGCCACGGCGTCGCGCTGTGCGCGCCGAACGGGTTGGTGTGCTCGGCCCGGTGCGCCGGCGGTGGCTCGGCCGGTGGGTGGAGGACCAGCAGCGCGCTGGTCAGCCCGTCGGCGCGGCGGACCACGCCGGGGCTCGGCTCCGCCGGCGGGCGGTCGGCGGCCAGCGCGTGGCCGCCGATCACCAGGCGGCGGCCGGGCGCCGGCTCGTCGGGCCACACCACCCGCACCTCCCACGGGCCCCGCACCGCCGAGGCCACCGTCACCGCCTCGTGGTGCGAGACGGCCACCCGCCCGTCGAGCGCGAGGAGTTCGAGGCCGGCCCGCGCCGCGGGCGCGTCGGCCGGCGCCACCTGGTTGTCGGGCGCGGCCTCGCCGGCCCTCGCGTCGCCGTCCAGCCGGAAGTCGGCGGCCGGGTCGGGCGGTCCGAGCTCGGGCGCGGTGTGCGTGGTGTAGGCGAGGCGGGCGTAGAAGGGGTCACGGCCGCTCGGGGTGCGCGGCGTGCCGTGGTTGACGACGCGGACCACGCCGTCGGCCGCGGTGCCGCTGACCAGCCAGCCGGGCGCGGCGATCGCGCGGGTGAAGTCGCCGCGTTCCACCGGCAGCGGCTCCTCGGTGGCGGTCCACACCGGGTGGTCGGGCGGCAGCAGCAGGCCGAGGAAGCCCTTGCTGGCCCAGTAGGGCGAGGCGGGGCCCGAGTAGTTCTGCCTGATCAACTCGAAGCGGCGGTGCCAGCCGAGCGACAGCAGGCCGTTCTCCTCGGTGGCGCCCCGGTCGAGGAAGTACCGCAGCATGCCGCTGGCCGCGCGCCTGGTCAGTCCCGGCGGCAGCGGGGTGGCGTCGAAGAGCGCGCCGGTGAGGAAGGGCGCGGCCGCCGCGAACCGGTAGGTGAGGGAGCGGCCCTGGAAGAGGGGCGCGCCGTCGCCGCCGACGAGGTGGACGGCGTCCTCCAGGAAGGTCGCCAGCCGGTCCCGGTAGCGGTCCAGCGGCTCGTGGTCGCCGGAGATCCGGCAGTACCAGAGCGGGTAGAGGTGCATGGCCCAGCCGTTGTAGTGGTCGAAGCGGCTGGTGCCCCCGTCGGTGTACCAACCGCCGCCCCGGTACCAGGTGTCGGTGACCTCGACGGCGTGCGCGATGTCGGCGGCGGCGTGCGGGGCGTCGACGGAGCGGAGGAAGGCGGCGACCACCGCCCGGAACCAGACCCAGTTGTTGGCCGGCACCTCGACGCCGCCAAGCTCGGCGAGCCAGCGGACGGTGTTCTCGCGTACCGCGTCCGGGAGTCGGTCCCACAGCAGCGCCCGGGTCTCGTGCAGGGCGAGCGCGACGGAGGCGGCCTCGACCCTGGCCTGCCGCAGCTCGCCCGGCCTCGGCCAGCGTTCCGGGGAACGGGGATCGGTGCCGGCGGCGAGCCCCGTCGCGTAGGGCGCGAGGATCCGTTCCGCGTGCTCGGGCTCCGCGTGCGCGGCGCGGAACGCGGCGAGCAGGAACGTCCGCGCGTAGCCCTCCAGGTCGTCGCTCCACTCGCCGGAACCGCTGGCCGGTCCTGGCAGTCGGACGAGCGAGCCGCTCGGGGAGGCGAACGGCCGGACGGCGGCCAGCAGTTCGTCGGCGACCGCCTCCCAGTGCGCCCTGGTCCAGCCGGTGTGCGGGGAGAGTACGGGGTCTTCGGAGGGGAGGTTCAACGGACGCCGCCTTCCGCGAGGCCGGCGCGCCAGCGGCGCTGGAGCGGGATGAACAACAGGATCAGCGGGATGGTGGCGACGGCGGAGCCGACCACCACCATCCGGGTGTAGTCGGGATTCTGGCCGACCGCCGAGTTCCAGGTGAAGAGGCCCTGGCCGATGGTGAAGAGGTCGTTGTCGGTGATCATCACCAGCGGCAGGAAGAAGTTGTTCCAGATGGCGATGAACTGGAAGAGGAAGATGGTCAGCGCGCCGGGCGCCATCAGGCGCAGCCCGACGGAGAAGAAGGTGCGCAGCTCGCCGGCGCCGTCGAGCCGCGCGGCCTCCAGCAGTTCGTCGGGTATGGCGCCGGAGGAGTAGGCGCGGGCGAGGTAGACGCCGAACGGGTTGACCATCACGGGCAGCAGCACGGACCAGACGGTGTCGGTCATCCGGATCTCGGCCATCATCAGGTACAGCGGCACGATGATCGCGGTGTGCGGGATGAGCACGCCGCCGATGACCAGCGCGTACCACTTCTCGCGCCAGCGGAAGTCGAACTTGTCGAAGGCGTAGCCGGCGGCGACGGAGAGCAGGGTGGCGACGGCGGCGCCGCCGACCGCGTAGAGCGCGGTGTTGAGCATCCAGCGGCCGAACAGGCCGCCGTCCTGGGCGAACAGGTCACGCACGTTGTCCAGCACGTGGAAGCCGGCGGACGGCGCGAAGCCGTTGCTGCCGTAGAGCTCCGGCAGCGTCTTGGTGACGCCGAACAGCAGCCACACCAGCGGCAGCAGGGTGTAGACGGCGGCGATCGCGGTGATGGTGGTGGCGGTTCCGCGCCGCAGCCACCAGGCGGTGCCGGGCCTGGGCGCGGGCTTCGGCGCGGCGCGCCGCTCCTCGGCGGTGGGCGGCGCGGCCGGCAGCACGTCGGTCATCGGGTGCTCCTGCGGTTGGCGAACGTGGTGACGGCGAAGGAGAGGATCCCGGCGAGCACGGCGACCAACACCGAGACGGTGGCCGCGTAGTGGTAGTCGTTGGAGTTGAACGCGGCCGAGAACGCGAGCATGTTGGGCGTCCAGGTGGACGTGACCTCGGACTCGGCGGAGCTCTGCACGATCGTCGGCTCGGTGAAGAGCTGGAGCGAGCCGATGATGGTGAACAGCGTGGCCACCATCATCGCGGGGAACACCTGCGGCAGTTTGACGCTCAGCGCGGTGCGCAGTTCGCCGGCGCCGTCGATCCTGGCGGCCTCCACGGTGGAGCGGGGCACGGCCTGGAGCGCGACGTAGATCAGCACCACGTTGAAGCCGAGGGACTGCCAGACGGCGATGTTGACGAGCGAGAACAGCAGGTTGGTCCCGGTGAGGAAGTCGACGTTCGCGCCGAGCGATTCGAGGGCGTCGATGACCGGGCTGAGGCCGGGGGTGTAGAGGTACACCCAGACGATGGCGGCGATCAGGCCCGGCACGATGTGCGGCAGGAACAGCACGGTGTGGAAGAGGCGGCGGGCCGCCGTGAGGGTGGTGTCGAGCAGCAGCGCCAGCGCGGCGGCGAGCGCGATCAGCAGCGGCACGTAGATCAGGCCGTAGAGCAGCACCCGGCCGGTGCCGACCAGGAAGTCCTGGTCGGTGAGGGCGCGGGTGTAGTTGTGCAGCCCGGCGAAGACGCGCTCGGGTCCCTCCCAGCCGACGCCGTCGTAGCGTTCGCGGAACAGGCTGAGGCCGAGGCCGTAGAGGATGGGGACGAGGTAGGTGAAGGCGAAGAGCAGGAAGAAGGGGCCGAGCAGGAGCAGCGGGCCGCTGCCGCGCCGCCGCCTGGCGCCCGCGCCGGTGCCCGCCGCCCGCTGTTGACTGACGATTGTCATGGGGGTTCGGGGTCCTTTCTCGGCCGGTTCAGCCGCTGACGTCGAAGCCGCGTTGCCGCAGCTGCGCCCGGGTGGCGTCCTGCCAGCGGCGCAGCGCGTCGGCGAGGCCGCCGGGGCGGTCGAGTCCGGTGGTGGTCTCGTCGACGAGGCGGGCGAAGCCCACGGTCATGTCGGGGCCCCACTCCCAGTCGGGGTCCACGGTGGCGGCGGCCTCGGCGGCGGCGTCGGGCAGGTTCATGCCGGCCACGAAGGGGTTGGCGGCCTCGATGCCGGGGCCCCAGACCTCGGCCTGGCCGAGGTGGGCGGGGTAGGAGGTGTTGACGCCGGCGATGGCGTCGACGGCCTCGGGGGAGGTCGCCGCCCAGCGGATGAACTCGGCCGCCTCCTCGGCGTGTTCCGCGCCCTCGGGGATGGCGAGTGAGGAGCCGCCGTAGTTGGCGCTGGCCGCGCCGCCCTCCTCCCACGCCGGGAGCGGCACGGCCCCCCAGGCGCCGGCGAGTTCCGGCACGAAGCGGGAGATGTTGGCGGCCGTCCAGGGGCCGCCGATCAGGGTGAGCGAGGTGCCCTCCTGGAGCGCGGTCACGTGCTGCTCCTCGAAGGTGGGTCCCACCGTCACGAGGTCGTCGGCGATCAGCGACTCCCAGTACTCGGCGACGCGGGTGGTCGGCTCGTCGACGCCGCTGACCTGCCAGTGGCCGCTGGAGGTGTCGTACCACTCGGCGCCGGCCTGCCAGGCGAGCGCGGCGAACAGCGCGGCGTCGTTGGAGCCGAAGTTGGTCATGGTGGCGTCGGGGTGGTCAGCGCGCAGCCGCTCGGCGGTGGCGCGGTACTCGGCCCAGGTGGTGGGCGGCTGGTACCCGTACTCCTCGAACAGGTCGGCCCGGTAGAACAGCACGGTCGGGCCGATGTTGAGCGGCAGTGCGGACAACCGGCCGCCGAGTGCGGTCTGTTGCCAGGCCCAGTCGGGGAACTCCGGCTCCAGCTCGTCGAGTCCGAACGGTTCCAGGGGCTGTACGACCCGCTGCGTCACGAAGCCGGGCAGCTGCGGGTACTCGACGGTGACGACGTCGGGGGCGCGGCCGGCGCGCACGGCGTTGAACATGTTGGAGTAGCCGCCGGCGGTGCCGGCCGGCACCCGCTCGAAGGCGACCTGGACGTCGTCGTGGGTGGCGTTGAAGCGGTCGACCAGCTCCTGGGAGCCGGAGATCCAGGACCAGTAGGTGATGACGGTGGGCCCGTCGCCGTCGTTGCCCGACGCGCCGCCGCCGATCCCGCAGGAGGCGAGCAGCAGGGCCGCCGCCACTGCGGCGAGGATGCGCTGAAACACGAAGGCGGCTCCTTTGTGATGTGTGCCACCGCACCTTGAACCAGGACCGCCAACTAGTCAATAGAAATGCGCAAGATTGAGCAGCACTATCAATGAACGTGCAGGAACGTGCAGTAGACTCCGGCTCCATGACCGAGCTGCTCGCCGAACAACGACAGGAGCTGCTGCTGCGTGAGCTGCGCGCGACGGGCGCGGTGCGGGTGGCCCAACTCGCCGCCCGCTTCGGCGTCTCGGCCGGCACGATCAGGCGGGACCTGTCGGAGCTCGCGGAGTTGGGGCGGCTCACCAAGGTGCGCGGCGGCGCGATCCCCGCGCCCACACCCGCGCCGGCGGCGGACGGCCCCGCCCGCACCATCGGGCTGCTGGTGCCCTCGGCCACCTACTACTACCCCAGCGTGCTGGCCGGCGTCCGCGCCGTGGCCGCCCGGCGCGGCGCCCGCGTCGTCATCGCCCTCACCGACTACGGGGGTTCACGCGAGCCGGCCCAGATCGACGAACTCCGCTCCTCGGGCGCGGACGGCCTGCTGGTCGCCACCGCCGGCGGGCACCACCCGCCCACCGCCACCCTGACCGCGCTGCGTGCCACCGGCCGACCGTTCGTGCTGCTGGAGCGCCAGCCGGAAGACGCCTACGAGCCCTGCGAGTTCGTGCTCTCCGACCACCGCCAGGGCGCCCACCACGCGGTCACCCACCTGCGCGACCTCGGCCACCGGCGCGTCGCCCTCTACCTCGCGGACAGCCCCACCGCGCCCCTGGTGCGCGAGGGGCACGCCGCCGCCGTCCGCCGCCTCGCCCTCGACCCGACCGCCCCCGTACTGGACGCCGGCCGCCCCGCCCCCGGCTCCGCCGAGGCCGGCCGCCAGTACGACGCCTTCCTCGACCACTGCCTGGACACCGGCACCCGCGCGGCCCTGGTCCACTCCGACCACGACGCGATCGAACTCCTCCAACGCGCCCGCACCCGCGGCCTGCGCACCCCCGAGGACCTGGCCCTGATCGCCTACGACGACGAGATCGCCGCCCTGGCCGAAACCCCCCTCACGGCCGTCGCCCCACCCAAACGCCAACTGGGCGAACAGGC
Organism: Streptomyces millisiae; assembly: GCF_031845425.1. Lineage (NCBI taxonomy): Bacteria > Bacillati > Actinomycetota > Actinomycetes > Kitasatosporales > Streptomycetaceae > Streptomyces > Streptomyces millisiae. Next base: position 68,320 of record NZ_JAVREM010000020.1, read on the forward strand.
GGCCGAGCTGCTCCTCGACCGCCTCGACGCCGAGGAAGCACTCCCCCTGCGCCAAGTGGTGCTACACCCCGTGCTGACCATCCGCCGCTCCTGCGGTGCGTGACGGACTGGCTTTCGGCCGGAGCGGACCCGGATGTCGGTTTCGGTGGAAGCGAGTACAGACAGGCCGCCGGCGCCGCGCGACGCCGCGGGCCACGTCCCCGAAGTCCCTGAGGACGTGCGCCGGACGCGGCGGGGCTGTCGGCTCACCGCTCATCGACCGTGAGCACGATCTTGCCCTGGATATGGCCTCGGGCGGCACGTTCGTGCGCCGCTCGGGCCGCCGCGAGCGGGAACGTGCTGTCGATCGCGACGCGGACCGCGCCCGCGTCGAGCAACCGTCCCAGTTCGGCGAGTTGCGCGCCGCTCGAGCGGACCTGGGTGACCGAGACCGTGACGCCCGACTTCGCGATCTCGGCGTCGTCGAAGTCGCCTGGGAACACGGGGTACAGGGCGCCGCCGTGCCTGAGCGTGCGGAGGAAGCGGCTGCTGTCGCGGCCGCCGACGGTGTCGAGAACCAGGTCGACGTCGCGCACGAGGTCATCGGGACGCTCCTTGGTGTAGTCGATGAACCGGTCGGCGCCGAGCTCGCGCAGGAACGACTCATGCGCGCTCGAAGCCACCGCGATGACACGCGCCCCCTTCCATTTCGCCAACTGCACCGCGAAGTGCCCCACGCCGCCCGCGGCGCCGTTGACGAGCACCGTCGTGTCGGCGTCGAGCGCGATCGGGCGATGCGGTGCCTCCTGGAGGGGCGAGGGGTGATCGTGTCCGAGCTCGATCAGGAACTGCCACGCCGTCAGCCCGGCCATGGGCGCCCCGGCGGCGTGCGCGTGATCGATGCCGGCTGGCTTGCGCGCGAGGTCCGACGCGGGCGCGGCCACGTACTCGGCGTACGCGCGGCCATCGAAACCGGGGAAGCGCAGGAGACCGAAGACCTCGTCTCCCACGGCCAGACCGGCCACGTCCGGGGCGACGGCCTCGACGACCCCCGACACGTCCGTCCCCGGAATCACCGGCAGACTGACCGTCGACTTCGACCCGGCCACCCTGGTCAGCCCGCCGCGCAGATACCAGTCCGGAGGATTGACGCCGACCGCGCGCACGCGCACGAGCACCTCGCTCGGCCCCGGCTCCGGAATCGGCACCTCGTCGTACCGCAGGACCTCGGGGCCTCCGTGCTCGTGGAGCCGGACCGCCCTCATCGTGCGTGTCGACATCATTCTCTCCCTCTCGTTTCGCGGGATACACTTATCCGGATCACTGATCCGAATATACGGACCAGTGATCCGGATAATCAAGAGGAGGCAGATGCGAGCCGACGCCAGGAAGAACCGCGACCACCTGCTCGCGGTCGCGGGTGCCGTCATCACCGAGCAGGGCGTCGACGCGTCGCTGCGCGACATCGCGCGCCGGGCCGACGTGGGACTCGCCACGCTGCTCCGCCACTTCCCGACGCGCGAGGCGCTGCTCGAAGCCCTGCTCCGCACGAGCTTCGACGCACTGACGGCGAGGGCGGGTGAGCTCGAGACGTCGAGCTCACCCGAAGACGCTCTCGTATCGTGGGTGCGCGACTACACCGCGTGGGCGACCGAGTACCGTGGCGCAATCGTGCTGATGGCAGCGGCCATCGGCGCCCCCGAGTCCGCCCTCCACGCTGCGTGCGTCACCCTGCGCGCGGCCGGTGCTCGGCTCCTCACCCGCGCCCAGGCCGCGGGCGTGGCGCGGGCCGACGTCGATGGCACCGACCTGTTCGCACTGATTGCGGCGCTCGCGTGGCTCGGCGAACAGCCTTCGCTCGCCCCGCGCGCCGATCACCTCTTCGAGCTCGTCACGAGCGCGATCCTGACGAGCCCGGCGAGTGGCGACGCCGCGAGCGGCTGACACGGCCTCCGTGCTGAGGTGCCGTCTCGGCGATGCTGCTGGTCATGGAGGAGTTGAGCCCGCCGGAGCGGGGCGGTTCGGTGCCACCGCGCCGCTGAGCGACGTCACGGTTGCGGCGTCAGGACGGGAACGCCCTGGCGTCGCACCCCCGCACGGCGGCCACGAACCCGGCCCAGGCCGCACCGTCCACCACCAGTACGGGACCGTCCGGTCGCTTGCTGTCCCGGATCGGCAGGACTCCGGGAATGCCGTCGGCGACCTCGAGGCATTCGCCACCGTCCTGGTTGCTGTAGCTGGACCTGCGCCATACGGCCGCGCTCAGGTCGACTCCGGGGGATCGCATGACAGCTCCTCCACCAACTGCTCGATGAACGCCACGGTTTCCGGTGGCGGCAGGGCTACGTCTCGCAGTCGATCGTAGGCGATCCGTAGGCGATCCAACCCTGACGGGCTTTCGATCAGGTTTCCGGAATAACCGGTCTCGGTGTAGCCCACGCTCGTCCCGTTCGGCATCCACATCAGGATGGTGTGGGTGTTGCTCAGCCCATGGTGTCCGACCGAGAACGGCAGCAGTTGCAGAGTGACGTTCGGCCATCGCGCCATCTCGATCAGATGGGCGAGTTGGTCACGCCACGCCACGGGGTCGCGCAGCGGTCTTCGCAGCACAGCCTCGTCCAGGACCGCCCTGAAATCCAACCGGTCAGCACCGGTCAGCACTGACCGCCGCGCGAGCCGCGCCGAGACCTGGTCCTCCACGTCGTCCGTCAGCGGTTCGGCGGACTCGATCAGTTCCCTGGCGTACGCCTCCGTCTGCAGAAGACCAGGAAGGATGCACGTCGCGTACATGTGCAGAACGCTGGCCTCCGCCTCGGTCCGCATGTACGGCAGGTACTTGCTGCGGAACGCCTCGACCTTGGCCAGTCGCCACAGCAGCGTCAGATGCGGTGTCGTCCCGTACAGCGCGTCCAGGTCGGCCACGATCTCCGCGCTGCCGAGGCTGCCGTCGTGCTCCATCTTGTACAGGTGCGAGAAGTCGTAGCCGACCTTCGCGCCCAACTCCCGGTAGGACCAGTCCGCCTCGGCCCGGAGCCGGGCCAGCTCCTGGACGAACATCTGCCGCGCCGACCGCTCGTCCGCGCGCGCTTTCTTCTTCTCCGCCGGCATGCGCACACTCCTTCGCCACGATCCCCAGGGCACGCTAGGTCGATCACCGCCGAACCGAGGGGAGTTCGCCGGACATCCGCACGAAGGGGTGATCTCTGATGGTGTCTCGGACACGGAAGCCGAGTGCTGCCGAGCGCGAGGCTACGTATCGTCGACGTCCTCGCCGTAGGTGACGTCGAGTTCCGCGGCGAGCGCCTCGGCCAGCTGCGGCGTCTGCGCACGGTCGATGATGACCTGCTTGAGTACGGCGAGGCCGCGAAGCTGGGAGAGGTCGTTCCCACGGAGGTCCAGGCCGCGGTACCTGCCGCCGTTGAACTCGGCCAGCCGCAGATCGCAGTCGTCGAGCGCGGCCGCGCTCAGGTCCACCGCGTCGAACGTGGTCTCGCGCAGGGAGCACCGGACGAAGACCACGGGTCCGACGCACCGGACGCGGGTGAGGGTGCTGTAGTCGAGCCTGCAGTCCTCGAACAGGACGTGGTCGAGGGTGACGTCCTCCAGGATGGCGCCCAACAGCTTGCAGTCACGGAAGACCGCGCGGGTCACCTTGCTGCCGGACCAGTGCAGGGATGCCAGGTCGCAACCGATGAACTCCACCGAGTCGACGCGGAGCTTGTCCAGCCGAGCGCGCTGCACCCTGAGCCCGGTGACGCGTCCGTCGATCAGGTGCGTCTCGGCCAGCTCCAGGGCGCGCAGATCGGCGTCGCCGTAGTGGAACTCCGCGACCCGGCCGCGCCCGCCTTCAAGAGAGGCCACGCTGGACAGGTACCGGCCCGGCTCGTCCAGCGAGGGCAGGGTGACGCTCGTGCGGCGGATCGTGCGGTGTCCCATCGACATGCCTTCCAACGCGGTGGGCCATTGCGGCGCCGGTGGCCCCGTGCGAGCGCCACCGGCGGCGGGTCACCTCTTCTTGTTCCAGTTGTCCCATGTGGGCCGGTTGTCGAAGGGCGCGGGGCTCTTCGGCCAGTTGTCCCACGTTGGCCGGTTGTCCCACCCTGCTTCCGTGACCACGGCAGCCGGAGCAACATGGGCGGAGATCAAGTTCATCACGACGGGCGCGTCGGAGGTGGTCAATCCGTCGAGGAGTGTCATGTCGCTTTCTCCTTGGTCGCGAGGGTGGATAAAGCGTGGACCAGAGCCTGCCGGGTGACCCGGCAGTGGTTGGTCTCGGTGGACCGCAGGCTGCCGTTCTCGAAATAGCGGTTGGCGGCCTGTGCACCGCGGCAGAAGTCGTAGAACGCGCACTCGGCCCGGCAGCGGTCCAGGCCGGTAAGGAAGTCACGGACGTAGCGGACCCGGTGAGCACCGCCCAGGATCTCGGCGAGGGGCTGGGCGAGGATGTTGCCGACGCAGAAATCGTCGTAGGCAGGGTCGAGGGTGTCCGCCAATTCCGGGGAGAGCAGCACCACGTCACCCGCGACGGAGACGGTGGGGATCGGATCGAGGCGCCGCTCGTCCCATGCTGCACGCTGTCCGGTGCGGATGAGGTGCAGGTACTCGGCGAGGCGTTCAAGCTCCCTGACCTGCATACGGTCGCCGTGGGAGCTGGTCCAGGTGAGGGTGCGGCGCCAGAACTCCTCGGCCTGCTCGGGCGTGGGCGCCTGCCGGTCGGTGTTGGCGCCCTCGATCTCCTCGATGTTGAAGCCCACCGAGTGGCAGCCCAGCTCTGCCAGGAACTCCAGCAGCTCTTCGGGCCGGCCGACGGTGCTGGTGGCTACGACCGAGATCACGGAGAAAGCGATGCCGTGCTCCCGTAGGCGCCGGATGCCGCGGAGCGTCCGGTCGAAGGCGAGCTTGCCGTGCAGGTCGATCCGGTCGGTGTTCATCGAGGCGGGGCCGTCGATGCTCACGCCCACACGGATGTCGTGCCCGGCCAGCAGCTCACACCAGGGGTCACTGATCAGGGTGGCGTTGGTCTGCACGTAATGGTGGACACGGCCGCCGTGGCGCAGCTCTTCGAACGGGGCGAGTAGCGAGGTGAACTTCTGCGGGCCGACAGCGAGCGGCTCTCCGCCGTGCCAGACGATCCCGATCGGTCGACTGCCATCGCTCGTGAGTTGGGCCACTGACGTCGCCACAGCGGCGGCGACCTCTGGGCGCATCTGGTGCTTGAGCTTGCGGAAGGGCAGGTAGCAGTAGCGGCAGTCGAGGTTGCACCAGGTCGTGGGCTGGACAACCACGGTCTGCGGGGCCGTGAACCACTGGTCGTAGCGGGCACGCCAGCCGGTGATGCGGGTGCGCATCGCGGTCCTTTCCCTCGCCGAAATGGGTTTCTGCTCACCGCGATCGATCCGGCAGCGGCGGGCACACGTCCACTCTCCGGCCTGTCATGACGCGCACGCGATGACATCACGATGTCATCACCACTGACGTGTCATCCGGCATCCGATGACTTTCGGATGAGATCCTCGGTTTCGCTTACGCGTTCGAGCAAGGGTCGGTGGGCTATCGTGGCGAGCGTGGCTCGCTCGATCCTGATTCACGACGGCCAGGCGGCCCGCGATATCGGCCTGGTGTACATCTGCTCGGGCTACCTGGTCGAGCGCGGCAAGGTACTACTCGTCCACCACAACCGCTTCGACAAGTGGGTCCCGCCCGGCGGCCACATCGAGCCCGGCGAGTCGTTCGCCGGCACAGCGGTACGCGAGTTCAAGGAGGAGACGGGCCTGCTGGTGGAGGCGATCTCCAGCCAGCCCGCCATCCACCCGGCCGACGACAACGCCGCCCCCGAGCCGGTCCCTTTCTACGTGGACATCGAGCGGGAAGGATTTCCCGTCCCGGCCCTGGTCCAGTTCTTCTTCGTGCGCCGCCAGGAGGACAGTGCCGAGCAGGTGGTGGAGGCGCAGTTGGAGGAGGTCCACGGGGCCGGGTGGTTCGGCCTGGAGGACCTGGAGCAGCTGCCGACCTTCGAACAGGTCCGTTCCCTGGCGCGTTTCGCCCTGCTGAACTATCCGGTCACCTTCGAGCGCGCCCAGGCGTAGCCACTGACACCATTCGCGGTGCTGGCCAGCAGTAGGCGTGCCGGGGCGCCGCCGAGGGCGGTCGATACCGCCTGGTTCAGGCGCTGGACGTACTTGGGCACCGAGGACGGCGCGACGAAGAGGGCCTGGGCGATCTGCTCGGTCGGCATGCCCTCACTCGGGCCGTCGTGCACGGCCTTCGCCAGGTCGAACAAGCGCTCCGACAGCTCACACGCCACCGGGCCGGCGTCGTGCTGTGTGGTCAGCAGGACCGTTTGGCCGTCGGCGAGTTCGGCGCTCACGATGGGAATCTCCGAGCTGATGCCCCTGTCAACGGCCCCGGCTTCCTCGCCCAGACCGATCCGCGCGAGACGGTCGCGTGCCTCCTGATAAGCCGAGACCGTGTAGTACGCCGCGCGGATGGTGGCGCGCTTGCCGGATGCTCCGGGTTCGTTCCACATCCCGGCTTCGCCGTCCCAGAGGTCGTTCATCAACCGCCAGGCTGTGGACAGCCGCGGGTCACGGGGGTCGGCGCCGGACCGGATGGCGGCCTGGGTGCACAACGCGTACGCCATGTGCACCCACGCGGTGCCCTGCACGTCCTTGTCGTCCTCGACGAAGGTCTCCCAGCGGTGGTGGTTACGCAGCAGCCACTGCCCGGCATCGACGACCACCTCGGACAGCCGTTTCTTCCGCACCGAGCCGTGGACGCCTCCGGTGTCCCGGGGAACGTCCCGGTACGCGGGTTCGCCTCCGGGGCCGGTGCCGGAGGCGACCGTGGAGAGCGCCAGTACGCACAGAGCGGTCTTGCTCGGGCTCGGATCGGTGTCCACATAAGTGCGCCACCCCCAGGCGCCGCTGGGCCGGCGGTGGTAGAGCAGACCGTGGACACCGTGGTCGATCAGTGGCTCGACTCGCTCCAGCAGGCTCGTGGTGTCCGTCCCCCCGGGAAGGACGAGGCCCGGGCCGAGGTCGTGAAGAGTATCCCTGAGTTGGGCGAGCGCCTGCATGGTGAGGGCGGTCTGGTGCAGCGAGGTGTCGTCAGGGCCGAGCACCTCGGGCCATCCGTGGTCGACGCGGTGGTCGTCGAACCAACCGACGCACCAGGCAACGGCCTCTGCGACGCCCTCTTGGTGGAAGAAGCGCGGATGTGACAGCAGTCCGGCCAGGCCGAAGGCGATGAAGCGGGTGTGCTCACCACGGCCGCCCTTGTGACGGGGCCGGCAGTGCTCCGGAATGGCGCCGGTCAGATAGTCGAGCGCCTGGCGCACCGGCTGTCCCGCGATGCCGGCGACCCGAAGGACAGGAAGGACCTCACTGGTGTTGACGATCGATGACACCGAGGTGAGCGTGAGCCCCCATCCACCGTCGTGGCCCTGATTGTTCAGCAGGGTCCGTGCGGCTTCCCCTGCCCGCGCCTCGAACGCGGTAAGCCCCGCGCGCGCCTTTCTCACGACCCGCCTCCACCGTCGCTGCCGGATGGCCCCGGCCGGACCGTACCCAAAACGAGTATTGGGGACGCTTGTCCACTCCCGGGGCCGTTACGGCAAGGTGGTCAGGGGCCATACGTGTCCGCGCCCGTCTGATCAGCTCGCGAGGGTTTCAGTAGCCGACGGTGAAGTGCCGGTCCGCGCGCGGGTTCTCCAGTTCGTCGAGGATGGCGACGGCCAGGTCCTCGGCCGAGATGTGGGAGGTGCCGTCGGCGGCGGTGAGGAGGGTGGTGGTGCCGCGTCGGTAGTGGCCCGTGCGGGGGCCGGGTTGGAGGAGGGCGGGTGGGCTGAGGTAGGTCCAGTCGGCCGGGTGGGCGCGGCAGGTGGCCAGTTGGGCGGCGCTGGCGGTGGCGATGGCACGGTACGGCGGCGGCACGTACTCCGCGCTGTCGAGGACGAGGCGGTCGGGGTCGGCCGGGAGCCGCAGTGGGGCGGCGCCGCCGACGACCAGGATGCGGGTGCCGGCCTTCGCCGCCGCGTCGAGCAGGGTGGTGGTGGTCGGGACGAGGGTCGGTTCGTGGCCGGGTGCGGGTCGGGTCGCGGCCACGACGGCGTCGGTGGAAGCGAACAGTTCGGTCATGCGGTGGAGGTCGTCGGCGTCGGCCACGACGGCGGTCGGGGACGGGCCGGACGGCGCTCGCCGGTGGACCGCGACCGGTTCGTGGCCCCGGGCGGCGGCCTCGGCGACGACGCGGGAGCCGACCATGCCGGCGGCTCCGATCACGGTGATCCTCAACGAAGTGCTCCTTCCGGTGCGGGGGTTCGGGTGGGCGCGGGGAGCTGTCCCGCGACGATCGCGGCGAGGGAGAGTCCGAAGCCGGCGAGTTGGACGGGGCCCAGGGTCTCGCCGAGCAGGGCGGCGCCGAGGAGGGCGGCGACCAGTGGCGAGAGCAGGCCGAGGACGGCGACCGAGGTGACGGGCAGGGCGGTGACGCCCCGGAACCAGAGGGTGTAGGTGATCAGTCCGCCCACCAGGCCGAGCCAGAGGTAGCCGAGGGCGGCGGGCGCGTCGACGGCCGGGGGCGGGCCCTCGGCGAGGAGGGTGACGGGCACCAGGAACAGGCCGCCCGCGGCGAGTTGCCAGCCGGCGAAGGCCATCGGGCCGACCCCGGCGGGGCGTCCCCAGCGCTTGGTGAGCGTCACGCCGAGTCCCATGGTGGCCGCGCCGGCGAGGCCGGCCGCGATTCCGACGGCGTCGAGCGAGGCGTTCGGCCCGATCACCACCAGGCCGACGCCGACGACGCCGGCCACGCCCCACAGGAGCCGCCAGCCGGAGAGCCGCTCGCGCAGCACCGTCACGGCCAGCACGGCGACGACGAGCGGCTGGGCGGCGGCCAGCGTCGCGGCGACGCCGCCCGGCAGGCGCTCGGCGGCGACGAACAGCAGGGGGAGGAAGAGGCCGATGTTGAGTACGCCGAGCGCGGCGGCCTTCCCCCACCAGGCTCCGCGCGGCAGGGTCCGGGTGATCGCGAGCGCGATCAGGCCGGCGGGCAGCGCCCGCAGGAGCCCGGCGAACAGGGGGTGGCCGGCCGGGAGCAGCTCCGTGGTGACGACATAGGTCGTGCCCCACACCGATGGAGCCAGCGCCGTCAGGGCGGTCCTTTGCAGGTCACTGGTCATGCTCGAAGTCTCGTTCGAGGCGATCGATGAGTCCAACACATGTTTGTCAGTTCATCGATCTCGAATCATGATGGATCCATGGAGCTCCAGCAGATGCGGTACGTCCTCGCCGTCGCCGAGACCAACAGCTTCACCCGGGCCGCCGAGCGGTGCCTGGTGGTGCAGTCGGCGCTCAGCCACCAGATCGCCCGCCTGGAGCGGGAGCTCGGCGCGCGGCTCTTCGAGCGGACCAGCCGCCGGGTGCGGCTCACGCCGGCCGGCGCGGCGTTCCTGCCGGCCGCCCGCCAGTGCCTGGACGCGGCGGAGCGGGCGGCGGCCGAGGTCGCGGCGGCCGTCGGGGAGGTGCGTGGCCGGCTGGCCGTCGGCCTGATCCCCACCGTCGCCGCGGTCGACGTGCCGGGCGCGCTGCGCGACTTCCGCCGGCGGTACCCGGAGGTGCGCGTCAGCCTGCGGGTGGGCGGCAGCGACGCCCTGGTCGAGCAGGTGCGGGAGGGCGCCCTCGACGTGGCGTTCCTCGGCCTGCCGACCACGGCGCACCCCCGGGGCGTCGCCGTGCGGGAGCTGGCCCGCGACCGGCTCGTCGCCGTGGTCGCGCCGGACCATCCGCTGGCCGGCGAGCCGGTGGTCGACCTGCGGCGGCTCGCCGACGAGGTGTTCGCGGACCTGCCGGCGGGCACGGCGGGGCGTGCCCAGTCCGACCTGGCCTTCGCGGCCGCCGGGCTGGGCCGGGACGTCGCCTTCGAGGTGAACACCGCGGACTACGTGGCCCGGCTGGTCGCCGCCGGCCTGGCCGTGGCCATGCTGCCCTCGGCCTATGTGCCGCAGCTGCCCGGCGGCGTCGTCACCATCGAGGTGTCCGACGCGCCGGCCCGCGTCGAGTACGTCATCTGGAGCCGTTCGGCGCGCACGCCGGCCGCGACCGCCTTCCTTGACGTGCTGGGCATCGAGCCGGACGACGCCGCCGCCCCGGACCAACCGACCGCACGCGCCCAGCGCACCCGCATCACCGAGCCGGATCAGCCGGTGGACCGCGGATAGCGCTCCAGCCAGACCGAGGACGACTCGCCGGGGCTGTGCAGCGACGGGCCCTGCGTCATCTCCATCGCGAAGTCGTCGGCCAGCGCCAGCAGCGTCTCCCGGCCCTCCAGCTCCGCCACCCAGGCCGGTGGCAGCGCCGTCTCGCCGTGCAACGCGCCCAGCAGGTTGCCACAGACCGAGCCCGTGGAGTCGGAGTCGCCGCCGTGGTTGACGGCGAGCAGCAGGCCGTGCCGCATGTCCTGGGCCACCAGCGCGCAGTAGACCCCGATGGACAGCGCCTCCTCGGCCGTCCAGCCCTCGCCGAGCGACTCCACGAGCTCCGGCCTCGGCATGCCCTGCCGGACGGCGCCGAGCGCGCGCTTCAGGGCGTCGGTGGTCTCCTCGTGGCCGGGGCGGGTGGCCAGCTGCACCAGCGCCTTCTGGATCGCGGCGTCCAGGTCGTCGCCGCGCACCAGGCCGTGCACGATGGCCGCGAACGCGCCGGCCGCCAGCATCCCGGTGGGGTGGCCGTGGGTCTGCGCCGCGCACTCCACGGCGAGTTGGAAGACCAGTTGCGGCTCCCAGCCGACCAGCAGGCCGAAGGGCGCGGAGCGCATCACCGTGCCGCAGCCCTTGGAGTCCGGGTTCTTCGGCCGCTCGACGGTGCCCATCCTGGCGTCGCCGAGCCCGCTCAGGCAGGCCCGGCCGGGGGCGCGCTGGGAGTACAGCCACTCCTCGCGGGCCAGCCAGCCGTCCTCGGCCCGCCGCTCGTCCGGGCCCCACTCGCGCTGGGTGACGTACCAGCGGCGGTAGGCGGCGTGCAGGTCGGTCGGCGGGTGCCAGGCGCCGGTGTCCCGGCGGACGTGCGCCCGGATCAGGCCGTCCACCGTGAACATCGTCATCTGCGTGTCGTCCGTGATCGCGCCGCGCCGACCGTACGCGGGCACGTAGTCGGTGACGCCGTCCTCGCCGTGCTGTTCGACGATCCGCTCCAGCGAGTCGAACTCAACGCCGGCGCCCAGCGCGTCCCCGATGGCGCCGCCCAGCAGGCAGCCGCGTACCCGGCTGCGGAAGTCCTGCTGGTCGGACCGCCCCCACAGCGCGCCCCCCGTCGGCACGCTCACCCCTCGCCGCCCAACACCGGGAGTAGCTTGGGCAGTTGGCCGTCCGCCGCCTCGGCGGCCGCCACCCGCTCGGCCGGCACCTCGCCGTAGGTGGTGGTGCGGAGCCTGGACGGGCGGCCGATCGAGTCCGCGATGGCCTTCAGTTCGGCGACCGAGCGGTAGGAGCCGTAGGAGGAGCCGGCCATCCGGGAGATGGTCTCCTCCATCAGCGTGCCGCCCAGGTCGTTGGCGCCCGAACGCAGCATCTCGGCGGCGCCCTCGGTGCCCAACTTCACCCAGCTGGTCTGGATGTTGGTGATGTGCGGGTGCAGCAGCAGCCTGGCCATCGCGGTGACCGCCCGGTTGTCCCGGTGGGTCGGCCCGGGGCGGGCGATGCCGGCCAGGTAGACCGGGGCGTTGGTGTGGACGAACGGCAGGGTGACGAACTCGGTGAAGCCGGCGAGTCCCTTCTCCTCGTTCGCCCGCTGCATCCGGGCCAGGGTGCGCAGATGGCCGAGCCAGTGCCGGGGCTGGTCGACGTGGCCGTACATCATCGTGGAGGACGACCTGATGCCCAACTCGTGGGCGGTGGAGACGACCTCGATCCAGGTGTCGGCCGGCAGCTTGCCCTTGGTGAGCACCCAGCGCACCTCGTCGTCGAGGATCTCGGCGGCGGTGCCCGGGATGGTGTCGAGCCCCGCCTCGCGGGCCGCGACCAGCCACTCGCGGATGGACAGCCCGGTGCGGGCCGCGCCGTTGACGACCTCCATCGGCGAGAAGGCGTGCACATGCATGCCCGGCACCCGCTCCTTCACCGCGCGCGCGATGTCGAAGTAGGCGGTGCCCGGCAGGTCGGGGTGGATGCCGCCCTGCATGCACACCTCGACGGCGCCCACCTCCCACGCCTGCGCGGCGCGGTCGGCGACCTGTGCCACCGACAGCGTGTAGGCGTCGGCGTCGGTGCGGCGCTGCGCGAAGGCGCAGAACCGGCAGCCGGTGTAGCAGACGTTGGTGAAGTTGATGTTGCGGGTGACGATGTACGTCACCTCGTCGCCGACCACGGCGCGGCGCAGGTCGTCGGCGATCCGGCAGAGCGCGTCGAGCGCCGGTCCTTCCGCGTGCAGCAGCGCCAGGGCCTGCTCGTCCGTCAGCCGGGTCGGGTCGTCGGCGGCCTGGGAGAGCGCGGCCCGCACGTCCCCCTCGATCCGCTCCGGCACCATGCCGGGCGCGGCCAGTTCGGCGAGCGCGGCCCAGTCGCCGTACACCTCGTCGAAGTCCGCCCGGCGGTCGCCGGTGCGTCCCTCGGTGTCGATGGTGCGGTGCAGGTCGGTGCGTCCGGCGGCGGTCAGCGGCTCGTCGGGCTCCTGCCAGGGCAGGCCGCGCGGGATGGCGTCCTCGCGGGCCAGGCCGGTCTCGGGCTCGGCGAGCGCCGTGACGTGCGGCAGGATCCTGGGGTCGAGCCAGGGCTCGCCGCGCTTCACGAACTCCGGGTAGATCGGGAGGCGTTCGCGCAGCGTGAAGCCGGCGGCCGCGGTGCGGCGGGTCAGCTCCTCGATCTGCGGCCAGGGCCGCTCGGGGTTGACGTGGTCGATGGTGAGCGGCGAGACGCCGCCCCAGTCGTCGATGCCGCAGCGGATCAGCAGGTCGAACTCGCCGTCGACCAGGTTCGGCGGCGCCTGGATGCGGGCCGTCGGGCCGAGCAGCAGCCGGGCCACGGCCACGGTGGCGGCCAGCTCGGCCAGCTCCGCGTCCGGCATGCCGCGCATCGCGGTGTCCGGCTTGGCGCGGAAGTTCTGCATGATGACTTCCTGGATGCCCCGGTGGGTCCGGGACACCCGGCGCAGCGCGAACAGCGACTCGGCGCGCTCCTCGTACGTCTCGCCGATCCCGATGAGCAGCCCGCTGGTGAACGGCACGCTGGACCGGCCCGCGTCCTCCAGCACCCGCAGCCGGACGGCCGGCTCCTTGTCGGGCGAGCCGTGGTGCGGGCCGCCCGGCTCCGACCAGAGCCGGGTGGCGGTGGTCTCCAGCATCATGCCCATCGACGCGGACACCGGCTTGAGCCGCTGGAAGTCCGTCCAGCTCAGCACGCCGGGGTTGAGGTGCGGCAGCAGCCCGGTCTCCTCCAGGACCCGCACCGCCATGGCGCGCACGTACTCCAGCGTGGAGTCGTAGCCGGCCGCGTCCAGCCACTCGCGGGCCTCGGGCCAGCGGTCCTCCGGCTTGTCGCCGAGCGTGAACAGGGCCTCCTTGCAGCCGAGTTCGGCGCCGCGCCGGGCGATCTCCAGCACCTCGTCGGGGGAGAGGAACATGCCGTGGCCGGCGCGGCGCAGCTTGCCCGGCACGGTCACGAAGGTGCAGTAGTGGCAGCGGTCCCGACACAGCCGGGTGAGCGGGATGAACACGCCCTTGGAGTAGGTGATGACGCCGGGCCGGCCGGCCGCCTCCAGGCCGGCGTCCCGCACCCGGGCGGCGGCGGTCGCCAGCTCGTCCAGGTCGTCGCCCTTGGCCCGCAACAGCACGGCGGCCTCGGTCACGTCCAGGGCCACCCCGTCCCTGGCCCGGCGCAGCGCGCGCCGCATCGCGTTGGCCGTGGGGGCCGCTCCGCTACTTGTCATGCCACCGAGCATAAGAGTGGGGTGGGGCCGGCGCAGGTAGCCCTCTGGCGTTCCCCCGCACGTCATGTGGGGGCCCGCCGGGCGTGTGACCGTGGCTCGGTCCCGAACCTACGGAATCCCGAACGGAGTTGTCCCCATGGGCGCGGTGAACCGACGTGACCTGCTCAGACTCGGTGCGGCCACCGGCGGCGCGGCCGCCGTTACCCTGGCCCCCGTGGACTTCGCGAACGCCGACGACGGCGACGCCTCCGCCCGGCCCGAGACCCGCACCGTGCGCGGCCACCTCGACACCGGCGCGCCCGACTTCGTCTACGTCCCGGTGCGGGTGCCGCGCGGCGTGCGCCGGCTGGCCGTCTCCTACACCTACGACCGGCCGCAGGTGCCCGCCGGCACCCCGGGCAACGCGCTGGACATCGGCGTCTTCGACGAGCGCGGCACCGAGCTCGGCGGCGAGGGCTTCCGCGGCTGGTCGGGGGGCGCGCGCACCGAGTTCTTCCTGAGCGCCGAGGAGGCCACCCCCGGCTACCTGGCAGGGCCGGTCAACGCCGGCACCTGGCATGTCGCGCTCGGCCCCTACACCATCGCCCCCCAGGGCCTGGACTACGAACTGACCATCACCCTGGAGTACGGGCCGGCCGGCACCACCCCGCGCCCCACCTACCCCCGCGAGCGCGCCCGCGGCCGTGGCCGCGCCTGGTACCGGGGCGACTGCCACCTGCACACCGTCCACTCCGACGGGCGCCGCACCCCGGCCGAGGTCGCCGCCGCGGCCCGCGCCGCCGGGCTCGACTTCATCGTCTCCACCGAGCACAACACCACCTCGGGCCACGGCGCCTGGCGCGGCCTGGACGGCGACGACCTGCTGATCCTCTGCGGCGAGGAGGTCACCACCCGCAACGGCCACTACCTGGCGCTCGGCACCGACCCCGGCACCTTCGTCGACTGGCGCTACCGCGCGCGCGACGACGCGTACCCCCGCTACGCACGCCGTATCCACCGGGCGGGTGGACTCGTCGTACCGGCGCACGCCCATGCCACCTGCATCGGCTGCTCGTGGCGGTTCGGTTTCCGCGAGGCCGACGCCGTCGAGCTGTGGAACGGCGAGTGGACGGCCGAGGAGGAGCTGGCGCTGGCCAGCTGGGAGTCGCTGCTGCGCGGCGGCGGCGACTGGCTGCCGGCGATGGGCAACAGCGACGCGCACCGCGAACCGCAGCCGGTCGGCCTCGCCCAGACCGTGGTGCTGGCCGATGGTCTGGACCGCCGCTCCGTCCTGGCCGGCATCGCGGCAGGCCGGAGCTACCTCGCCGAGTCCTCGGCCGTCACGCTCGACCTGACCGTCACCGACGAACGCGGCCGGCGCGCCGGCATCGGCGAACGCCTGGACGCCCCGGCGGACCGGAAGGTCACCGTCCGGCTCGACGTGTCCGGAGTGCCGGGCGGGGTGCTGCGACTGATCACGGACCAGGGCCTCATGCGTTCGACGCAGCTTTCGTCGGACATCAATTCGGGGACCCTCACCTGGGAGACAACCGTCTCGCTGGTGGCCTATGTTCGGGCCGAGGTACGCCACCGACCGGCCGACGGCGGGGCGTCCGGGCTGCCCGGAGCGATGGCCGCGATGAGCAATCCGGTCTTCCTCGGGGGCAGTTCAGGCCGATAGACTCCAACGTTCGCCCCATACGTTAATGAGGTAAGAGGCAGAGGACCCATGACCGTTGGTGAGGGGACCGTTGAGGGGACCCTGTACTTCTCCGTGCTCGGGCCCGTCCGTGTCCGGCAGGGCGAACGGGAGCTGTCCTCCACCTCCCCTCAGCTGAGGGCCGTCATCGCGGCCCTCCTGCTGCGCCACGGCCGCACGGCCACCGCCCAGGAGCTGGTGAACGCCCTGTGGGGCGAGGACCCGCCCTCCCAGGCGGTGGCCACGGTGCGCACCTACGCCTCGCGGCTGCGGAAGATGCTGAGCGGGCGGGCCGACGTGTGGGTGAGCGAGTTCGGCGGCTACGCCCTCCGGCTCGGCCCCGACGACGAGTTGGACGTGAACGTCGTGGCCCGGCTGACCGCGGCGGCCGAGAAGGCGTCGGCCGCCGGCGAGCTCAGCCGGGCCCACGAGCTGTACGGGCAGGCGCTCGCCCTGTGGGACGGCGAGGCGCTGGGCAACGTGCCGGGCCCCGAGGCCGAGATGCAGCGCACCCGGCTGGGCGAGCAGCGGCTCAACCTCCTGGAACAGCGCCTGGACGTGGGCCTCCAGGCGGGTCTACACGCGGAGTCTGTCTCCGAGTTGACCGCGCTCACCACGGAGAACCCGTACCACGAGCGGTTCGTGGAGCTGCTGATGCTGGCGCTCTACCGCTGCGGCCGGCAGAAGGAGGCGCTGGCCGTCTACGCCGACGCCCGCCGGAAGCTGACCAGCGAGCTGGGCGTCGATCCGCGCGCCGAGCTCTCCGAGCTCCAGCAGCGCATCCTCAACGCCGACGCCTCCCTCAACTACGTGGGCCCGCCGCAGACCTCCGCCCCGCCGCCGATCCGCCCGGCCCAGCTCCCGGCCGCCGTCCCCGACTTCACCGGGCGCACCGCGTTCGTCGCCGAACTCGGCGCCCAACTGGCCACCGCCGGCGGCCGGGTCATGGTCGTCTCCGCCGTCGCCGGCATCGGCGGCGTCGGCAAGACCACGCTGGCCGTACAGGTCGCCCACGCGGCCCGGGAGAACTTCCCCGACGGGCAGCTCTACGTCGACCTCCAGGGCGCGGGCTCCACCCCCGCCGACCCCAAGGCCGTCCTGGGCGCCTTCCTGCGGGCGCTGGGCACCGCCGAGGAGGCCATACCGCAGAGCCTCCAGGAGCGCGCCGCCCACTACCGCTCGCTGCTGGACGGCCGCCGGCTGCTGATCCTGCTCGACAACGCCCGCGACGCCGCCCAGATCCGCCACCTGCTGCCCGGCACCCCCGACTGCGCCACCCTCATCACCAGCCGGGTGCGGATGGTCGACCTCGCCGGCGCCCACCTCGTCGACCTCGACGTGATGAGCCCCGAGGAGGCCCTGACCCTCTTCACCCGCATCGTCGGCGCGGAACGGGTCAACGCCGAGCGCCAGGCCGCCATGGACGTGGTCGCCGCCTGCGGCTTCCTGCCGCTCGCCATCCGCATCGCCGCCTCCCGCCTCGCCTCCCGCCGCACCTGGACCGTCTCCGTCCTGGCCAGCAAGCTCAGCGACGAACGCCGCCGCCTCGACGTCCTCCAGGCCGGCGACCAGGCCGTCAAGGCCACCTTCGAACTCGGCTACGGCCAACTGGACGCCGAGCAGGCCCGCGCCTTCCGCCTCCTCGGCCTCGCCGACGGCCCCGACATCTCCCTCCACGCCGCCGCCGCGCTCCTCGACCGCGACGCCGAGACCGCCGAGTCCATCCTGGAGACGCTGGTCGACACCTCCCTGGTGGAGTCCGCGGCGCCGGGTCGCTACCGCTTCCACGACCTCGTGCGGCTCTTCGCCCGCGCCTGCGCCGAGCGGGACGAGCAGCCGCCGGCGGAGCGGGAGGCCGCACGGGTGCGGCTGCTCGACTTCTACCTGGCCACCACCGCCCGGGTCTACGAGCTGGAGCGGCCCGGCGACCGGCTGCCGCGCCACCTGACGCCCACCAGCCACCCGGGCCTCGACTTCGACACGGCCGAGGCCGCCGTCGAGTGGCTGTTCACCGAGGCCGACTGCCTGCTCTCCTGTGCCCGGCAGGCCGTCGAGCCGGGCCGGGTGCGCCCGGCGGCCGACCTGCTGCTGGTGGCCCGCGACCTGTCCGAGTCCGGGGTGTTCTCCTTCCAGTACGAGCGGGCGGCCGAGGCGCTGCTCCGCGCCGCTCAGGACGCCGACGACCCGCGCACCGAGGGACGGGTGCTGATCGCCCTTGCCCAGGCGGACAACCACGCCGGACGCTTCGAGTCCTCGGACGCCCACGCCCAGCGGGCCTGGCTGCTCGGCGTCGCGGCCGAAGAGCCCACCATCCGCGCGCAGGCCGCCAACCTGCGCGGCATCGCCGCCGGCTACCTGGGCCGGGAGGCGGACGCCGAGGGCTACCTCCTCAAGGCACTCGAAGCGTTCCGCGAGTACCAGGACCGCCCCGGCGAGGCCAGCGCCCTGGCGAACCTCTCCCGCAGCTGCCTCAATCTGGGCCGCACCACCCGAGCCGTGGAACTCGCCTACCAGTGCCTGGAGATCCTCCAGTCACCCGGGTCGGGGATCCGACTCGCCAACGGCCAGTACGCGCTGGGCCGCTCCCTGGCAGCCGACGGCCAACCCCAGGCCGCCATGCAACAGTTGACCGCCGCACTGGCCACCTTCACGTCCCACCGGCAGCGGCTCTGGGAGGGCATGACCCTCTTCCGCATGGCCGAGGTGCACCTGAGCACCGACCAGCCGACCGAGGCCGCCCGCCTCGCCGAGCAGGCACTCGCCCAACTCCGCGACGTCGGCGGCGACTACCGCCGCGCCCAGATCCTCACCCTGCTCGGCCACGCCCTCGCCGCCATCGGCCAGGCCGGCCGCGCCCACGCCTGCTGGGAGCAGGCCCTCGTCACCTTCGAGGAGTTGGGCAGCCAGGAGGCCGACGCCGTCCGCAACCTTCTGCGCTCCAGCGCCATCTGAGCTTTCAAACCTCGCGCCAGCACCCCATATATCAATCGTTTATCTCGGCATGCGAGGCTCATGCGCAGCAACCGCCACATTCGGGGGCAACGGTTGCCGGCCGGGCCGTCCGTTGGCCACGGGGGAGTCAAGGGACGGCCCGCGCCCGCTCACCTTCAGGACTGGAGTTCATCGTGACCGAGAACAGCAAGCAGCGGGCCACCAGGGACGCGCAGGGCACCACCATCAAGCCGCTGGACAACTACGGGACCAGCGAGCCCGTCGACACCGAGGACGACAACTACGGCACCAGCGAGCCGACCGTCAAGCCGCTGGCCGCGTCGACCGCCAAGCCGCCGGTGAAGCCGCTCGGTGACAACTACGGGACCAGCCAACCGGCCGACACGCCCCAGAAGTAGCCGGGGGCACCACCGAGCGACCGGCCGCAGCGGAGACTCGTCGCCGCTGCGGCCGGTTCTTATGTGCCCAATCCCGGGCACATTCGATTGGAGAGCGAACAGCTACTAGGAGACTCCGCATGACTCGCACTCAGAGGATCCTCGCCGTCTGCCTCACGACGGTGGCGTGTGTCCTGGGCGCCACCGCCCCCGCGCTGGCCCTCGGGCCGAACGCGTCCACTCCGGTGACGGAGCCCAACGGCGACAACTGGGGCACCACCGCCCCGGCGACCGTCGAGTAACCCGCTCCGCTTCGCGGGGCGAGCCCTCGGGCCCGCCCCGCGAAATCGTTTATCGCCTGTTTATTGGTGGCTGTCATGCTCATAAGTGTTCGACCGCACAGGGGTGCGCGGTCGGTCACTCGGTCCCGGGTTCTGTTCGGCAGTGACGGGGGAGCTGCCGGACGGGCGCCGGTGCGAGGTGGTCCAGGCGGCGCGGAGGGGGCGCCGCCAGGACCGAACCCCGCCGGAGGCGACCGCGTTTCGGGGGAAAACGCGGTCGACCCGGGACCCGTCCGGTCGCCGCGGCGGCGGCACCGGACACTGCCGGCGCTGACCGGCTCGGAGGACACGGAGGGGAGTCGTCCGGGCCGTCAGCGCCGTTGCCGTCTCCTCCCCCAACCCCGCCCTTTCGCTGCGAATCGGACGGTCGCGCGGGCAAACCTCTCTGTGATCTAGTCGGCAAGATCCGCACGACTCTCGCCTCCCGCCCAGGCCCTGCACCAAGCTGACTCGGCGACAGGACTCAGGACCGCAGGAGGAGAAACCCCGCATGAGCAAACACCCCCGCATGCTGCGTGGCACGTTGACCGCCGCCCTCGCCGCCGCGGCGCTGCTCGCCACCCAGGGCGGCGCGCACGCCGACGACGCCGCGCCCCGCATCATCGGCGGTGGGGACGCCACCGAGACCTACTCGTTCATGACGGCGATCGACATGCTGCGGGACAACGGCGAGTACCGGTTCCGCTGCGGCGGCTCGCTCGTCGACGAGCGGTGGATCCTCACCGCCGCGCACTGCGTCGCCGACCGCGACACCGGCGAGGTGCTCGACGCCTCGCTTTTCACCGCCCGGGTCGGCTCCAACGACCGCACCGCGGGCGGCAGTACGGCCGGCGTGACGGAGGTCGTGGTCCACCCCGACTACCTGGCGGACCACGAGCAGATGATCGGCGACCTCGCCCTGCTGCGGCTGGCCGAGCCGATCACCGACCAGCCGACGGCCGTGCTCGCCGAGGACGTCCCCGAGGTCGGCTCCCACCTGCGCATGATCGGCTGGGGCTACCAGTCCAACGGCGCGACCACGCTGCCCACCCGGCTCCAGCAGCTCGACAGTCTCGTCAGCCCGGCCGAGGACTGCGTCGTCAACGGCCCCTGGGACATCGGCGAGGGCGACTTCTGTACCAGCACCGAGACCGAGAGCGGCTACTGCGGCGGCGACTCGGGCTCGCCCGCGCTCCAGTGGGTCAACGACCGCTGGGAGGTCGTCGGCGTCGTCAGTCGCGGCGTCGGCGACGACTGCGCCACCGAGCCGGACGTGCTGCCGGCCGTCGCCAGCCACCAGGACTGGATCGCCACCACCCTCGCCGGCTGACGCGGGTCCCGCCCCCGAACCGCGCGGGGCGCCCATCACCTCGCGGGCGCCCCGCGCACACCCGTCGCCACCCCCGTCGCCGCGGCCAAGGCCGCCGCCACCGCCGACAGCACGGCGAGCCACGCGAACAGCGCCGGGTAGCCGCCGAGCGGCCCGGCCAACGCGGCCGTCGCGAACGGCGTCAGCGCCCCCACCACCGTGACCGGCGCGGCCAGCAGCGCGGAGAGCCGCCCGTAGGCCGCGCTCCCCCAACGGTCGGGCACCGCCGTCGCCTGGAGCAGCGTCACATTGCCCCGCACCATCCCGGCGAGCACCGAGAGCACCACCAACAGCCAGGCGGGACCCGGCACCAGGCCGAGCGCGGCCGTCGTCGCCCCGCCGAGCGCGATCAGCGTCACCGTGCGCGCCACGGTCCCGGTGCGGCGGGCCAGCGTGGCGTACAGGGCCCGCCCCAGGGTCTGCCCGGCCCCGCCCAGGCCCAGCGCCCAGGCGGCCGTCGAGGGCGAGAGGCCGCGCTCGGTCAGCAGCGGCACCAGGGCGATGACGACGCCGAAGACCACGAACCCGGAGAGCGTGAGGGCGGTGGCGAGCAGCACGAAGGGGCGGCTGCGCGCCACGCCCGTGCCGGCGGCGCCGGCCGGGCCCGGCTCGGGCGGCGCCGGCCAGGGGGCCCGCAGCGCGAGGAAGTGCGGCGGCACGGTGCCGGCGGCGAGCACGGCCGCCAGCACCAGGTAGGCGCCGCGCCAGCCGAGCGGCTCGGCCAACGCGGCGGTCAGCGGCGCGAAGACGGTGGAGGCCAGGCCGCCGGTCAGGGTGACCGCCGTCAGCGCCCGCACCCGGCGCGGCCCCCACCAACGGGCCACGGCGGCGAACGCCGGCTGGTAGAGGGTGCCGGCCATGGCCACGCCGACCGCCAGCCAGGCCACCGCGAACACCGCCGGGTTGGGCGCGGCGGCGAGCCCGAGCAGCGCGACCGTGCCGAGCACCGAGCCCCAGGTCATCACGGCGCGCGGCCCGCGCCGGTCGATCAGCCGGCCCACCGGGATGCCGACGCCGGCCGAGACCAGCAGGGCGGCGGAGAACGCGGCGTTGCAGGCGCTCGCCGACCAGCCGGTGTCCGCCGTGATGGCGGGCAGCAGCACCGGGAACGCGTAGTAGAGGATGCCCCAACTGGTGATCGAGGTCAGGCACAACGCCGGCAGCACGCCCCTGGGCGGCCGGTCCTGCTCGACGACGGCGGGGCGGGTGGCTGTCGTCGGCGCGGCCGTGTCGGGGTCGTTCGTCATGCCCACAGCATTCCCCGGCGCACGGCCGCGCGTCGTAATCGGTTTGCGCCCGCCCGGCCCGACGTGTTTGCGTGCCTCCCTGAGGAAAGGAGCCCCGAGTGGCTTTGACGTCGCGCACCCCCACGGGCATCGCCTACGACCGGGCGGGCCCCGCGGGCGGGCCGCCCGTCGTCCTGATCCACGCGGGCGTCGCCGACCGCCGGATGTGGGACCCGCTCTGGCCCGAGCTCACCGCGGAACGCGACGCGATCCGCCTGGACCTGCGCGGCTTCGGCGACTCCGGTGACCGGCCGGCCGGTGCGCTCTCCCCCGTCGGCGACGTGCTCGACGTGCTGGCCGCGCTCGGCGTCACGGGCCCCAGCCACCTCGTCGGCGCCTCCTACGGCGCGGGCGTGGCCGTCGAACTCGCCCTGGCGGAGCCGTCGTCGGTCGCCTCGCTGCTGCTGGCCGCGCCCGGCGGCTCCCTCATCCCCGAACTCACCCCGGACCTGCGGACCTTCGTGGAGGCCGAGCGCGCCGCCCTCACCCGGGGCGACCTGACGGCCGCCGTCGAGGCCAACATCGCCTGGTGGGTCGAGGGACCCCAGCGGCGCGGCGACGAGGTGGACCCGGCCGTCCGCGACCTGGTGCGGCTCATGCAGCGCCGCGCCTTCGAACTGACCGCCGACTGGGACGACGTGGAGGCGGCCGAGGCGGACCCGCCCGCCCTCGACCGCCTCGGCGAGCTACGGGCCCCCACCCTGGTGCTGCTCGGCGCCCTCGACCTGCGGGCCATCCACGCGGCGGCCGCCCGGCTGACGGCGGACGTCCCCGACGTCCGCCGCGTCGACTGGCCGGACGTCGCCCACCTGCCGTCGTTGGAGCGCCCGTCCGACTTCCACGCCCTGCTGCGCGACTGGCTGGCGTCCCGCGGAGCGTGAGCCTGGCGTCAGTCTCGCCTCGGCCTCAGCCGAAGGAGAGGCTCATGTCGGTCACATACCAGAGCCCCTCGATCTCGCTGGCGTCGATCCCGATGCCGATCTGCCCGGGCTCCACGCCGGTCGAGTTCGACACGACGATGTCCTGGAGCGTCTGACCGTCCACGGTGACCTGCTCCCCGTCGAACGTCACCGTCCCGGCCGACTCCGTGCCCTCGGCGACCTCGACGGCGAGCGGCTGCCCCGGGTTCTCGGGGGCGAACGACTCGCGCAGCGCGCTCACGCTCTGCCGCGCCTGCTCCGCCTGCGGTCCCTCGCCCTCGCACATCTCGGCGGTGTTGGCCGCGAGCGCGCCGTCGGCACCCGGCGTCCCCATGGCGAGGCAGGCGTCCACCGGCCGGTCCTCCACGATCGCGGTGATCCACACCGCCACCGCGTCACCGGCCGCCGCCTGCCCACCGCCCTGCGCCTCCCCGGACGCGTCCGCCGCGGACTCGTCGACCTCGGTCGACTCCTCCGACTCCTCGGCCTGCTGCGACTCGGTGGCCTCCGAAGTCGTGTCCGCCGACTCCCCGGACTCCTCCGAGCAGGCCGTCACGGTGAGCGCCGCCGCCACGGCCAGCCCACATATGCCACCGACCCGGCGCACGACCCTCGACTTCGCAGTTCTCATCTCGCCCCTCAGGGTTGACAACGTGATCTTGTCGCAGCCGGTACGGTACGCCACCGCCGAGGACCACGGCGCACGCAAGCCTCCCCGGCGCGGCCCTGCCGCAGACAGCTCAACGCCTCACGTCGGCACCTGACCGGCCTCGCTGCGGGCTGACCGCTCGTTCGTCCACCGGCTCGCGGCAACCGCCTCCGTGTAGAGCTCGCGGGTCAGCTCTGCCTCCCCGATTCCGAGTTCGGCCAGCACCTCTCGAATACCGGCCAGCGCTGCGGGGAGGTCGTCGCTCGACTCGACCAGCGTCTCCACTTCGAGATAATCCCCTTCGATCTCCGGAACCCGCACGAGCGTTGCCAGCATCCGACGCCCACGAGCCTCGAACTCGTAGTTGCGACACCGTTTTTCAAAGGCGATGAACGGCCGGTAGCCGAGCCCGCGCAGAATGGCGTGCAACGCCTCGACCTCGGCGATCTCGCTCTCGTGCTCCGGCTTGGACCCCGACTCCGCGTCGATCACGGCGCCCTTGAAGGTGAGCACGGAACGTTTGCCCCGAGCGTTCTCCACCGTTCGCACTCGGAGCTCCTGGTCACGCCCGCTGAGCGTACGACCGTCGTCGTCGTAGTACGTGTCCCAGTAACGCTCGACACGGCTCGTCCCGTACTGCCCGAGCCGCCGCGCGACTTCCTCCGGGTCACGCACCCGCGCCTTGAGTTCGGCTTCGATCACGCCGCCTCCTGACATCAGATTGTTCGTTCACTGTCGGCCCGTATTACCTCGAACGCTGGCACATCCACGCCTACCGCTGGAGCGGCGACCGCCGCACCTACGACCAGGAAGGGCCGCGCCGACCGGAGTCGCCCGCGTTCGCCACCAACCCCTGCACGCCGATCCTCATCGCCAACTGGCTACGGCCGGCCACCGCCATCACCGCCACGTTCCACCACGTCCACGACGCCGTCCGCTAGTTCAAGGAAGAGATGACGCGCGGCTCGCCGCGAAGGTGGCGCGCACGTCGCCGCCACCCTCCGGAGAGGAGGTGACGCACACGCCGCTTGGTATCTCCAAGCAACCGGCTACACCACCCTCGACCTCATCACCTGCTCACCCAACCACCGTGATCCCGCGCTGCCCTGTCCGCGGGTGGGAAAGGTGGTTGCGGCCGGCCGTCGGTGAGGACACAGTCGGCGCCGGGGGGCGGAAGCTCGTGGAGGGAGAGCCGTGGGATATCGCGAACTGGCCACCCGGCCCGTGCTGTTCTGGGTGCTCGTCGCCGTGGGGGCGCGGTTGCCCGTCGCGATGGCGCCGCTCGCGTTCGTCTTCCTGGTGCGCGAACGGCCGGACGGTTCCGCGCTGGGGGCCGGGATCGCCGCGGCGTATGTGATCGGGGAGGTCGTGGGGGCCGTGGCGCTCGGGCCGCGGTTGCGGCCCGCGCGGGCGCGGGGCCAGTTGGCGGCCGGGTTGGCCGGTGGCGCCTGCGCGTTCGCGGGGATCGGGTTGCTGCCCGACGCGCACCCGGTGCTGCTCGGCGCCCTCGCCGCGCTCGCCGGCGCCGTGCCGGCCGCGGCGCCCGGCGGGCTGCGTGCCCTGCTGACCGCGCCGCTGCCCGAAGAGCTCGTGGTCAAGGCGCTGAGCGTCGAGTCCGTGCTCACCTACGCGGTCTGGGCCGCCGCGCCCGCGCTCGTCGGGGGGCTCGCGCTGGGCGTCGACCCGGCGCTGCCGCTGCTGCTCGCCGCGCTGCTGATGGCCGCGGCCACCGTCGGACTGTGGGCGCTGCCGGCGGGGTGGCCGGCGGAGCCCGAGGATCGGCGGGGCGCCTCCATGGCGCGCACCCTCGCCCGCGCCTGGCCCGTCTACCTCACCGGCGCGGCCGCGATGTCGCTGCTGGCGCTGGCCGAACTCGTGCTGCCCGCGCTGCTCGAACAGCGCGCGATCGGCGTCGGCTGGACGGGCCCCCTGCTCGCCGGCTACTCGGTCGCGGCCGCCGCCGGGGCCGCCCTCTACGGCCTGCGCGGCAGCTGGCCCGGCTCGTTGCGCGCCCAGAGCCTGGTCCTGCTGCTCGCCGTCACCGGCTGCGTGGCCTTCGCCGCCACGGCCCGCTCACTGCCCTGGATCGCGGGCGCGCTCCTCGTCGCCGGCCTGTTGCAGGCCGGCGTGCTGGTGACCCGGGTGCTGTCCCTGCGCGAGGCGCTGCCGCCCAGCGCGCACGCCGCCGCCTACTCGGTGATGTACGCGGTGGTCGGCGTCGGCTACGGCGGCAGCGCCGCGCTGGCCGGGGCCGTGCAGAGCGCCGCGACGCCGTCCGTCACGGTGCTCGCCGGCGTGGGCTTCACCCTGCTGCTGATCGCGGCCAGCGCACTCGGCGACCTGCGGCTTCCGCGTGCCGGCCAAGCGCCACCAGGGTCAGGGTCGCGGTGAGCGATCCGGCCGCCATCAGCGTGATCGCCGTGGCCGGGGAGATCAGTTGGGCCAGCGCGCCCGCGATGACGGCGCCGACGCCCTGCATCGCGGCCATGCCGGTGGCGTGCAGGCCGAGGGCCTGGCCCGCCAGGTCGTCGGGGGTGAGGGACATCAGACGCTCCTGGAGGACCAGGCTCGCGGCGAAGCCGAAGGAGGCGACGGCCACGGCCACGGCCGACAGCGCCACCCCGGGCCGCAGGACGAAGCACAGGTAGGGAGCCGCCAGCAGCAGGCGCAGCGGGGTCGCCAACCGGGGCCGCACGGCGGGCGGCACCAGGCGGCCCACCGTCAGGTCACCGAGGAACATGCCGAGCGCCCCGCACGCGTACAGCGTGCCGGCGGCCTCGGGCGCGTACGGGACGTAGAGCGAATCGCCGCCGACCACCAGGCCGTTGGGGACCCACAGCGCCAGGTACGTCAGGCGGCGGGGACGCGAGGACCACAGCAGGGCGTTGGTGCGCCAGGTCGCCGAGACCGACGGGCGGCCGGCGGAGCGCGGCGGGCGGGCCGAGAGGCCCAGGCGGGTGACCCCGGCCGACAGCACGTACAGCGCCGCCGCCAGGAGCAGACAGGTCCGCGGGGACAGCAACGCGAGCAGTGCGCCGCCCGTCGCGAAACCGGCCACCTGCGTCAGGCCCCAGAGCATGTTGTACACCGAACGCCCCAGCACATAGCCGTCCTTGGCCAGGATCTCGGTCAGCAGTCCACCGCGCACTCCCCCGCCGAGCGACGCGATCAGCCCCTGCGCCAGGACGACGCAGAACACCGCCGGGACCGGCAGCCCCGGCAGCGCCAACACCGCCGTGCCGGCCGCGAAGACCAGGGCGAGGCCGGACAGGATCGCGCGCGGCGGCAGGCGGTCGGCCGCCGAGAGCAGGAACGCGCCCCCCACCAACTGCGCCAACTGCGGGCCGAACATGCTCACCGCCGAGAGGAAGGGGGAGCCGGTGGCCCGGAAGACCAGCGTGCCGAGGGCCAGGCCGCCGATCGTCTGGGCCGCGGCGAACGCGCCGAAGGAGAGCAGGAACGGGCTGAACTCCGGGGTGTGGAACAGGGTTCGGTAGCTGCGCATGAGCCGGAGTCTCGGAGCGCCCGGGGGCCGTGGATACTGTTTCGCCGACACGCGAAAGGTCATGCGCCATGGGCTTGTGGCGGATCGACGCCGACACCCTCGTCCACAGTCGGTTCGTGCTCTCGCCGTTCGCCGAGACCTTCGCGAGCCTGCGGCTGCTGCACGCCGGGACCGGCGCCCACCCGGGCGAGACGGCCTGGCTGCGCGACCACCTGCCCGGCTACCGGGCCCGCCTCGCGGCCGATCCGGTGGCCGCGCTGCTCGTCCGGGTGGCGATCGGCACCTCCTGGATCGCCGACTTCTTCTGCCCCACCTCGGGCGAGGGCGAGCGCTTCGAGGAGACCGTGGCCCGGGTGCGGGCCGCCGGGCCTGGCCAGGCGCGGGACGACCTCCGGGTGTGCCTGAAGGGCCCGCTGCCCGCCGCTCTGGAGCGGGACGACCTGCCGGAGCGGGCGACGGCGCTGCTGACGTACGTCTGGGCGGAGACCGTGCGGCCGTACTGGGAGCGCCGGCGGCGCGTCCTGGAGGCCGACGTGGTCGCGCGGACCGCGCGCGTGAGCCAGGGCGGCTGGGCGGCCGTGCTGGACTCGCTGAAGCCGGGGACCCGGTGGCTCGGCGAGAGCCGGTTCCAGGTCAACCGGAACGCGAATCCGCCGCGCGAGATCGCCGCCGGGGCCGAGCTGCTCTTCATGCCGGTGACGCCGCGGACCAGTTGGGTCTCGTGGGAGGGGCGGGAGCGGTACGCCGTCGTCTACCCGTGTCTCGGCGTGCTCGCCGCGGACCACGACCGGCGCCCCGTGCCGGCCGGGCTCGGGGCGCTCGTCGGGACCGCGCGGGCCGGGCTGCTGATGCTGCTCGGGACCCCCATGAGCACGACGCAGCTGGTCGCCGTGACCGGGCAGGGCCTCGGCTCGGTGGGGCGACATCTGCGGGTGCTGCGGGACGCGGGTCTTGTGGAGCGGCGGCGGGCCGGGCGGTCGGTGCTGTACGTGCGGACGGCGGCCGGGGAGGTGCTGGTGGCGGCCTCGGGCGCCACCAGCACCTCACCGGCCGGCCCGGACCCGGCGGGCCCGGGGCGCTAGCCGGCCTGGCAACTCGGCGCGAGGAACGTGGCGTTCGGCCACGGGGAGCCGCCCAGGTAGCCGAAGGTCGTCGACGCGCCCGGCGCGAGCGTCGCGTTCCACGAGGCGGGCGTGGCGCGGACCGTCGAACCGGCGGTCGTCAGGCGGGCGTTCCACGCCCCGCCCGGCGACTGACCGGCCGGCGCGGACCAGGACACCTGCCAACCGGTCAGCGGCGTCGAGCCGTTGTTGGTGACCGTCACCTCGGCCTGGTACCCGGTGCCCCACCGCTGCACCACCCGGTGGTCGGCCAGGCAACCGCCCTGCCGCCTGAAGTCGCCCAGCTCGTCCAGGGTGATGACCCGCTCGTGGCCGAAGACGCGCGCCAGGTGCTCCCGCGAGTTGACGACGCCGTCGCGGATGAAGTCGCCCGACCAGGTGAGGAACCAGCTCCAGTCGGCCTGGTACGCCTCCAGCAGGTCGGGGTCCGGAATGCCGCTGTTCTCCGTCATCGCCACGATCTTGGTGTCGTCGACCAGGTCGACGAGACGCTCGTAGGTCGCGCTGACCGGGCCGTGGTCGCCGGCCGGCGGGTAGGAGTCGGCGCTGACGATGTCCACCACGTCGTCGCCCGGGTACCAGGCGGGGTCGACGGAGTTCCAGATCCAGACGAGGTTGTGCAGGCCGTGCGTGTTGGTCAGCCGGTCGTACATCAACCGGTAGAGCTCCTTGGCCGGTTCCGGGCCCTTCGCGCCCCACCAGAACCAGCCGCCCTCGGCCTCGTGGAGCGGCCGCCACAGCACGGGCACGCCGGCGTCCTGGAGGCGCTCCAACTGGACGGCGATCGCGTCGATGTCACGCAGCAGCAGCGCGTACTCCTCGGACGACGGGTCGGCGAGCGCCGCCGCCACGTCGAAGGTGGTGGCGTCGGTGTAGAAGCCGCGCCACCATTCACGCCCGGGCTCGTCGATCAGCCCGGTGGGCGCGTTCCAGTGCCAGGAGAAGGTGGTGATGCCGCCGCGCGCGTCCCAGGAGACGGCGTTCTCCACCTCCTGCGAGGTGGTGCCGCGCTCGACGCGGCTCGGCGAGTAGTCCATCAGGTCGAGGCCGGCGATGGCCGGGGCGCGGCCGACGTTCTGCTCCAGCCAGGCGATGTCGTCGAGGCTCTGCTGGCCACTGAGGATGGTCTCGCCGTACTGGGAGGCCAGGTAGCTCAGCAGCGAACGCGCCTCGGGGGTGGCCTGGGGGTCGACGGGCACGTCGTCCACCTGGTGCGGCGGCCGGGGCGGCACGGGCGAGACGGTGATGGCGTCGATCTCGTACCAGCCCCAACCGCTGCGGACGGTCACGGTGTTGTCGCCGGGTTCCAGCAGCACCCGGCCGGCCGGGAGCGGGGTGAAGGCGTCGGTGGCGGCGAGGGTGATCTCGCCGTGGCCGCCGCCGTTGAGGAGCAGCACGGCGTTCTTCTGGCCGTAGGGCGCGCGGTAGACGACGGTGAGCTCGTGGAGGCCGCCGGGGCTGTCCGGGATGGTGATCTCCACCTCGTCCTCGGCCACGTCGAAGCCCTCGACATAGCCGGTGCCGGAGTAACCGGCGGCGGTGGACGCGACGTTGACGCCGCGCAGCGTGCCGTCCTCGGCCTCGTAGGTCGCGGCCTGGGCGGTCCCGACCCGGTCGGTCGCGGCCTGGTCGGTCGTGGTCGCGTCGGCCGCGGCGGCCGGCGCGGCCAGCGGCAGGGAGAGCGCGGCCAGCAGGCCGGCGACCAGCGCGGCCAGCCTGGCCCGGGTCGCGGTCCTGGCCGCCGTGCGGAGCGTCTTCACGAGACTCGCCTCCAGGGCTTGGCGGGAGTCGCCCGGTCCATGGCGTCCCGACCATGGGAGCGCTCCCAATCCTCCGGACGTATTCGACCGCACCTATCGTGAGCACGTCAATGAGTAGGACGTCGCCGGCCCGCCGATCCGGCTCTGCCGACAGCCGACGACAGGGATGCCGGAAACGACGACGGGGCAGTGTCGGCACATGACGACCGAGACATCGAGCAAGCCGAACAGGCCGCTGGACGGCAGGGCGACGCTGGTGACCGGCGGTTCACGCGGCATCGGGCGCGCCATCGTGGAGCGACTCGCGCGGGACGGCGCGCGCGTCGTGTTCAACTACGCGCGGGACGAGAAGGCGGCCGAGGAGGTCGCGGCGGGCGTGGTCGCCGGAGGCGGCGAGGCGCACGCCGTGCGGGCCGACTTCGCCGAGCCCGCCGGAGTACGGGAGTTGCTGGAGCGCGCCACCGAACTGCTCGGCGGCGACCTCGACATCCTCGTCAACAACGCGGTGCTGCCCTTCATGCCGACACCGATCGTCGACATCGACGACGAGACCTACGACGCGTTGCTGACGGTCAACCTCAAGGCGCCGTTCCTCACCATCAGGCACGCGGCCCGCACCATGCGGGACGGCGGCCGGATCATCAACATCTCCACCCTCAACACGGTGCGCCCCGCCCCCGGCATCTCCCTGTACGCGGCCAGCAAGGGCGGCCTGGAACAGCTGACGGCGGTCGCGGCGGCCGAGTTGGGGCCGCGGGGGATCACCGTCAACACCGTCTCGCCGGGCGCCACCGAGACCGACCTGCTGCGCGACACCAACCCGCCGGAGAACCTGGAGCTGATCACCAGGCTGACGCCGCTGCGGCGGCTCGGCGAGCCGGCCGACGTCGCCGACGTCGTCGCCTTCCTGGCCGGCCCGGACGCCCGTTGGCTCACCGGGCAGAACCTACGGGCCACCGGCGGCCTCGGCTGACCTTCGTCGTTCAGGCGAGGGGGGCCGGTGCGTCCGCGAGCCGCAGCCGCATGGCGCACTGGTCCTCCGCCTCGACGACGACCCGCCGGCCCCAGTGGGCCGTCAGCCGCTCGCCGACCGCGACCAGCCGGCGGCGCTCCTCCGGGGTGTAGGCGGGGAAGGTGGTCCAGCCCCGGTCGGCGATCGCGTTGCCCAACTCGCGGAAGAGCGTGTCGCGCACGCGCCGCTCCTCCTCTTCGCTCAACGGGGTGCTCTCGTGGCTCGGGGTCACGGGCCGGACGTTGCGGAGGTCGCGGATCACCCGAGCGAGAGTACCCGCCGGTGCCGACGCCGGTCGGTCAGTCGAGGTAGACGGTGACGGCCATCGGCAGGTGGTCGGAGGCGTCCGTGTCGGTGAGGGTGAGGTCGCCGAAGGAGACGTCACGGGCGCCGAAGATCCAGTCGACGCGGCGGGACGGGCCGACGGCGGTGTCGCGGTCCCGGAGTTCGGGATCGCGCGCCTCGTCCTGCGCGCTGTGCAGGCCGGCGGCCAGCACCGCGTCGATCTCCGCCGAGCCGGGCTCGGCGTTGAGGTCCCCGGCGAGCACGGTGTGCGTGCCGTCACCGGTGGCGCGCAGCAGGTTCTCGAAGACCTCGGGGAACGGGGAGCCGTGGGCGGTGACGACCCGAGCGGTCTCGCCGTCCGTGAGCCGGAGGTCGGCGGCGGCGTACGAGCGGTCGCTGGCCAGGTCGCCCGTCTGCGCGTCGAGGACCGGGAGGCTGGTGAGGATGACATTGCCGGACAGCCGGTCGCGCTCCGGGGACCAGACGGCGGTCACGTCGAGACGCCGCTCCAGCCAGTCGACCAGGTCGAACCCGCCGGAGCCCGGGCGGCCCCTGGGGACCTCCTGGAGCAGCACGACCTGCGCGCCGGACGCGCGGATGGTGTCGAGGACCGCCCCCGGGTCGAGTTCGCCGTCCATGGCCCTCGCCTGGTGCACGTTCCAGCTCAGCATCCGGTACATGCCGCCGGCGGTGTCCGTGGACAGCGGCTCGGGTCCCGCGCGCAGCGCGCCGGCCAGCGGCGGGGCGGCGAGCAGCAGGGTGGCGAGGATGATCGGCAGGAACGGGCGCGGCAACGGCGCGGGGACCGGCAGGCGGCTGGCGGCCCAGGCCGTGCCGAGGCCGGCGAGGGTGGGGAACAGCCAGGTGGGGAACGGCGGTTGGACCGGCAGCGTGACCAGCAGGGCGGCCAGCGCGGCGGCCGCCGCGTGCCCGGTCACGGGCCCGGGGAGTGGCAGCGTCACGGCGCGGCGCAGGGTGACCGGCAGGGCGGCGAGAGCGAGCACGGTGGCGGGCAGCGCGGCCCACGGCAGCAGGACGGCGGCCGGCACGGCGACGGCGAGGCCGGCGGGGACCGCCCACCGGGGCCCGGGCAGCGGCAGCGAGAGCGCGACGACGCCGAGCAGGGCGCCGGCGGCGACCCACAGGCCGGCCACGCCGACGGACAGGTCGGCCTGCGCGCCGAGGTGTCCCGGCGAGGCGAGCACGGTGGCGTAGAGCCCGAGGGCGGGGCCGAGCAGCGCGGTGGCGGGGCCGGCGTCGCGTATCTCGCCCCAGGGGGCGGCGGTGGCGAGCGCCCGGGCGGCCTCGGCCGGCGGCCGGAGCGGCCCGTCGGACGGGGTGGTCAGGTGGAGGCGCCGGGCGAGGCCGCCGAGCGCGGCGGCCAGTACGAGGGCGACCGACCAGCCGGGGAACCCGCCGTACCTGAAGGGGTCGAGGAGGTCGAGCGGCAGCCGTAGCGCGACGTCGAACGCCACGGCGAGGGCGACGGCACGGCCGGTACGACGCGGGCCCGCCCGACGGGCGGCGAGCAGCAGCGTGACGAGGGCCACGGCGGTGGTGAGCGCGACCAGGAACAGGCCACGGAGGGCGGGGACCTGGAGCAGCAGCCGGAGCGCGGCGAGCGCGCCGAGGGCCGCCGGCAGGGCGCGGCGCCGGCCGAGCCACCAGGCGACGGGCCCGGCGCCGAGGGTGGCGAGGGCCACCACCAGCAGCGTGCCGACCGTCGTCGCCTCGCCGAACGCCGTCCCGGTGAGGCGGAGCGTCTCCAGGGCGACGAGGGTGGTGACTCCGACGAGGGCGGTACGCGTCATGCTGCCGCAGGCTACCGGTCGCCTGCCGGCGCGGAGCGCCGGGAGTCACCACGCCGACGCTCCGCGGGGCGCTGCGCGGATTTCCCCCACCCACC
>NZ_JAVREM010000021.1:0-98825 GCF_031845425.1 Streptomyces millisiae
TTTCACGTGAAACGCGACGGCCCTCCGGTGTGGATCAGATGCCGTGCCGATCAGAGGTAGTCGCTGAGGTCGCGCTCCAGCGCGGCCTTCGGCTTGGCGCCGACGATGGTCTTCACGACGTCGCCGTTCTGGTAGACGTTCATGGTCGGGATGGACATGATCCCGTAGCGAGCCGCCGTGGCCGGGTTCTCGTCGATGTTGAGCTTGACGATGGTGATCTTGTCCGCGTGCTCGGCGGCGATCGCCTCAAGGGAGGGGGCGATCATGCGGCAGGGACCGCACCACTCGGCCCAGAAGTCGACCAGCACCGGCTTGTCGCTCTTGAGGACCTTCTCCTCGAAGTCGGCGTCGGTGGCGGTTACGGTGGCACCGGCCATGGTGCTTCTCCTTAGCTTGTGTTGCGTGTCGGTGGGGGGTCGTGGGTGACGTCGGGGGATGGTGGCTGGGGTGGCCGTCAGACCTGGACGTCCGAGGTGATGTTCTCGGCATCGGCCAGGGCGGCCAGGTACCGCTCGGCGTCGAGCGCGGCGGAGCAGCCGGTGCCGGCGGCGGTGATGGCCTGGCGGTAGCTGTGGTCCACGACGTCGCCGGCGGCGAAGACGCCGGGGAGGTTGGTGCGGGTCGTCGGCGACTCCACCCGCAGGTAGCCTTCGGCGTCCAGCTCCAGCTGACCCTTGAACAGTTCCACTCGCGGGTCGTGACCGATGGCGACGAAGAGACCGGTCACCGGAAGGGCGGAGGTCTCGCCGGTGCGGGTGTTGCGGAGGGTCAGCCCGGAGAGCTTGCCGTCCGTGCCGTGGATCTCGGAGACCTCGCTGTCCCAGATGAACTTGATCTTGGGGTCGGCGAAGGCCCGCTCCTGCATGGCCTTGGAGGCACGCAGGGTGTCCCGGCGGTGGACGATGGTGACCGTGCGGGCGAAGCGGCTCAGGAAGGTGGCCTCCTCCATCGCCGTGTCGCCGCCGCCGATGACGGCGATGTCGTGCTCCTTGAAGAAGAAGCCGTCACAGGTGGCGCAGTAGGAGACGCCCCGGCCGGAGAGCTCGTCCTCGCCCGGCAGCCCCAGCTTGCGGTGCTGGGAGCCGGTGGTCACGATGACCGCCCGCGCCTGGTGTACCTTGCCGGCCGTGTCGGTGACCTTCTTGATCTCGCCGCTGAGGTCGACCTCGACGATGTCGTCGGGTACCAGTTCCGCGCCGAAGCGCTCGGCCTGGGCCCGCATGTTGTCCATCAGGTCCGGGCCCATGATGCCGTCCCGGAAGCCGGGGAAGTTCTCCACCTCGGTGGTGTTCATCAAGGCGCCGCCCGCGGTGACCGCCCCTTCGAAGACCAGCGGGTTGAGCGAGGCGCGTGCGGTGTAGAGCGCGGCGGTATAGCCCGCGGGTCCGGAGCCGATGATGATCACGTTGCGGACGTCGCTCACGGGAATCTTCCTTGTCTCGGATGGGACGGCCGGGGCCCGGTGGAGACCCTCAGTCCAGTAACGGATCCTAGGGTCCCAGACATTCCCGGCAGGAAGACCTGGGGCTACTCCAGCGGATAGCTCTGCTGGACCAGGATCTCGCCCGAGGCCGGCGGGGTGGCGCTGACACAGTCCGCGTCCACCACATAGGCATCCACCCGCTCGGGGTCGGCGGTGTGCCGGAAGAGCACCAGATAGGCGTCGACGCCTCCGTAGTCCTCTTCCTCGGCGGCCAGGGGGGCCTCCTGCCGGCCGATGGCGTCCTCCACGCACGAGGGCACGTCCGTCACCGGTTCTGCTTCCTGGGGGGTTGCCGCGCCGGACTCCTCTTCGGCACCGCCCTCAGACGGCTCCTCCCCGCCGGTGGCGCTCTCCGGTGAGGGCTCGGCGAGATCCCCCTCCGTGCCCTCCATCGTGGACAGGGTGCCGGGCGCGTCCTCCGTCTCGGCGAGGAGCTCCCTGACCTGGTCCGCCAAGGGCTCCGCAGCCAGGGCGGCGGTGTCCTCGTCGGCGTCCTCGGCGCTGGCGGGCCCATCCTGCTGCGTGGACTGACCGATGAGGGGCTGGGTCAGGAAGGCGCCGAGCCCCACCGCGACGATGGCTCCCACGGCGGCCAGGGCCATGCGGGGCCAGCGGGGCCGGGTCATGGGCATGAGCGTCGGCGCCGGCTGCTCTGTTTCACGTGAAACGGCGGCGGCTTCGGCGGCGAGGGCCGCGTCGATGCGGGCCGCGACATCCTCGGGGATGGGGGGCGCGGGGAGTGCCCTGAGCTCTTGGCGGAGGGCGAGGAGATCGGCGTGGATCTCGGCGCAGGAGGCGCAGCCGGCGAGGTGGTCCCGTAGGGCTTCGGCCTCGGGCTCGCTCAGTAGGTCCTCGTCGAGTGCCGCGATCTCGGCGGGGTCCGGGTGAGTGTTGTTCATGAGCTTCCGCCTCCTCCCCGCCTGGCTCTCCTGGTATCGCCCGTCTTCCTTGGAGGTGGGACGGATGTGTCCGGTGACTGGTTCCTCTCGGGGGATCCCTCGTCCTCGGAGGCGCGGGGGCGGAGGTGGCGCAGCAGCGGCAGGAGCCGGGCTCTGCCGCGGGCACAGCGGCTCTTGATGGTGCCGACGGGGGTGTCCAGGATGCGTGCGGCCTCGGCCACGGGATAGCCCTGCATGTCGACGAGGACCAGCGCGGCCCGCTGCTCGGCCGGTAGCTCGTCCAGGGCGGTGCGCAGCTCGCGACGGAGGTCCTGACGCTCGGCGGGGGCGGCGGCCGACTCGTGCGGCTCCAGCAGGTCCTCGAGGCGCTCGGGCTCCGGCATGGGCGCGGTCTTGCGGCTGTTGGCCCGGCGGATGCGGTCCAGGCAGGCGTTGACGGTGATCCGGTGCAGCCAGGTGGTGACGGCCGCCTGGCCGCGGAAGGTGCCTGCGGCGCGGTAGGCCGAGACGAGGGCGTCCTGGAGGGCGTCGGCCGCCTCCTCGCGGTCCCCGAGGGTCCGCAGGGCTACGGCCCAGAGCCGGTCCCGGTGGCGGCGGACCAGCTCCGAGAAGGCGTCGGGATCGCCTGCGGCGTGCCGAGCCAGCAGTTCGTCGTCGGAGTCGACGGCCGGTCCCTCCGGCACGCGTCTGCCCACGCCGGGCCCTCCCCTCTGTGCCTGCTCTGCCGTCGTTGTGGTCGGTGGTCGCCGGGTGGCGGCCGCGGGCCCTCGGGTCGGGGCCGCGCGGTCAGCCTGATACGGAGATCTCGGCGATGCGGCCACGGTATTTGCCATCGTCACCGACGGGCAGGTCGGTTAGCCAGACGAGCACGAACTGTGTCTCGATTGGTTCCTCGGCCGTGAGCGTGAGGTCCTCGCCGGTGCCCTCGGCGACCGTGGAGAAGTCGTCGAGCGCGGTGGGCATGTCGGTCACGTCGGGGTCGGCGACCCGGAACTGCATGGGGGTGTCGCCCACCGCGTTGACGGTGAGGGAGCTGACGGTCTGCGGCTCGCCGAGGTCGAGGATGAGGCCCAGGCCCTCCTTGAGGTTGCCGAAGCCGGCTCCGACGTAGTGGTTGGTCTGCCAGATGGTGTCGGGGTCGCCGTCGAAGACGTTGGGGACCATCTCCGGGTTCTGGCTGTTGCCGCCGGGGTCGGGGTTGAACTCGACCACGTCGGAGATCGTGACCGGCTCGGGCGCCGGCGGCTGGGTCTCCTCTTCCTGGACGGCGGGGCCCGTGGGCTCGGAGGTCTCGGGCGGCGGGTTGTCGCCCTTGAGCAGCGCGTCGGCCAGCTGCCAGCTGCCCAGGCCGAGGGCGGCGATCAGCAGGGCCGAGACGCCCCACTTGAGGGCGGCGCCGGTGCGGCCGGGCAGTGCCGGCTCCGGGGGCGCTGGCGGGCGCGTGGCGGTGGGTGGCAGCGGGCGGTTGTTGGCGAGGGTGCCGCGTTGGTAGGTGGTGCGCTGGAAGCCGGCGATGCCGGTCGGGGTGTCCTCCGGGGGGCGGATCCGAGGCAGCTCCCCCAGCGCCTGCCCGATCTCCTCGGGGCTGGTGAAGGGCGGCTTCTGGCTGGTCGCCGTGGCGCCCTCGTTGACGACGGCTCGCATGGCGATCTCCGAGAGCCCGCGGTGCACTCCGGCGCGGAGCTGGTCCGGGGTGACCAGGGAGTCCCGGGAGCCCTTGCTGAGCCCCGCGACGCCGCTGAGGCCGTAGGCCCCCTCGGAGTAGGGCCAGCGCTGGGTCAGCGCGGCGTAGAGCAGCGCGCCGATGGCCTCGGTGTCGGTGCGCTGGGGGGTGTCCGAGGTGATGCCGCGCAGCGCGGCGTCGACGGCGAGGCCGCGGATGCGGAACTGGCCGGGGCCGGTGCGCAGCACGGTGGCGGGGGTGAGCCGGAGGTGGGCCAGCTCCTTGCGGTGGGCGGCGGCCATGGCCTGGGCGACCTGGCTGGCGAGCGCGTATGCCTCGTGGGCGTCGAGGGAGCCGCTGGCGAGGACGGTGCTGAGCGGGGTGGCGTCGGGCAGCCACTCGTGGATGACGTGGACCAGCCCGTGCTCCTCGACGGCGTCGAGGACCTGGACGAACTTGGGGTCGCCGAGCAGCGCCGCGGCGCGGGCCGCGGCGAGCACCTTGGGCGCCCGCTCGTGGTCGGCGGGGAGGACGTGGACGCCCACGGCACGCCGCAGCTTCTCGTCCACCGCACGCCAGCTGCTGAAGCCGTCCAGTCGGGTGATGCACTCCTCGAGTCGGTAGCGCTTGGCGAGGCGGTGTCCACTGTGCAGCTCGACGGTTCGGGGCCGCTCGGCTCTCTCCTTGTTCGCCTGGTCCGCCTTCGCCGCCGCGGCACCCGATCCCGTTGTGAGGGCGATCGTCGTGGTGTCCGCCTGCTCGGCGCTCTCGGCGTCCGTGGCGTGCTCGGTGCTCGCCGGTTGCTGTGGAGGGCTAGTCGCCGTGCTCCGTTCGGCCACCGTGGGTTCCGCCTCCCCGTTCTCGGCTGTGGGCTATTGACACTGCCAGATTCATTGTGCCGGTAGTCCGCCACCCTGCACGACATGTGAGTACGGGCGGAGGTTGTACGGCGTGTGGCCGAACGGTGTCGCCACCGGGCCCAGCCTGCGATGATCCGGCGGACGCCGGGGATCTTCGTGTGGGAACAGCATGAGATGGGCCGATCAGCGGCCGAGCCGGGAGCGAACCATGCCCACGAGGCCCGTGAGCTCCTCGACGCGCATCCGGCGGGCCGCGAGGTAGAAGACGGCCAGCAGGACCGCGCTGCCCACCGTGAGGGCGGCCAGGGAGCCGATCAGGCCGGTGCCGAGGGCGCGCAGCAGGGCGAAACCGGCGGCGCCGCCGAGCAGGGCCGCGGGGACGCTGGCGCCGGAGAGCCGGATGTAGGTCCGCACGATGCGGGCGCCGTCCAGATCGGTGCGCAGCCGGAGGCGGAGCCGGCGCCACGCGATGCCGACGCCCAGGGCGTAGGCGATGCCGTAGCTGAAGGCGATGCCGGCGACGACCCAGCGGTCGGGGAGGATCGCGTAGCTGATCAGGGAGAGGACGATCCAGCCGATCGAGACGATCACCGTGTTGTAGAAGGGGGTGCGGGTGTCCTCGTAGGCGTAGAAGGCGCGCAGCACGACGTACTGGGCCGAGTAGGGGATGAGGCCGAGGCCGAAGGCCATGAGGATGTAGCCGAAGGAGCGGGCGCTCTCATCGCCGCCCGAGCCGAAGAGCAGGGTGCACATCGGGAGGCCGAGGGCCACGAAGGCGAAGGCGATGGGGACGATGGCCACCGCCGAGGTGCGCAGTCCGTGGGACAGGTCGTCGCGGACGGCGGCGGTGTCGCCGTCGGCCGCGGAGCGGGAGAGCCTGGGCAGCAGGGCTGCCATCACCGAGACGGTGATGATGGCCTGGGGCATCTGCCAGATCAGCAGGGTGCTGTTGTAGGCGATGAAGCCGGTGCCCTCGAAGCCGGCGTCGGCGGCGCGCTGGCCGGCCGCGGTGGAGAGCTGGGTGACGACCAGCAGGGCGGCCTGGTTGGCCAGCACGAAGAAGACCGTCCACTTGGCCATGGTGGCGGCCTTGCCGAGGCCGTGGCCGCGCCAGTCGAAGCGGGGACGGATGCGGAAGCCGGCGGCGCGCAGGTAGGGGATCATGGCGCCGGCCTGGACGACGAGGCCGAGGAGGGTGCCCACGCCCAGCAGCCGGACCCCCTCGGGGCTGATGCTGTCCTCGGTGAGGCCCGAGGTGGTCTGGGTTCCGTAGACCCAGAGGAACATCCCGAAGGTGAAGATGACGACGATGTTGTTGAGGACCGGGGTCCACATCATCGGTCCGAAGTGGTCGCGGGCGTTGAGGATCTGCCCGATCACCGTGTAGACGCCGGTGAAGAAGATGGTCGGCAGGAAGTACCGCGCGAAGGTGACGGTCACCTCGTTGGCGGCCGGGTCGTCGGCGATCGAGGGTGACTGGAGGCTGACCAGCAGCGGGGCGGCCAGCATGCCGGCGATGACCAGGGCGGCGAGGGCCGCCATGACGACGGTGAGCAGTCGGTTGGCGTAGGCGTCGCCGCCGTCCGGGTCGTTCTTCATGGCGCGCACGAGCTGCGGCACGAAGACGGAGTTGAGGCCACCGCCGATGATCAGGAAGTAGATCATCGAGGGCAGGGCCCAGGCGACGGTGTAGGTGTCGCCGAGGACGGCCGCGCCGAGGGCGGCCACGGTGACCAGCTGCCGGACGAAGCCGGTGATCCGGGAGACGAGGGTGCCGGCGGCCATGACGGCGCTCGACTTCAGCAGGCTGGCGGCGCGTCCTTGGCGCTTGGCGGAGGCGGAGGCGGCGGGCGGTGTCGGCGGCGCGGGCGCCGCCTCGGCGGGCGCCGGCTGCGGGCCGGGCGGGGCCGGTGGCCGGTTCTGCTGCCGTGGGGTGGCCTGTTGCTGATCGCGGAAGAGGTAGGCGAAGGCGTCGTCGTCGGCGGCCTGTCGGGGTTGCTGGCCCGGCTGGCCGGTCAATCCCTCGGTGCCGCCGTACCCGCCCTGGTCCTGGTAGGAGCCGCCGGGTGCCCACTGCTGGGGTTGCTGGCCGTAGCCCTGCTGCTGCGGGTGCGGCTGGTGCTGGTGCTGCTGCTGTGGGGCCGGCGGGTAGCCGCCCTGCTGCTGGCCGTAGGGGGAGCCGTAGCCGCCCGGGGCCTGGGGCTGCCCGCCGCCGTACGGCTGCTGTGGTGGGGGCTGCTGCTGGTGGTGGTAGGCGGCGGGGTCGTAGCCCTCGGGGTAACCCTGGGCGCCCTGAGGGCCGGGCTGGCCGTGCTGATCGCCCTGCCAGCCGGACGGATCGCCGCCGCCCGGCGCTTGGCCGCGATCACGGTCGTACGGCGCTTGCATCGCTACCCCACCTCAAGGATTCACGGGCCGGCCCCTCCGGCTGGCGGCTCATGTGCCGGGGTCCAGCTTCTCACCCACGGAGGAGGTGGCGCCGCCGCGTGCACCGGTGTCGGCGGTGGTCTCACCCCGGGAGGAGTCCGCGGACGCCTCGACCAGCATCTCCTCTGGCTCCTCGCCCTCGTCCTGCGCCCCGGCCGCGCGCTTGCGCTGGGTGTACATCCGGATGCCGGCGAGTACCACGAGCAGCAGGCCGCCGGCGATCACCATCATCACCTGGGAGGTGATGGAGGTGACGTCGGCCTGGAAGCGCATGGGCTCCCCGTAGGGCTTGCCGTCGGCCGTGTAGAGCTGCGCGGTCAGGCTGACCGGGCCGTTGGCGTTGGCGGTGGTGGAGAACTTGACGGACTGGCTGTGCCCGCTGCCGATCACGACGGGCTGGGCCTCACCGACCTCCAGGCCGAGCCTGCGGCTCGACTCGAGCCGCAGCTCGAGCCCCTGCACGTCCTGCACCAGGTTGTTCTGGACCGTGACGGGGATGGTGGCGCTGCGGCCGGAGAGGGTGATGTCGGCCTTGGGGATCAGGTGGACCTGTTGGGTGAGGCCGGTGATCTCGCCCTGCACCCGGCTCCGGAAGTCGGCGGCCGCCTGCTGGCTGCCGCGCCAGGACGCGGACATCTCGCGGTGGATGGCGTTCCCGAAGGGCACGGTGACCCGGTGCGGCTCGGTGAGGATCACCGTGAAGTCGTCCAGGGTGCGCTTGGTGTCCCGCATGGACTGGAAGGCGCTGGTGGGCAGCTCCTGGTCGCGCAGCTCCTGGGGGTAGGCGTCGGCGGAGGGTACCTGCTGGTTGGCGGCGGGGTCCGGGGTGGCCTCGGCGGCCTCGGAGAGGTCGAGGAACCGTACCCAGTCGCCCTGGTCCTGCAGGGTGCTGAGCGCGGACGCCATGGCCTCGGCCTGGGCGCTGGTGGGCATCCGCTGCGGGGCCATGACGATGGAGCGCTCCAGGCCCGGTTCCTGCTGGCTGATCGCCATGGTCTGGGCCAGGAGCTCCTGCCCGGCCAGCGACGCGCTGCCGGTCCGCGTCATGTCGCCCTCGAAGAGGGTGGAGAGCCGCTCGTCCGCGACGATGGCGGTGGTGCCGCCGCCGATGGGACGGGCCGCGGTGGGGGTGTAGGAGAGGGAGTCCCCGTTGCGGAGGCTGTCGCTGCGGGTGATGATCTGGTCCGCGCCGGCCGAGGTGGCCGCGGAGACGATGTCCGGATCGATGGCGCCGTTCACGGGCCAGGCGATCCGGGTGTTGAGCCGGACCTCCGTGTTGAGCACGGTCTCGATGGTGACCGGCGCCGTGTCGGTGGCGGTCCTGAGCTGTCCCAGCGCGCCCTGCACGTCCATCCCCCGGTGGGCCAGCGAGGCCAGGTCGGGGTCGGCGAAGGGGAGCGCCACCACCTCGTCGCCCTGCACGGCCTCCCGCAACTCGGCGAGGAAGGCCCGCGCCTCCTCCTGGCCCGTGCCGTTCACCAGGTCCCCGTCCTCGCCGGGGACCTGGTACGCCTCGCGCATGGCGTCGACCGAGGCCAGCAGGTCGGGGTCGATGACCCAGGTGACCGGGAGGTCGGCGCCCAGGGTGACCATCTGGTACAGCCGGCCGCCGGGCGAGATCTCGTCGAGCAGGGCGTCGTCCCGGAAGACCGGCGTCTGCACCTCGTCGGAGCCGGTCTGGGCGGTGAGGTGGGTGCCGGAGATCAGCGGCCACAGGACCGTGAGCCCGGTCTGGGCGGCGGAGCCGTCCCGGCCGTCGGGCTGCCAGGACAGCAGGGTCCGGCCGATGCCCAGGTTGTCGTCCCAGCGGGCGCTCTCGGTCTGGCCGATCAGCGTGACGCCGAGCTGGTAGACACCGTCCTCGCCCAGTGCCAGTTCGGAGACCGGGATCTCGAGGGAGAAGGTGCGGGACATCCCCGGGGCGATGTCGCCGATGTCCTGGCCGTGGTCGCGCACTATCTGGCCGTCGGAGGCGCTGTCGAAGCCGGTCCTGGAGACGGACTCGTCGATGGCGCTGCGGTTGGAGAGCGGCACCCCCTGGCGGGCCGCGACCGAACTGTCCACGATGGCGGAGTCGCCCTCGTTGGTGATCGTGCCGCTGATGGTGACGTCGTCGTCGGCACTGGGCAGCGCCGGGTCGACATGGGTGATCGCGATGGTGGCGGTACGGTCGCCGGTGCCGATCTCCTCGGCGCGGGAGTGGGGCGCCGCCTGGGCTGGATCCTGGCCCAGCCCGGTCAGCAGCAGTACCGCGGCGATCGTGGCGATCAGGGAGGCCAGCCGCCGGCGGCGGCGCAGCCCACCCAGCCGCCGGTTCGCACGGGTGCAGGACATCGTCCCTGCGACCTCTGCCACGCGTCAGCCCCGTTCCTCATTCGTGCCGCGTCTCCGCCAAGCCGCCCTCATGGTAACGATGATCTGCCCGCCTCCGTGCCCACCGAGGACGGGGACCGTCCGGGCTTCGGGGCGCGGCCGGGCACGTACCCTGTGCTGTTGTGCCGAACGACAGCAAAGACACGTACTCCCAGCCCTCCTCGACGGAGCTGAGCCAGGTCCAGCGGCGTGCTGTGGGGGAGTTGCTGAGGGTGTCCCCCGTCGCCGACGATCTCGCCGCGCGCTTCGAGCGTGCGGGGTTCTCGCTTGCCCTCGTCGGTGGATCGGTACGGGATGCCCTGCTGGGGCGGCTCGGCAACGATCTCGACTTCACCACGGACGCCCGCCCGGAGGACGTGCTCCGGATCGTCCGGCCCTGGGCGGACGCCGTCTGGGAGGTGGGTATCGCCTTCGGCACGGTGGGCTGCCGCAAGAGCGCCCCCGCGGCCGCCGGGGGGGAGCCTCCGCGTGACTACCAGCTGGAGATCACCACCTACCGGTCCGAGGCGTATGACCGGGACTCCCGCAAGCCCGAGGTGGTCTACGGAGATTCTCTCGAAGAGGACCTGGTGCGTCGGGACTTCACCGTCAACGCGATGGCTGTCGCGCTGCCCCGCAAGGAGTTCATCGATCCGCACAACGGGCTGACCGACCTGGCCCGCCGGGTGCTCCGCACCCCGGGCACCCCGGAGGCCTCCTTCTCCGACGATCCGCTGCGCATGCTCAGGGCCGCGCGTTTTTCCGCCCAGCTGGACTTCACGGTGGCGGAGCCGGTCAGGGCGGCCATGGAGGCCATGGCTGAGCGGATCGACATCGTCTCCGCCGAGCGGGTCCGGGACGAGCTGAACAAGTTGCTGCTCAGCGACCACCCCCGCAAGGGGATCTCGCTGCTGGTGGACACCGGCCTGGCCCAGCGGGTGCTGCCGGAGGTGCCGGCGCTGCGGCTGGAGCGGGACGAGCACCACCGGCACAAGGACGTCTACGAGCACAGCCTGACCGTGCTGGAGCAGGCCATCGCGCTGGAGGACGGAAGGCCGGACCTGGTGCTGCGCCTGGCCGCCCTGCTGCACGACATCGGCAAGCCCCGGACGCGGCGCTTCGAGGGCGATGGTCGGGTCTCGTTCCACCACCACGAGGTGGTGGGGGCCAAGATGACCAAGCAGCGGATGACCAAGCTCAAGTACCCCAACGACATGATCAAGGACGTGTCGCGGCTGGTGGAACTGCATCTGCGCTTCCACGGCTATGGCACCGGTGAGTGGACCGACTCCGCCGTCCGCCGCTATGTACGGGACGCGGGCCCGCTGCTGGACCGGCTCCACAAGCTGACGCGCTCCGACTGCACCACGCGCAACAAGCGCAAGGCTCTCGCGCTCTCCCGCGCCTACGACGGTCTGGAGGAGCGCATCGAGCGGCTCAAGCAGCAGGAGGAGCTGGACGCCATCCGCCCCGACCTCGACGGCAACGAGATCATGAAGATCCTCGACATCCGCCCCGGCCCCGAGGTCGGCAAGGCATACCGCCACCTGCTGGAGCTGCGTCTGGAGAACGGCCCGCTCGGTCACGAGGCCGCGGTGGCCGCCCTCAAGGACTGGTGGGCTGCCCAGGGCTGAGCGCCGTTTCGGCTGTTTCACGTGAAACGACCGTCCTGCGCAACGTGGAGACGATCAGCGCGGTGATGGCATAGATCGCGGAGACGGTCGCCAGCAGTATCGGGGAGCGGCCGTCGAGCGGCAGTATCAGCGCGGACAACCCCGCCGAGCCGACGAACGCGATGTTGAACAGCATGTCGTAGAGCGAGAAGACCCGTCCTCGGTAGCCGTCGTCGACCGAGGACTGCACCACGGTATCCGTCACGATCTTGGTGCTCTGGGTCACCAGGCCCAGCAGAAAGGCCGCGATCATCATCGGCGCCGGGCGGAAGGAGAAGCCGAGGGAGGGGACCAGCACGGCGGCCAGCCCGGCGCAGCCCGCGTACCAGCCGAAGCCGCCGAGTCGGGAGACCGCCCAGGGGGTGATGAGGGCGGCCACGAAGAATCCCGCGGCGGAGGCGCCGAC
This sequence comes from Streptomyces millisiae, assembly GCF_031845425.1. Classification (NCBI taxonomy): domain Bacteria; kingdom Bacillati; phylum Actinomycetota; class Actinomycetes; order Kitasatosporales; family Streptomycetaceae; genus Streptomyces; species Streptomyces millisiae. The sequence goes on from NZ_JAVREM010000021.1 coordinate 11,764, forward strand.
CACCAGGCCGAGCCAGGCCATTCCCTGCTCCTCGTCGCCATCCGCCCAGGCGTAACGGGAGAGCATCAGCACCATGACCAGCAGGGAGCCATAGCAGAACCGCATCAGGCCCACCGCGCCCAGCGACCAGGAGGCGGCCGGGCGTTGGGCGAGGTGTCCGAGACCGCCTACCAGGCCGCGGGCCGTGGAGACGATCGCCGCGCCCAGGCCGGGTGGCGCCTCGCCGCCCCGGGGGCCGAGCTGGGTGGCGTTCATGCGGAGGGCGGCCAGCCCGGCGGCGAGATAGACGGCTCCGGCGAACGCCAGCGCCAGGGCGTCCTCCATGCCCTGGGTGCGGGCGATGAAGCCGGCCACGAAGCCGGTGCCGCCGCCGATCGTGGCGGCGATGGTGCCGGCGGTCGGCGAGAGCGAATTGGCGATCACCAGCCGCTTCTCGTCCACCACCAGCGGCAGCGCGGCGGAGAGGCCGGCCAGGATGAAACGGTTGACGGCGGTGACCGAGAGCGCCGACAGGTAGAACAGCCAGTCCGGCACGCCGGCCAGCACCAGGGCGCAGGTGATGACCGCGAGGCCGCTGCGGAGCAGGTTGCCGTGCAGCAGCACCTGGCGCCGGCGCCAGCGGTCGAGCAACACCCCGGCGAAGGGGCCGAGCAGTGAGTACGGCAGCAGCAGCACGGCCATGGCGGCCGCGATGTCGGCGGATGTCGTCTGTTGTTCGGGCGAGAACACCACATAGGCCGCCAGGCCCACCTGGAAGACGCCGTCGGCGAACTGGGACAGCAGCCGCACGGTCAGCAGGCGGCGGAATCCGGGGAAACGCAACAGGGTGCGGAGATCCGCGAGGACTGATACCGGCTGTTCCGGTCTCTCATGTTTCACGTGAAACGTCCGCACCCGGGGCGACGCCCCAGTCGACATAGGCGGTGGCCCGAGGGGCCGGCTGCCTGGGGGCCAGGGAGAACGCATCGGGGGCGCCGTTCAGCACGCCGCCACCCGGGTCGTCGGAGCCGTCGATCCGCACCACGTCGTGCTCCGGACGCAGCACGTCGCGCACCACCAGGGCGCAGAGGTAGAGCGTGCCCAACAGATGGATCACGACAGCCAGTTGATACCCGCCCTGAGGCAGACCCTGGTTGTCCTCGCCGTGCAGGTACGCGAGGTACATCCAGATCCCGAGGAAGTAGAGCACCTCGCAGGCCTGCCAGATGAGGAAGTCGCGCCAGCGTGGCCGCGCGAGCACGGCCAGCGGGATCAGCCACAGCACGTACTGCGGCGAGTAGACCTTGTTGGTGACCACGAAGAGGGCCACCACCAGGAACACCAGCTGGGCCAGCCTCGGCCGGCGCGGGGCGGTGAGGGCCAGGACCGCGATGCCGGCGCAGCCCAGCGCGACCAGCACGGCGGCATAGAGGTTGACCGAGTCCAGGGTGATCTCGGCGCGCTGCGCGATGATCAGCCAGAAGGAACCGAAGTCGACGGGGCGCTCCTCGCTGAAGAGGTAGAACTCGGCCCATCCTCGGGGAGCGAGCGCCATCACCGGCAGGTTCACCGCCAGCCAGGAGACCACGGTGCCGGCCACCGCGATGCCGAGCTCGCGCCAGCGCCCCGCCCGCCAGCACAGCAGCAGCAGCGGCCCGAGCAGCAGCACCGGGTAGAACTTCGCGGCCGTGGCCAGTCCGATCAGCACCCCGGCCATCAGTGGGCGGGAGCGGGACCAAGCGAGCAGCGCACCGCAGACGAGGGCGACGGCCAGCAGATCCCAGTTGATCGTGGCGGTAAGGGCCAGTGCCGGTGCGAGGGCGAGCAGCAGCCCGTCCCAGGGGCGGTTGCGGTGGGTGCGGGTGACGCAGACGGCGATGATCACGGCGCAGACCATCAGCATGCCGGAGTTGACCAACCAGTAGAGCTGCTCCGGCCCCGCGTTCCCGAGGCCGCCGGGGGTGAGCCACGCGGCGACCTGCATGAAGAGGCCGGTGAGCACCGGGTACTCGAGGTACTCCTTGTCGCCGGAGAGTTCGAGGGGGATGCGGTCGAAGTAGGGAACGAGGCCGTCACCGAAGCCGCGGCCGTTGTAGAGGTGCGGGATGTCCGAGTAACAGGCGTGGACGTACTGGTCGGTCGCCCCGTAGAGCCAGCCGCCGTTGTAGCAGGGTGCCTTCTGGACGAGGCCGAGGGCGAACATCCCGATCGCCAGCAGCGCGACGACCCGGACGGGCGTCCAGCGGCCGCCGTACGAGACCGCCCGGCGGCCCGCGGGACCGCCGATCAGCTCGCTGCCGGCGGCCGCCACCTCGTCCTGGAGGGTGGGGCGTGCGGCCTCCGGCTCGTTGGGATGCGACATGGTCACATCCTGCCCCACGGTCCCGCCGTCAGGGGGACAGGGCACGACCAAGCGCTCACATGCCGCGGCCCCCCGCGCCCTGGGGGCGCGGGGGGCCGCGGTGACCGTCGGCGGGCTGACGGTTAATCGCCGCCGAAGATGCTGCCGGTGTCTCCTTCGTTGCCGTTGGTCTGGCCACCGTTGTCCTGACCGGTGTCCGTACCGCCGTCCGTCGCGCCGGCATCCGTGCCGCCGTCCGCGGTACCCCCGGCGTCCGCGCCACCGTCGGCGGTGCCGCCGGAGTCGGTGTTACAGGTCGGGTCGAACGGGTTGCAGGTGTCGGTCGGGTCCGGGGTCGGCTCCTCGGTGGTGGGCTCCTCGGTCGGCTCCTCCTGAGTCGGCTCCTCGGTCGGGGCCTCGGTGGTCGGCTCCTCGGTCGGTTCCTGGGTCGGTTCCTGGGTCGGCTCGTCCTCGGGGCACTCGGCGCCGCCGCCGCAGACCTCCTCGCCGAAGTCCTCCGGCGGCTCGGGGAACTCCTCCTCGTCGCCCGTCGCCGACGCGCTCATGAAGTTCATCCACACGGACAGCGGCAGCGAGCCACCGTTGATCCGTTCAAGACCAGCGGTCTGGTACATCGACATGAAGGAGCCGACGCCGATGCCCTCCTCGATCTCCTCCTCGGAGAGGTCCTCCTCGTCGTCCGGTGATCTCCACATGCCGATGGCGGTGGAGAGTTCGGAGCTGTAGCCGACGAACCAGGCGCTCCTGTTGTCGTCCGTGGTTCCGGTCTTGCCGGCCACCGGGAAGCCGATGTCGGCGGCGCGGTTGCCGCTTCCGTCGGGGTCCTGGACCACGTCGACCAGCAGGTCGGTCACCGTGTTGGCGACATCCGAGTCGAAGGCCTGGTTGGAGGTCTCCTCGTGCTCGAAGACCGTGTTCCCCTCGGGGTCCCGGACCTCGCGCACCGAGTACGGCTCGTTCTGCTCGCCTCCGGCCGCGAAGGTCGAGTAGGCGGAGGCCATCCGGATCGGCCCCGGCGTGGAGACACCGAGGGCGAAGGTGGGCACGCTGTCGTTGGCCTCGACCAGGCTGTCGGGCAGCAGTCCGGCTGCCTGGGCGGCCTCACTCACCTGCTCGGGGCCGACGTCCATGCCGAGCTGGGCGAAGGGCGAGTTCGCCGAGACGATGGTCGCCTCGCGCAGGGTGATGTCGCCCTGGTCGTTGCCCTCGAAGTTGGCCTGTTCCCACTGTCTCTCTTCGCCGGTCTGCTCGTCCTCCACCACAGCCGGCTCCCCGTTGTACAGGGTGATGGGGAGCATGTCCTCGCTGCGGTAGACGCTGTCCGGCGAGACGATCGTCCGGTCGCTGTCCGGTTGGTTCGGTGGACCATCGGGGTCGCGGACGCCGGTCTGGAAGGCCGCCGCGAGCACGAACGGCTTGAAGGTCGAGCCGACCTGCACGTTGGGGCTGTTGGCGTTGTTGGTGAAGTGCTCGGTCCAGTCGGAGCCGCCGTAGATCGCGCGGATCGCGCCGTCTCCCGGCACCACGGCCGCGCCGCCGAACTGGACGTGCCGGTCCTCGTCGCGCTCCTCCGGGTCCAGGTTCTCCTCGCTGACCTGCTGGACGGCCTGCTCCATCTGCTCCACCATCGTCTCGTCGAAGGTGGTGTAGATGTGGTAGCCGCCGCCCGCCAGTTCGTCCGCCGTGACGAAGTCCTGCGAGATCAGGTAGTTGTCGGCGAGGTCCGTGAGGTAGCCGATCTGGCCGGCCTTCACCATGGCCCGGGTGGGAGGCTCCGGCATGGGGAAGCCGTCTTCGAGGATGGCCGCCAGGTCCTCGTCGCTCAGCCGGTTGCCGCGGATCTCGATCTCGTTCCGCTGGCGCAGCGTCGACTCCCAGCGCTCCCGCGCCCGCGCCAGGTTGGCCTCGTTGAGCTCGCCGGTCTCGCTGTCGTACGGGTCGTAGAGGCTGGGGCCCTTGAGCAGCGAGGTCAGGAACGCCGACTGGCTGGCGTTGAGGTCGCGGGCGTCGACGCCGTAGTACGCCTGGGCCGCGGCCTGGATGCCGCAGGCGCCGCGGTTGTAGCAGGAGGTGTTGAGGTAGCCCTCGAGGATCTCCTCCTTGGGTTCCTCGGTGCCCACCTTCACGGAGAGCAGCAGCTCGCGTGCCTTCCGGGTGAGGGTCTGGTCCTGGGAGAGGAACATGTTCTTGACGTACTGCTGGGTGATCGTGGACCCCGACTGGACCTCGCCGCCGCGCGCCATGTTGAGCATGGCGCGGCCGATGCCCCGCAGGTCGATGCCGGAGTCGGTCCAGAAGGACTGGTTCTCGGCGGCCACGACGGAGTCCTGCATGTCGACGGAGATGTCGTCGAGACCGACCATCTGGCGGTTCACGTTGTCCCCGCCGGAGACCACCATCCGATCGCCGTTCGCCCAGTAGTAGACGTTGCTCTGCGCCGTGGCGATGGCGTTGGCGTTGGGCATCGGGATCATCAGGTACGCGGCGGCCACCGCGCCCATCATCAGCGCGCAGAACGCCAGCGCGGAGCCCAGGGTCTGCTTCCAGGACGGGACCCAGCGCCGCCAGCCCGTGTGGTTGTGGCGCGGGTAGTCGATGAAGCGCTTCTTGCGCGGGGTCTCGGGCGCGCGCCGGCGGCGGCTGCCGCCCGCGGAGCGCTGTGCCGCGCGTCGGGCCTCGGCGCGGCTGCCGTACGCGGGGCGGGTCGGCGTCAGCTCGGCCGTGGCGTCGACCGGCGGCTCAGTCCCGGCGGGTGGCGCTGGCGGTGGCCCGGCTCGGCGGCCGTTCTGGGGCGCTCCGCGGCGACCGCGCCCCGGCGGCTGCTTGCGACGGTGCTCGCTCATGGACAGCTACTCCTCGTACGGACGTGGGCAGCCTGCTAGGGCAGGTCCTACTGGTGTCTTCCAGTCCCCCGACGTGCGACCCGGCCACGCGTTCGGGCGCACTGCACCACGAATCATGACGCCGTCGGGCGTCATCGGGTTCCCGGTCGCGGTGGTCTGCACGGGCCAAGACTACGCAGCCCCAAAACGCGCCTTTCTTGGCCTACGGACCAATGGGTGCATAACGCCTGCGGTGAAGTGAAGATGTGACCCCCCTCACCGAGTGCCCGCTTGCGGCCTCCCGCGCCCCGTTCTATCGTCGAGATGTATCGAGCCGATACATCGGTTCAATGCATCGCGGTAAGAGTAAGGTGCGGCCTCGCCGCCGCACGGCACGGACGAGTAAGGCAAGGCACGGCACGACGGATGAGAGCGGAGGTGGTCGCACCGGTGAGCCGGCGCTCAGGTGTTCTGGAGTTCGCCGTCCTCGGCCTTCTGCGCGAGGCCCCGATGCACGGCTACGAGCTGCGCAAGCGGCTCAACACCTCGCTGGGCGTCTTCCGGGCGTTCAGCTACGGCTCTCTCTACCCCTGCCTCAAGACGCTCGTCCAGCAGGGCTGGCTCGCCGAGGAGTCGGGCCGCGACCCGGACGACCCGCGGGCCGTGCCGCTGACCAACCGCCGCGCCAGGATCGTCTACCGGCTGACGGCCGAGGGCAAGGAGCGGTTCGAGGAACTGCTCGCCCAGACCGGTCCCGACGCCTGGGAGGACGAGCACTTCGGCGTGCGCTTCGCCTTCTTCGGCCAGACCTCGCGGGACGTGCGGATGCGCGTGCTCGAGGGCCGTCGCAGCCGGCTCGAGGAGCGTCTCGCCAAGATGCGCGCCTCGATGGCCCGCACCCGCGAGAAGTTGGACGCCTACACCCTCGAACTGCAGCGCCACGGCATGGAGTCCGTGGAGCGCGAGGTCCGCTGGCTCAACGAGTTGATCGAGAGCGAGCGGGAGGGGCGCGACCGGCGCGAACAACGCGATCGGGGCGACACCTCTCCGTAACAGGCCACAGCACCGCGGTGAGACACCGCGCGGGGGCGAGCCCCCGGAAAACCCCCACCAACACCCCCGCGACGATGCGGGGTCATGTCAGAACAACCACAGGGAGCAACCGGAATGGGTTCGGTTCGCGTAGCCATCGCTGGCGTGGGCAACTGCGCCGCCTCGCTGGTGCAGGGCGTCGAGTACTACAAGGACGCCGCCCCGGACAGCCGGGTCCCCGGCCTGATGCACGTCACCTTCGGTGACTACCACGTCTCGGACATCGAGTTCGTGGCCGCCTTCGACGTCGACGCCAAGAAGGTCGGCACCGACCTGGCCGACGCCATCGGCGCCAGCGAGAACAACACCATCAAGCTCTGCGACGTGCCCAACACCGGCGTGACCGTGCAGCGTGGCGAGACCCACGACGGCCTCGGCAGGTACTACCGCGAGATCGTCACCGAGTCCGACGAGGAGCCGGTGGACGTCGTCCAGGTGCTCAAGGACACCAAGGCCGACGTGCTGGTCTGCTACATGCCGGTCGGCTCCGAGGACGCCGCCAAGTACTACGCGCAGTGCGCCATCGACGCGAAGGTCGCCTTCGTCAACGCGCTGCCGGTCTTCATCGCCGGCACCAAGGAGTGGGCGGACAAGTTCACCGAGGCCGGCGTCCCGATCGTGGGCGACGACATCAAGTCCCAGGTGGGCGCCACCATCACCCACCGGGTGCTCGCCAAGCTCTTCGAGGACCGGGGCGTCGTCCTGGACCGCACGATGCAGCTGAACGTCGGCGGCAACATGGACTTCAAGAACATGCTGGAGCGCGACCGGCTCGAGTCCAAGAAGATCTCCAAGACCCAGGCGGTCACCTCCCAGATCACCGACCGCGAGATGGGCGAGAAGAACGTCCACATCGGCCCGTCCGACTACGTGGCCTGGCTGGACGACCGCAAGTGGGCCTACGTCCGCCTGGAGGGCCGTGCCTTCGGCGACGTGCCGCTGAACCTGGAGTACAAGCTCGAGGTCTGGGACTCCCCGAACAGCGCGGGCGTCATCATCGACGCGCTGCGTGCGGCCAAGATCGCCAAGGACCGCGGCATCGGCGGCCCGATCCTGTCGGCGTCGTCCTACTTCATGAAGTCCCCGCCCGTGCAGTACTTCGACGACGAGGCGCGCGACAACGTGGAGAAGTTCATCCGCGGCGAGGTCGAGCGCTAGCCCGCGCCGCTCGCTTCGAAAGCGGCCGGACGGGCCCACGGCCCGACCGGTGTGCGCCACGGCCGAGCCGGGCGCACAACAGGACGGCAGCCCCGGACCGCAACCGGGGCTGCCGTCGTCTGTGGGTGGGCGCGGCGCGGGGATCAGCGGTCGACGACGCGGTCGACCTGAGTCGTGGTGTGCCGCAGGATCGCCTTGAGCTCGTCCCCGACCTTCGGTCCCTTGGCCTCGGCCGGCACGAACAGGATCGACACCTGCATGTGCGGCGGCTCGGCGAACCACCGCTGCTTGCCGTCCCAGACGAACGGCGACAGGTTGCGGTTCACCGTGGCGAGGCCGGCCCTGGCCATGCCCTTGGCGCGCGAGGTGATCGTCTGCAGCGCCTTGGGCGCCTCAAGACCCACGCCGTGCGAGGTGCCGCCGGCCACCACCGCGAGCCAGCCGTCGCCCGGCGCCTTCTGCTGCCGGTAGCCGAACCGGTCGCCCTTCGCCACCGGCGTCACGTCGAGCACCGCGCCCCGGTACTCGGTGGCCCCGTGGTCGCCGAGCCAGAGCCGGGTGCCGATCCGGGCCCGGAACCTGGTCTGCGGGAACTGCTGCCGCAGCCTGCTCAGCTCCGGCGCGGACAGGTGGCTGACGAACATCGTGTCCAGCGGCAGCCGGGCGGCCCGCAGCCGGTCCATCCAGCCGATGACCTCCTCGACCGCGTCCGTGCCGTCGGTACGGTCGAGCGGCAGGTGGATCGCGAAGCCCTCGAGCCGCACCTCGTCCAGCGCCGCCTGGAGCTTGCCGAGGTCGCGCGGGGACACCCCGTGGCGCTTCATCGAGCTCATCACCTCGACCACCACCCGGGAGCCCACCAGGCCGTACACCCCGTCGACCGACGAGGCGCTCCTGATCACCCGGTCGGGCAGCGGCACCGGCTCCTCGCTGCGCCGGTACGGCGTCAGCACCAGCAGGTCGCCGCTGAAGCGGTCCTTCATGGCCGCGGCCTCGTAGGTGGTGCCCACCGCCATGGTCTCCAGGCCGTGCAGCGCGACCTCCTCGGCGAGCCGGTCGTGGCCGAAGCCGTAGCCGTTGCCCTTGCAGACGGGGATCAGGTCGGGGAAGTCAGCCACCACCGACCGCTGGTGCGCCCGCCAGCGGTCGCGGTCGACGTAAAGGGTGAGCGCCATGGCCTGGGTGACCCTTTCTCCGCGCTGCCACGCGGTGCGTACGGGGGGTGTTGCTCCGGTGCGTGAGGTGAGGGTTCAGCGCCGCGACATATACATGTCGAACGCCTTGTGGAGAAGCTTATTGAGCGGGAAGTCCCACTCGCCGAGATACTCGGCCGCCTCGCCGCCCGTCCCCACCTTGAACTGGATCAGGCCGAAGAGATGGTCGGTGTCCTCGAGCGAGTCACCGATCCCCCGCAGGTCGTACACGTCGGCGCCCAGGCCGTGCGCGTCCTGCAGCATGCGCCACTGCATGGCGTTGGACGGCCGTACCTCCCGCTTGTGGTTGGCGGACGCACCGTACGAATACCACACGTGGCCGCCCACGATCAGCATCGTGGCCGCGGCCACCGCCTCGCCCTCGTGCGTGGCGATGTAGAGCCGCATCCGGTCCGGGTCCTCGGAGTTCAGCACCCGCCACATCAGCTCGAAGTACGACTGGGGGCGCGGGCGGAAACGGTCGCGCTCCGCCGTGATCTCGTACAACCGCTGCCAGGTGCCCAGGTCCTCGTAGCCGCCCCGCACGACCTCGACGCCGGCCTTCTCGGCCTTCTTGATGTTGCGCCGCCACAGCTGGTTGAAGCCCTTCTGGACCTCGTCGAGCGAGCGGCCGCGCAGCGGGATCTGGAAGACGTAGCGCGGCTGCACGTCCCCGAAGCCGGCGCCCTCGTCCTCGCCCTGCTGCCAGCCCATCCGCCGCAGCTTGTCCGAGACCTCGAAGGCGCGCGGCTCGATGAAGGTCGCCGAGACGTCCCGCAGCCGCTTGACGTCGGGGTTCTGGATGCCGGCCTTGACCGCGGCCGCGTCCCAGCGGCGGATCACCACCGGCGGGCCCATCTTGACCGAGAACGCCCCCTGCTGCTTCAGGTGGTCGAGCATCGGCCGCAGCCACTCCTCGAGGTTCGGCGCGAACCAGTCGATCACCGGGCCCTCGGGCAGGTACGCCAGGTACCGCTTCACCCTCGGGACCTGCCGGTAGAGCACCAGGCCGGCGCCGACCAGGCGGCCGGTCCGGTCGAACCAGCCGAGGGACTCGGACCGCCAGGCGGACTTCACGTCACCCCAGGCCGGCACCTGCATGTGGCTGGCCGAGGGCAGCGAACGGATGTACGCCAGATGCTCCTCGCGGCTGATGGTCCTCAGGGTCAGGCTCATACGGGGCGCTCCTCCGGTCGCCGGCTGCGTCAATCGCAGGGTCGTGCCGGAAGCCTAACGGCGCCCGCGTGGTGCCGTTGCGTCAAGGGCCGCCCAGGTCTTGGCGGTCCTTCGGCGCGGCGCGCCGAAGGACCGCCGCCGACCGGGTGCGTCAGCCGAGCACGCCCCCGAAGGGGCCGCCGTGGGCCAGGCCCAGGTAGAGGCCGACTCCGGCGGCGCCGAGGCCGAGGACGGCCAGGAACCGCTGGGCGGTCGTCACCGAGATCATCTGGGCCCTCGCGCCCAGCGCGATGCCGACCAGACCGGCCCAGGAGCTGACCAGGTGCATGTTGTTCCAGATCGAGAAGATGGCCGCGACCGCTCCCACCAGCAGCGTCGCGATGGCGTAGCGGTTCTCGACCGGATGGGGACGGCCGTCGATGTTGAGCAGATGTTCCGCGAAGGCGAAGGGACCGTGGTGCGCGGCCTGTGCCATGGGACACCTCCAAGGCGCGAATGACCCTCGAATGACCCTACGTGTCCAGATTGCTCCGCTCACCGCCCCGATTTCAACCGGAAGGGCGGAGACAGGTACGGTGTACTGTCCGCCCCCTTGCGGGGCGACCGCATCACGACCCTCCTGCCACGGAACGCCCGTGGCCGCCTGAGTCCAGAGGAGGTGGGTTTTCGCATGCGTCACTACGAGGTGATGGTGATCCTCGACCCCGATCTTGAGGAGCGTGCCATCGCCCCCCTGATCGAGTCCTTCCTTTCCGTCGTCCGCGAGGGCAACGGCAAGGTGGAGAAGGTCGACACCTGGGGCCGTCGCCGGCTGGCCTACGAGATCAACAAGAAGCCCGAGGGCATCTACTCGGTGATCGACCTGCAGGCCGAGCCCGCGGTCGTCAAGGAGCTCGACCGCCAGCTCAACCTGAACGAGTCGGTCATGCGGACCAAGGTCCTGCGCCCGGCCACGCACTGATCAGAACCGAGCGGGGCCGGCGAGCGGCACCGTCGGTGTCATTGTCAGAGCCATACGTAATCATCGCAGCAACAGCAGTTAACCCCCGCCGAGAGGTACCCCAATGGCAGGCGAGACCGTCATCACGGTCGTCGGCAATCTCGTCGACGATCCCGAGCTGCGCTTCACTCCATCCGGTGCGGCGGTCGCGAAGTTCCGTGTCGCGTCCACCCCGCGCATCTTCGACCGGCAGACCAACGAGTGGCGGGACGGCGACGCCCTGTTCCTGACCTGCTCGGTCTGGCGCCAGGCGGCGGAGAACGTCGCCGAGTCGCTCACCAAGGGGATGCGGGTCATCGTCCAGGGCCGGCTCAAGCAGCGGACCTACGAGGACCGGGAAGGCGTCAAGCGCACGGTCATCGACCTGGAGGTCGACGAGGTCGGTCCCTCGCTGTTCCGCGCCACGGCCAAGGTCACCAGGTCCGCCCCCGGCGGCGGCCAGGGTGGCGGCGGTGGTCGCGGCCAGGGTGGCGGCGGCTGGGGTGGCGGCCAGGGCGGTCAGGGCGGTGGGCCCGCGGGTGACCCGTGGGCGACCAGCGCTCCGGCCGGCGGCGGCCAGCAGGGTGGCGGCGGTGGTGGCGGTGGCTGGGGCGGTGGCTCCGGCGGTGGCTACTCGGACGAGCCCCCGTTCTGAGGGCACACCCCACGTATTTCTGAACTCACCGGAGAAGCACCATGGCGAAGCCGCCCGCGCGCAAGCCCAAGAAGAAGGTCTGCGTGTTCTGCAAGGAGAAGATCTCCTACGTCGACTACAAGGACACGAACCTGCTGCGGAAGTTCATCTCCGACCGCGGCAAGATCCGTGCCCGCCGGGTCACCGGCAACTGCACCCAGCACCAGCGTGACGTCGCCACGGCCGTGAAGAACAGCCGTGAGATGGCGCTGCTGCCCTACACCTCGACCGCGCGCTAAGGGAAGGGTGGTTCACAACCCATGAGGATCATCCTGACCAGTGAGGTCGCCGGCCTGGGAACGGCCGGGGACGTCGTCGAGGTGAAGGACGGGTACGCCCGTAACTACCTGCTGCCCCGCGGTGCCGCGATCCGCTGGACCAAGGGCGGCCAGCAGGACGTCGAGCAGATCCGTCGCGGTCGCAAGATCCGCGAGATCGCCTCGATCGAGCAGGCCAACGACGTGAAGGCCCAGATCGAGGGCGTCACCGTGCGGCTGAAGGTCCGCGCCGGCACGGGCGGTCGCCTGTTCGGCTCCGTCACCCCGGCCGACATCGTCGCCGCGGTGAAGGCCGCCGGCGGTCCCGACGTGGACAAGCGGCGGATCGAGCTCCGCACCCCGATCAAGAGCCTGGGCGCGCACCGGGTCACCGTCCGGCTGCACCCGGAGGTCGCGGCCAACGTGGGCCTCCAGGTCGAAGCCGCCAAGTAGGGGCTGACATCGGCGAACGGCCGCGCCCCGCGTTCAGCGGGGCGCGGCCGTCGGCGTGCCGGAAGACAGGCCCTAAGCGCGGACGGCGCCGGTGACGGCCCAGCGTCCCGTCCAGGTCCGCAGCAGCAGGGTGACCAGGCGGGTGCCCATCATCAGCCCGGCCAGCGCCCACCACAGCGCGGTGAGGCCGCCGCCGAGCCCGGGCAGCAGCAGCGCGATCGGCGTGAAGACGGCCAGGGTCAGCAGCATGGCCCCGGCCAGGAAGGGCCCGTCGCCGGCGCCCATCAGCACCCCGTCGAGCACGAAGACCACGCCGGCGATCGGCTGGGTGACGGCGACCACCAGGAGCACCGGCAGCAGCCGCTCGTGCACGGCCTCGTCGCCGGTGAAGAGCCGGGGCAGCAGCGGGCTGGCGGCGGCGAGCAGCAGGCCGATGGCCACTCCGGAGACGGTGCCCCACCAGATCATCCGGCGGCAGGCCGAGCGGGCGCCCGCGGCGTCGTCGGCGCCGAGGTAGCGGCCGATGATGGCCTGTCCCGCGATGGCGATGGCGTCCAGGGCGAGGGCCAGCAGGGTCCAGACGGTCAGGGTTATCTGGTGGGCGGCGACGTCGACGTCGCCGAGCCTGGTCGCGACGGCGGTGGCGATCAGCAGCACGCCGCGCAGCGAGAGGGTGCGGATCAGCAGGGGCACCCCGGCGCGGGCGCTGGCGAGGATCCCGGCGGCGGTGGGGCGCAGGCTGGCGCCGTGCGCGCGGGCGCCGCGCAGCACCACGCGGAGGTAGGCGGCGGCCATGCCGAACTGGGCGAGCACGGTGCCCCAGGCGGAGCCGGCGACGCCCAGGTCCAGGCCGTAGATCAGCACGGCGTTGAGGGCGATGTTGACGCCGAAGCCGGCGATGGCCACGTAGAGCGGGGTCCTGGTGTCCTGGAGGCCGCGGAGCACTCCGGTGGCGGCGAGGACGATCAGCATGGCGGGCAGGCCGAGCGCGCTGATCCGCAGGTAGGTGACGGCGTGCGGGGCGGCGGTGGGTGAGGCGCCGAAGGCGTCCACCACGGCGGGGGCGGTGGGCAGCACGACGGCGACCAGGCAGAGGCCGAGGATGAGCGCCAGCCAGATGCCGTCCATGCCCTGGCGGATCGCGGCCGACAGGTCCCGGGCGCCGACGCTGCGGGCCACGGCGGCGGTGGTGGCGTAGGCGAGGAAGACGAAGACGTTGACGGCGGTGGACAGCAGTGCGGCGGCGATGCCGAGGCCGGCGAGCTGGGCGGTGCCGAGGTGGCCGACCATGGCGCTGTCGGTCATCAGGAAGAGGGGTTCCGCGACCAGGGAGCCGAAGGCGGGCAGGGCGAGGGCGAGGATCTCGCGGTCGTGTCGGCGGGCGCTCGATGCGGTGGGTGGCATGGCCAGATCCAAACATCCACAGGTAATGGACACAAGTGGCAGGGAATCCTTACCCTGCGACCTCGGTCGACGGTCGGTCACCGCCCGCAGCCGTGATCAGGGTGACGGTCCTGAAGTTTTTCCCATGCACAGGCGGTGGACGAGGAAACCGCACGTCAGAGCGGGGAAAAGTGGATCTTCGGCGAGTTGTTCACAGCGTCGTCCACCGTCCTCCACCGGGTTGTCCACAGCTTTCGGGACGTTGTCCACAGGGTCTGATCTGAAATCCACATAGCCTGTGGATAACTTGGTTGGTCCTCCCCTCCGCTGGGCTTACCGTAGGTCCCCCGCCGGGCGATGCCGAGTGTCAGAGCTGTGGCGTAGGAAGAGAAGCGACACACGGCGGCGGGCCGGGAGGAGGCGGGGACGGTGGCCGATCTCGAGCACGCGGGCCCCATGTGGGACGGGATGGAGACGGCGGCGGGTCCTGCCCAGGTCTCCCGCCCACGGAACAGCGCGGAGGATGGCCGCCCCGACCAGGACCCGGGGCCCGGCGCCGACGAGCGCGCCGCCTTCGAGCGGGTGCCGCCCCAGGACGTGACGGCCGAGCAGTCGGTGCTCGGCGGCATGCTGCTCTCCAAGGACGCCATCGCCGACGTCGTCGAGGTGCTGCGCGGCGGCGACTTCTACAAGCCGGCCCACGAGACCATCTACACCGCGATCCTCGACCTCTACGCGAAGGGCGAGCCGGCCGACCCCATCACCGTCTCCGCCGAGCTGACCAAGCGCGGCGAGCTCGCCAGGGTCGGCGGCGCCGGCTACGTGCACTCCCTGGTCCACACCGTCCCGACCGCGGCCAACGCCCAGTACTACGCGGAGATCGTGCACGACCGCGCGGTGCTGCGCCGCCTGGTCCAGGCCGGCACCCGCATCACCCAGATGGGATACGCGGCCGACGGCGACGTCGACGACATCGTCAACTCCGCCCAGGCCGAGGTCTACGCGGTCACCGAGCAGCGCACCTCGGAGGACTACCTCCCGCTCGGCGAGATCATGGAGGGCGCCCTCGACGAGATCGAGGCCATCAGCAACCGCAGCGGCGAGATGACGGGCGTCCCCACGGGCTTCACCGATCTCGACGCGCTCACCAACGGCCTCCACCCCGGCCAGATGATCGTGATCGCGGCCAGGCCGGCGATGGGCAAGTCGACGCTCGCGCTGGACTTCGCGCGGGCCTGTTCCATCAAGCACAAGCTGCCCAGTGTGATCTTCTCGCTCGAGATGGGGCGGAACGAGATCGCGATGCGGTTGCTGTCGGCGGAGGCGCGGGTGGCGCTGCACCACATGCGGTCCGGCAGCATGACCGACGAGGACTGGAACCGGCTCGCCCGGCAGATGGCCGAGGTCAACGAGGCGCCGTTGTACATCGACGACTCGCCGAACCTGTCGATGATGGAGATCCGGGCCAAGTGCCGGCGGTTGAAGCAGCGCAACGACCTGCGGCTCATCGTCATCGACTACCTCCAGCTGATGCAGTCGGGCGGCAGTCGCCGCGCGGAGAGCCGGCAGCAGGAGGTCTCCGAGATGTCCAGGAATCTCAAGCTGCTGGCCAAGGAGCTCGAGGTGCCGGTGATCGCGCTCTCCCAGCTCAACCGCGGTCCCGAGCAGCGTACGGACAAGAAGCCGATGGTTTCCGACCTTCGCGAAAGTGGATCGATCGAGCAGGATGCGGACATGGTCATCCTGTTGCACCGCGAGGACGCCTACGAGAAGGAGTCGCCGCGTGCGGGTGAGGCCGATCTGATCGTCGCGAAGCACAGGAACGGGCCGACGGCCACGATCACGGTGGCCTTCCAGGGCCACTACTCCCGCTTCGTCAACATGGAGGGCGGCTTCTGAGGCCGTCCCGGTGGGCCCGCATACTGGCGGCATGCGGTCGACGAGCCCGCCCGAGCCGAAGCGCGCGGCCCTGACGGTGGCCGGGCGGCGGCTGTCGTTTCTCGACTTCGGTGGGCCGGGGCGTCCGCTGCTGGCCCTGCACGGGCACTTCGGGGAGGGCCGCACGTTCACGCGCCTGGCGCGGGAGCTGGGCGACTCCTGGCGGGTCGTCGCCCCCGACCAGCGGGGGCACGGGCATGGTTGTCTCCCAACGGGAGCTCAACGGGGACCACTGGGCGGACTGGCTGGCGAGTGACTGTCCCGCCCTGCTGGTCAGGGGCGGTCTCAGCGCGGTCCTCGGCGCCGGGCACCCCGCTCGTCGAACTCCGGCCGGGCACACCGTGCACGAGACCGTGCCCGCCGAGTTCGCCTCGGCCGTCCGGGGTTTCCTCGACTCGCTCTGAGGTATCGTCGTACCGCGCGTGCGGTGCGCGCCCACGGACCAGGGAGGTTGATGAATATGGCCGTCGCCGGCCCTCGTCAACGTGCCCTTGTCCGGGCCGTGCGGCGATAGCGCGCGGTCCGGTCGTTCATCGGACGACCAGGAGTGATCATGTCTTCCTCCGCTTCACCATCCCCCGCCCCGCTGACCAGTGAGCGCCTGCTGTTGCGGCCCTGGACCCCGGCGGAGGTCGCCGCGGTCCTCGGCGAGGGCGTGCGGCCCGCGCGGTGGGCGGCCGACTTCCCCGCCGAGGGGGATCGCGTCATCGCGGGGCTGCTCGACCAACAGCCGGCCTGGCTCGGCGAGTACGGCCACCGGCTGATCGTCGAGCGCGCCAGTGGTCTCGTGGTGGGCTCGATCGGCCTGTTCTGGCCGCCGCGCGACGGCGTCGTCGAGATCGGCTACGGCGTGGTGCCGTCCCGCCGCGGTCGGGGCTACGCCGCAGAGGCGACCAGGGTGTTGGCCGGGTTCGCGCTCGCCGTGCCCGGGGTGCACACCGTGGTCGCCGACGTGGAGCCGTCGAACTCGGCGTCCGTCCGCGTCGTCGAGAAGGCCGGCTTCGAGCGCTTCGAGCCGGCCGCCGCCGACACCGAGGGGAACGTGGTCCGGTTCCGGCTCACGTCGCGCTGACGACGGCGGCCAGCGCGGCCACGCCCTCGCGGATGGCGTCGGGGGGTGTGGCCGCGTAGCCGAGGATCAGGCCCGGCGGGTGGGGGAGCCTGCGGTGCCAGCTGAGGGGGTGGAGCTTGACGCCGCGGGCGAGGGCCGCGGCGGCCAGGGCGGTGTCGTCCAGGGCCGGGTCCTCGAAAGTGGCCATCAGGTGGAGCCCGGCGGCCGGGCCGTGCAGCGTGGCGTGCGGGAGGTGGCGGGTGAGCGCGTCGATCATGGCGTCCCGGCGGCGTCGGTGGCGGGCGCGGGCGAGCCGCAGTTGGCGTTCCAGTTCGCCGGACTCCATCAGCCTGGCGAGCACCAGCTGGGGCAGGGCCGCGTTGCCGAGGTCGGCCAGGCGCTTGGCGGCGATCAGGGCGTCGTGGTGTTCGGGGGGTGGCACCAACCAGCCGATGCGGAGCGCCGGGGCGAGGAGTTTGGAGGCGCTGCCGCAGTAGGCGACGCGGTCGGCGAGCAGCGAGCGGAGCGCGGCGACCGGGGGGCGGTCGTAGCGGTGCTCGGAGTCGTAGTCGTCCTCGATGATGAGGCCGTCGTGCTCGGTGGCCCAGCGCAGCAGTTCGCGGCGGCGGGCGCCGTCGAGGACGACGCCGGTGGGGAACTGGTGGGCGGGGGTGAGGAGTACAGCGCCGGCGCCGGTGGCGCGCAGGGCGTCGACACGGGCGCCGGCCGGGTCGACGGGGATGGGTGGGACGTCGAGCCCGGCGGCCGCCAGTTGTTGGCGGGCGCCGAGTGAGCCGGGGTCCTCCACGGCCACCGCGGTGACGCCGGCGGCGGTCAGCACCTGGCCGAGGAGGGCGAGGGTCTGCGCGGTGCCCGAGGTGATCAGCACCTCGTCCGGGGTGACGCGGAGGCCCCGGTTGCGGGCCAGCCAGTCGGCGACGGCGGCGCGCAGCGCCGGGGTGCCGCGCGGGTCGCCGTAGCCGAGGCCGGTGGCGGGGAGGTCACGGAGCAGTTCGCGTTCGGCGCGCAGCCAGGCGGCGCGGGGGAAGGCGGCGAGGTCGGGGGTGCCAGGGGTGAGGTCGACGCGGGCGGGGGCGGCGCGCAGCGCGTCGAAGACACCCTGGTCCGGGGGGTGGGTGAAGAGGTCGGTGGGGGCGGGCGCGGGTGGTGGCGCGGGGGTGCTGGCCGGTCGGGTGGGCGGGGGCAGCGGGGCGGCGACGACGGTGGTGCCGTTGCGGCGGTGGCCCTCGGCGTGCCCGTCCTCGGTCAGGCGCCGGTAGGCCTCGGTGACGACGCCGCGGGAGACGCCGAGTTCGGCGGCGAGCACGCGGGTGGGGGGCAGTCGGCTGCCGACCGGGAGGCGGCCGTCGGCGACGGCGTGCCTGAGCTGGCGGGCCAGCCAGTCGGCGCGGCCGCCGGGCGGGGCCTGGGCGATGTCGAGTTGCAGGAAGTCGGAGGCGCCGGCCGCTTTGGCCTGATGGGATCGAGCGGCATTGGACCTGTGCACCGGACCATAGTGGCAGCAGGCTTGCCGCATGGACTCGTTGATCGGCTATGTACACGGCTACTCGGAGCGCGAGGCGCGCAGGCTCGGCGACCAGGCGGACACGTTGGCGGAGCTGTTGCACGCCGGCACGGCCTACCCGGTGGGCAGTCGGGTGCTGGAGGCGGGCTGCGGCGTGGGGGCGCAGACGGTGCACCTGGTGGCGAACAGCCCCGGGGCGCGGTGGGTGGCGCTCGACCGCTCGGCCGAGTCGTTGGCCACGGCCCGGGCGCGGGTCGCGGCGGTGGCGCCGGCGGCCGAGGTGCGCTGGTGTCATGCGGACGTCTACGAACTGCCTTTCCGAGACGCCGAGTTCGACCATGTCTTCGTCTGCTTCCTGCTGGAGCACCTGTCCAACCGGGAGCGGGCGCTGGTCGAGCTGCGCCGGGTGTTGCGTCCCGGCGGCACGCTGACGGTGATCGAGGGGGACCACGGCACGGCGTTCTTCCATCCGGACAGCCCGTACGCCAGGGCGGTGATCGACTGCCAGGCCAGGCTCCAGGAGGTGGCCGGCGGCGACGCGCACACCGGGCGGGCGGTGGGGCCGCTGCTGCGCGGGGCGGGCTTCGGCGACGTGTCGGTCGAGGTGCGGACGGTCTACGCGGACGCCGCCAGGCCGGACCTGAGGGGGGACTTCGTGCTCGACACCTTCGCCGCGATGGTCGGCGGGGTGCGCGAGCAGGCGCTGGAGGCCGGCTTGATGACGCCGGCCGACTGGGACCGTGGGATGGCCGACCTGCGCCGGGCGGCCGGCGGGGACGGGACGTTCCACTACGCCTTCTTCAAGGGGGTCGGCGTCCGGCCGGCCCTTGAGGTGGCTTGACCTTCAGGTTGGACGAAGCTCCAGAATCGCGGCCATGGAACGCGAGACGGACCAACCGGCCGAGATGAGCATCGGCGCCTTCGCCCGGCGCGTCGGCGTGGCGCCCAGCGCGCTGCGCTTCTACGACGACTGCGGGCTGCTGCGCCCGGACCGGGTGGACGCGGTCACCGGCTACCGCTACTACGCGCCCGAGCAGGAGGCGCGCGCGGTGGCGGTGCGGCGGCTGCGGGACGCCGGGCTGCCGCTGGTGGACGTGGCGGTGGTGCTCGACGGTTCGGCCGAGGAGGCGCGGGCGGTGCTCACCGCCCATCTGCGCCGTACCTCCGAGCTGGCCGCGGCGACCAGGTCGGCCGTCGAGGAGGTGCTGCGGGGCCTGCCGTCAGCGGGCCGGCGGACGGTGGCGCGGCTGGGCGGCGCGGAGCTGGCCAGCGCGGTGCGGCAGGTGGCGCCGGCGGCGGCCGCGGCGGGGCCGCCGGCGCTCGCCGGGGTGCTGGTCGAGCTGGGCGGCGGGGAGGTGCGGCTGGTGGCCAGCGACCGCTACCGGCTCGCGCTGCGGGTGCTGCGGCCCGTCGCGCTCGACGGCGACGGGCGCCGGCTGCTGGTGGCGGCGGCCGCGCTGCGGGAGGCGGCGGCCTGGGCGCTGCCGGAGCCCGAGGTCGAGGTGGTGGCCGACGGCGCGGGTGCCAGGCTGCGCGCCGGGGCGCGTGAGCGGGAGCTGCCGGTGGTCGACGAGGAGTTCCCCGACTACCGGGAGATGCTGGCGGCCTTGGACGCCCCGCGTGGCCGGGTGATCGTGGACCGTCGCGCGCTGCGGGACGCGGTGCCGGCCGAGGGGCCCGTCGTCCTGCGGACGGCGCGGGACGGCGCGATCACGGTCGGCGGGACGGCGGCCGGTGGGACGGCGTTGCGGGGCGTCGTGTCGGGGGCGCCGCCGTCGCGGGTCGCCTTCGATCCCGCGGTGCTGCTGCCCGCGCTGGAGGCCAGCGTGGGGCCCGACGTGCTGCTCGAACTGGCCTCCGACGCGGCCCCCGTGGTCGTCAGGTCGGCGGACCAGGGCAGCTTCACCACCCTGGTGATGCCGGTGCGCGTGGCGGAGGGCTGAGATGGACCCGCACAACGAGGTGGTCGGGCTGTGCGTGGCCGGCATGGCGGCGGAGGCCGAGGGGGAGCGGGACCGGGCGCGCGAGCTGTTCGAACGCGCCTGGGCGGCGGCCGGCGACGACTACGAGCGGTGCGTCGCGGCGCACTACGTCGCCCGGCACCAGGACACCCCGGAGGAGACCCTGCGCTGGAACGAGGAGTGCCTGCGCCTCGCGGACGCGGTGGGGGACGAGCGGGTGGCGGGCTTCTACGCCTCGCTGCACCTCAACATCGCGCGGGCGCACCGGACCTCGGGGCGCGCCGAGCCGGCGCGTGAGCACTTCGCGCTCGCGGCGCTCCACGTCGACGCGTTGCCGGAGGGGCAGTACCGGGAGTGGATCCGGTTCGCCGTCGCCCGCGGGCTCGGCGCCCAGGCGGCCGGCGCCGGGTTCGTGGAGCTCGACGCGCTGGTCGAACGGTGGCGTGAACGAGGTGAGTTGACGGCGCTGGCGCTGGTGCTGCCGGTGCGTCTCGGCGACCTCGGCACCCCGGAGGACGGCGAACGGCTGGTCACGGCGCTGCGCATGCTGCACGCTTCCGGCTGGCTGCCGGAGGCGGAGCGGGCCGAGCTGGGGCGGGTGATCGGTTCGCTCGCCGGCCGGGCGCGTTAGGGTCGTGCCATGGCGACGGCGGACGGCGAGCGCGGCGGCATCTCCCAGGTGCCTGTTCGGCTGCGCGAGAAGGCGAGCTGGCTCATCACCCACGCCGCGACGCCGGCCGGGCGGCTGTCGTCCGAGGCGTTCGCCGGCGTCGGCGCCCGCCGCTACCACTATCCGCTGCTCGCCGCGCTCGCCGAGTTCGGCCCGGCGAGCCAGGCGGCGCTCGGCCGGCGCTGCGGCATCGACCGCAGCGACGTGGTCGCCGCGCTCAACGAACTGGCGGCGGCCGGGCAGGTGGTGCGCAGCCCCGACCCGGCCGACCGGCGGCGCAACGTGATCACCCTGACGCCCGAGGGCGAGCGGCAGTTGGAGCGCGCCGACAAGGCGCTGGCCGCCGCCCAGGACGCGCTGCTCGCGCCGCTGTCGGCGGGCGAGCGCGCCGAGCTCATCCGACTGCTGGCCCGGGTCCTGGACCACTGGACGGTCGACCCGCGATGACGCCGGGGACGCTGGGGACGAGCCGGGTCAGCGCGGCGGCCGAGGGGCTGCCGGGCTCGGCCGCGTAGAGCGCCAGCCGCTGCGCGCTGCCGTCACCGAGGTCGAGCAGCTGGTGGGTGAGGGTGAGCGGGCCCACGCGCGGGTGGCGGTAGCGGCGGGCGTGCGAGGGGCAGGCGGCCACCGGGTGCGCGCGCCAGAGGTCGGCGAACTCCGGGCTGCGCTCGACGAGTTCGGCGATCAGCATGGCCAACGCGCGGTCGCCGGGGCGTCGGCCGACGACGATCCGCAGGTCGGCGACGGTGTCCCGGCACTTGGCCGGCCACTCCTCCCCGAACAGGCGGCGCGTGGCCGGGTCGAGGAAGACCAGGCGGGCGGCGTTGGGCGGCTCCTCGAAGGGCAGGTGGCCGGCGAACAGCGCGTGGGCGCCGGCGTTCCACGCCAGGATGTCGACGCGTGCGCCGAGCACCAGGGCCGGGGTGGCGCCCAGCGAGTCCAGCAGCGTGCGCACCCCCGGGCGCGGTGACTCGGCCGACGTGGGTGACGCGGCGTCGGCGCGGGCCGGGCGCACCAGGGCGCGCAGGTGGGAGCGCTCGGCCGCGTCGAGCCGCAGCACCCGGGCCACCGCGTCGAGCACGGCGTCCGAGACGTGCGGGATCTGGCCCTGTTCGTGGGGGTACCTCCCAGGCCCCCAGGGCCTGGGGGAGGGTGTAGTAGCCGGGGCTGATGCCGGCGAGCTGGGCCAGCTCCTCGCGGCGCAGCCCTGGCACGCGGCGCCGGCGGCCGCCGTGGTCGGGCAGCCCGGCGTCGGCGGGCCGCAGCCGGGCGCGGCGCGAGCGGAGGAAGGGGCCGAGGTCGGGATGGGGCCGCATGGTCTCCCAGGCTACGCGCGGCGATCCTGCACCTGGTGGGGATAGTCACGGCGGTGGGCTGGTCGGCGCCGGGCGGCCGGGCGAGGGTGGGGCGCATGAGGAAGCTGAGGATCCTGGTGATCGGTGCCGGCGGCACCATCGGACGCGCGGTGGTGGCGGAGCTGACGGGGGCGGGCCACGAGGTGGTGCGCGCCTCCCGAAGCGCGCCGCCCGAGACGCGCGTCGACATCGCCGACCCCGACTCGGTGGCCGCGCTGCTCGACCGGGTCGGCGAGCTCGACGCGGTGGTGTGCTGCGCGGCCAGCGGGGCGCTGGTGCGGCTCGACGAGGGCGAGGACGCGGAGTATCTGACCGGCCTCGACGGCAAGCTGCTCGGCCAGGTGCGACTCGTGCGGCGGGCGCTCCCCCGGCTGCGCGACGGCGGGTCCATCACGCTGACCAGCGGCGCCTTCGCCGAGCCGACGCCCGGTGGTTCGTTCGCCGCCCTGGTCAACGCCGGCCTTGAGGCGTTTGTCGCGGCCACCGCCGTCGAGCCGCTGCGTGGGGCGCGGATCAACGCCGTCAGCCCCGGGTGGGTGAGTGAGACGCTGGAGGCGCTCGGCATGGACCCGTCGGCCGGCACGCCGGCACGGGAGGTGGCGCGGGCCTACCTGACGGCCGTGACCGGGGGCGACCGGGGGCGGGTTCTGCGGGTCGGCCCCGACGGGACGCGCTGACCGCCTCCCCGACGAGGCGCGGGGGCCGGTTTCCGGCCGGGGTCCGTACACTCCCGGCCATGGCGATTCTGAAGGCGACCATGCGGCAGCAGGTCGCGGAGGCGATAGCGCGGGTCAACCCGGCCGACCGGCCGCTGGTCACCGTCCACGGCGTCACCGGGCCGAGCCCGTATCTGATGAGCGGTCTCGGCCTGATCGGGCAGCTGTTCATCGACTACTACTTCGTGACCATCACGGAGCGGGCCGTGGTCTTCCACCGGGCGAGCCGGGCGAGCAACCGGCCCAAGGAGCTGGCGTTCGTGGTCGACCGGGCCGAGGCGGCCAGGCGGGTCAGCGACGGGCAGCGCGGCTCGCTCTGGAGCTCGTTCCGCTTCCACCTGCCGGGTAAGGAGAAGCCGACCAGGATCAACGTGGGCCGGCAGTGGCGGGCCGAGCTCGACCAGTTCATGCCGCTGCTGCTCGGCGGGCCCATGACCGCGCCGCCGCCCGCGCCACCGGCCGCCGGTCCGTACCCGCCGGGGCCCTATCCGGCCGCTCCGCCCGGCGGTCAGCCGGGACCGTACCCGAGGTGACGGGCCCGGAGCCGGGCGCGCTCGCCGCCGTCGCCAGACGGCACGGCGTCGCGCCGGACGAGGTTCGGCCCGCGCCGCGCCAAGGCGTGGCCTCGCACGTCCACCTGCTGGGCGACGGGCTGGTCCTCAAGGTCGCCCGCGCCGGGGACCCGGCTCTCGCGGCCGACCTGCGCAAGGAGGCCGTCGTCGTCCCGCACGCCACGCGCCTGGGTGTGCGTGCCCCGGAGATCGTGGAGTTCGACGGCGTGGGGGAGATGTTCGGCAGCCCCTACCTGGTCCAGCGCCGCGCGCCGGGCGTCGCGCCGCCCGGCGACGAGCCGGGCGCGGACGCGTACCGGGAACTCGGCCGGCAGCTCGCCCTGTTGCACGCCGCGCCGCCGACGCCGTTGGCCGGCGTGACGGAGGATCGCGCGGGCGACGCCAGACCCGGCATCGAGGCGCTGGCCGCCGGTGGATACCTCAGTGCCCCGCTCGCCCGCTGGCTGACCGGTTGGCTCGACGAGCTCGCCGCCCACGCCCCGGCCGAGCCGCCGCTCGTCCTGGTGCACGGCGACGTCTCGGCCGGCAACCTCCTCGTCGACCCCGCCACCGGCGCCCTCACCGCACTGATCGACTGGGGCGACGCGGCCCACGCCGACCCGGCCGTCGAGTTCGCCAAGGTGCCGCCGCGCGCGGTCCGTTCGGTGCTCGCCGGCTACGCGCCGGGCGAGGAGGACGCGTGGTGGCCGAGAATCCTGTGGCACCACGTCGCCTGGGCCGTCTTCCGCCTGCCCACCGGACCCGAGCCGGCGTCGGCCACGCACTGGAGCGCCCAACCCGCCAACCGGCTGCTCGAACTGCTACGCCACTACGTCGACTTCGGCGGCTTCGGGGACTCCGCGGGCTGAACGAGGTCCCAGCGGTTGCCGTACCGGTCGACGAAGACCGCGACCCGGCCGTAGGGCGCCGTCCACGGCTGCTTCTCGATCGTCACCCCGGCCGCCGTGAACCGCGTGAAGTCGGCGTCGAAGTCGTCGGTGTAGAGGAAGAAGCCGACCCGGCCGCCGGTCTGGTCGCCGATCCGGCTGCGCTGGTGGTCCGTGACCGCCCTGGCCAGCAGCAGCCCGGTCTGCGCGTCGGGACCCGGGGCGACCACCACCCAGCGCTTGCCGGGGTAGTCGTCCGGCAGCGGCGTGTCCTCGCGCAGTTCGAAGCCGAGCGGACCCGTGTAGTACGCGATGGCCTCGTCGTAGTCCGGGACGACGAGGGCCAGCAGCCCCAGATGCCTCATCGGGGCAGCATGTCATCCTGGGTGACATGGCCGAAGGCGGGTACCGGGAGCGGCCGGCGTCGCGGGACGCCGGACTCCCGGGTGCCGTGGTGTGGGAGAAGACGGCGGTCGCGGACCGCGTCGGCCGGGTGCTGCCCGACGGCTGCATGGACCTGATCTGGGATGGCGAACGGCTGCTGGTGGCCGGCCCCGACACCCGGGCGCACCTGGTGGCCGGGGTGGCCGGCGCGCGGTACACGGGGCTGCGGTTCGCGCCGGGCTTCGGGCCGCTGGTCTACGGCCTGCCGGCGGACGAGCTGACGGATCGGCGGGTGGGCCTGGACGAGGTGTGGCCCGGCCGGCTGGTGCGCGAGCTGACGGAGCGGGTGGCCGGCGCGGCCAGGACCGGGGCGGCCCTGGAGGCGGTGGCCGCCGGTCGGCTGGCCGCCGCGCCGCCGGGTCCGGAGCCCGAGCCGTGGCGGGCCCGGGCGGTGGCGGCGCTGGCCGCCGGCCGCGGGGTGGCCGGGACCGCGCGGGAACTCGGGCTGAGCGAGCGGCAGCTGCGCCGCCGCAGCCTGGCCGCCTTCGGCTACGGTCCCAAGACGCTGGCGCGGGTGCTGCGGCTGGGGCGGGCCCTGCGGTTGACCGACGCCGGCACCCCGCCGGCCGAGGCGGCGGCGCTGGCCGGCTACGCCGACCAGGCCCATCTGGCGCGTGAGGTGCGGGAGCTGGCGGGGGTGCCGCTGACGCGGCTCAGGGGGTGAGGGGCGCGAAGAGGTCGACGCCGTTGCCGTCCGGGTCGAGGACGATGGCGTAGCGCTGGCCCCAGAACGCGTCCCACGGCTCCTTCTCGCCGACGTACCCGGCGGCGGTGAGCTCCGCGTAGACGGCGTCCACGTCCGCCGGGTCGTCGCAGCGGAAGGCGAGCCCGAGGCGACCGCCGGTCCCGGGGGTCCACTCCGGGTGGAAGCCCTTGATCGTCGCCACGGTGTCCCAGGCGACGCGCAGGCCGCCGGGCAGCGCGGCCTCCACGTGCGGCTGGCTCTCCGCCCCCTCGGGGATGTCGAGGCCGAGCCGCCGGTAGAAGGCGAGCGAGGCCGCCATGTCGTCGGTGACGAGGCCGATGAGGTCGAATCGTGCTGTCATGTGGCCGAGGCTAGGCCGGGCGGCCGGGGCGGTCTTGAAGGAATCGGACGCGGGTGACCGTGGGAACGTGTTTTCGACGATGCGGTTATCCACAGGTTCGTGTCCCGTTTGACCTGGGACGTCGCCCGGCCTGTGGATAACCCCGGGCCTGTGGATAACGTGACCGACATCGTGTCGGTCTGTGGATAACCCGCCTGTGGACGACTCCGGACTACACTGCGGCACGGCCCGAAGCCGCAACTGGTGCTTGCGACTTCGGGCCTTTCGCGCCGCGCGCCCCGGATCAGCCCAGGTCGGGTCGCCAGCTCCGGCTCGTCTGCAATCGCTGCAGGTCATCGCGGATTTCGAGCAGTCGCTGCCGGTGCTCGCCCGACGTCTCGATGAGGTGGTTGAGCAGCGGCGTGACGGCGGTCCTGATCACCTGCCGCACCGACTCCTCGGCCACCGCGACCATCCGCTCGTCGACCAGCCGCTGGACGTGCCGCTCCAGCTCGTGCAGGGCCCGCAGCGGAAAGTTATCCACAGGCTCGGCGGCCGCCGAGAGACGGGCCTCGGCCTCCGTGTCGAGGAGGTAGGACCGCACCTGACGTGCGATGACGCTGTCCCGCAGCAGCATCCCGACGTTCAGCACCGCCCGCCGGGGGTAGAGGGTGAGGCCTCGTCCTGGCGTTCTAATGGACAGGTTGTCCCTTAGGAAATCGTGGAGCTCCGCCCCCCGTAGCGTGCGGAGCCCGCTGTCCTCCAGCTCCGGTCGGTGGCGCACGACGATCTTCCGGACGACCTCGACGCTGACCTCGTAGTACGCCGCCACCATCCGCGTCGTCACGTGCAGCCCGTCCGGCAGCGTGCGGAGCGTCTTGACCTTGTCGAGGGCGTCGACCCGGTCGATCACGCGGCTGCGCAGCTGTCGCGAGTCGAGCAGCTCGCTCTCGTGGGTGTGGGTGTTCCTCATCGTCTTCCTTCCCGAGCCGGTGGCTCGACGGATGACGTAGTGTCTCTACGCCATCCGGGTTAACGAGGAGGATCCTGCGAAGATGCGGGCGAGGTGCGCGCATGCGTCCGAAGCGGGGGAAGTCGCCCGAACTCACTCCGCCCAGGGGATCGTTCTGATCTCGCCGGTCTCGGTCACGGTGGCCCGGCCGCCGGCCGTCATGCAGACCAGTGCCTCGACGGCTTCGCCGCCCGCGGTGGACACCTGGCGCGGCTCGCCCGCCGGCAGGACGGCGGCCTGGCCTGGGCCGACGTGCCAGGGTTCGGCGGTGCCGTCGCCCGAGGTGACGGCGAGGGTGCCGGTCAGCGGCAGCCAGACCTGCTCGCGGTCCACGGAGTGCCAGGGGCCGCGGGCGCCGGGCGCCATCCGCACCCGCCAGGCGCTGAGTTCGCGGGAGCCGCGGCGGGGCGTGGCGAGGCTGGTCATCTCGGCGTTCGGGGTGGCGACGGTGTCGTGCTCGGTGGGCGTGTGCACGCGCATGGGTGGGCTCCTCCGGTTCGTGGCTGTGTAAAGCGGCTTTACTCGTGCTCTCGGCGGTGAGTAAAGCAGCTTTACACGCGTGTGTCACCATGGACCCCGTGTCAGAACCCCCGCCGCCACCCAGGACCGAGCTGACCTTCCTCCTCGGCATGGGCTTCCAACTCCTCCTCGCCGAGTTCGAGTCCCGCCTCGCCGAGCAGGGCTACGGCGACCTGCGGCCCATCCACGGCCTCACCTTCCAGGCGCTGGGCCCGGCCGGCGCGACGAGCAGCGAGCTCGCGGCGCGGCTCGGCGTCACCAGGCAGGCGGCCGGGCAGATCGTCGACGACCTGGAGCGGCGCGGCTATGTGCGGCGCGAGCCGCATCCCGCCGGTGGGCGGCGCAGGCTGGTGGTGCTCACCGAGGCCGCGCACCGCCATCTCGCCGTCGCCGGCCGGGCGTTGCACGGTCTCGAGGCGGAGCTCGGGGAGCGGCTCGACGTGGGCGTGCTCCGCGCCGAGCTCGAACGACTGCTGGTGGCGTTGGCGGACGGGCGACCGCTGCCGCCGCTGCGTCCCGTCTGGTAGCCGGGGGCCCTAGCCCAGGGCGACCGAGTAGGGCGCGAAGCGGCGGGTGATGTCGCCCGGGATGTCGGGGGCGCCGAGCACCATCAGGGCGCAGGGGCGGTCGCCGGTGAGGCCGTTGGCGCGGAGCCAGCGGTCGAGTTCGGGGTGGCGGGCGTCCACGTCGTAGCGGATGGTGCGCGGGGCCTCGGTGCCGAGGCGGGCGATCAGGGCCTGGGCGGTGGCGGTGTCCTCCGCGACGACCGGGCCGATGACGATGCTGGACGGGTTGGGCCAGGCGGCGGCGAAGCCGGTGAGGTGCCCGGTGGCGGCGTCCTCGGCGACCAGGAAGCGGTCGGCGAAGGCCGGGAGCCTGGTCAGCAGCGCGGTGCGGTCGGTGCCGAAGACCGGGCGGTCGTAGGCCAGCACCGCCGGCAGGTCGGCGGCCGTCGCCGGCCGCACGGTGGTCGCCGGCCTGGCCGGTGGCGGCACGGCGCCGGTGAAGGTGCCGCGGACGGTGGTGAGCTGGCCGACCGTCTTGAAGCCCAGCTGCTCGTAGAGCGGCCGGCCCTGGTCGGTGGCGCTGAGGAACACGGCGGCCGGTCCGCACTCGGTCAGCGCGTGCCGCATCAGGTGGCGGGCGATGCCGCGGCGGGCGTACCGCTCGGCGACCAGCACCATGCTCAGGCACCGGTGGCGGTCCCCGTAGGCGGTGACGACGACGGTGGCGATCAGTCCGCCCACCGGATCGCCGGCCGGGGCGTCGATGCCGTAGCCCTGCCCGGCGGTGAGCAGCAGCCGCCACTTGTGCTCCTCGCGGGTCCAGTCCCGGCTGTCCGCCAGGTCGAGGCAGGCGGTGAGGTCGGCCGGGCCGAGGCGGCGGACCGGCGGGAGGTCGTTCGGCAGCGTCACGACCTCAGGGATACCGGGGTGCGGGGCGTGGCGCGAGCGGTTTTCGACGTGCGGACGCCGCGGGCGGCGCGAGCGGCCCGGCCGCGTCGGGTGCGTCCCCATGGCTTGAGGACGGATATCGCGGTCATGAAGAGGTAGAGGCCGAGCGAGACGACGGGCGGCGCGACGAGGCTCGCCGGGTCGGACACCGGGTGCCCGGCGGCGACCTCGGCGGCCGCGTCGTCGATTCCGGCCCGGAACAGGAACAGCGAGGCGAGGCCGGCGCCCAGCGTGAGCCAGAACTTGACGTAGACCCACCAGTAGCGGGCCAGCCCCCACGGGGTGCCGAGCGACAGCACCAGGCCGGAGGCGAAGGTGGTCAGCGCGAGCGGGGCGATCAGCCAGTCGCCGAAGATCTTCATGGCGCGGTAGGCGGCCTCGGCCGTGGCGGCCGAGTCGGTGGTGGCGCCGGCGATGCCGAGCACCAGCAGGCAGAGGGTGAGGCCCAGCCAGCCGACGGACACGACGACATGTCCGACGAGGAGGGCCCGGCGCACCGGACGAC
The DNA here is from genome assembly GCF_031845425.1 of Streptomyces millisiae. Lineage (NCBI taxonomy): Bacteria > Bacillati > Actinomycetota > Actinomycetes > Kitasatosporales > Streptomycetaceae > Streptomyces > Streptomyces millisiae. The sequence continues at coordinate 40,925 of NZ_JAVREM010000021.1, forward strand.
GTAGCTCTCTCATGCCGCCACGGTCCCGCGCGAACCCGTCGCGACGCGTCTGACGGGGGGAGTATCCGCGGCTACTCGCCCTTGAGTACGGGCGGGGCCGCTCGGCCCGCCGGCCGGGAGCCCGCGGTGTCCGCCGCCGGCACCCGCCCGAGCGCGGTCACCACGAGGGCGCCGAGCGCCAGCGCGCCGCCCAGCCACAGCACCGACCGGGTGCCGAAGCCGTCGACCAGCCGGCCGCCCGCGAAAGCACCCAGGGCGATGGCCCCGTTGAACACGGCCACGAACAGGGAGGTCGCGCCCTCCCTGGCCTTCGGGGCGGCCAGGGCCAGCCAGGTCTGGGTGCTCACCGACACGCCGCCGTAGGCCAGGCCCCAGACGACCAGCAGGACCGCCGCCCCCGACATGGACAGCCCGAGCACCGGCACCAGCGGCAGGGAGGCGGCAAGCGCGACGCCGATCACCAGCACGGCGCCGCGCACCGACCGGCCCACCCGGGCGCCGACCACGAAGTTGCCCACGATGCCGGCCACTCCGTAGGCCAGCAGGAGGGTGCCGATCATCGACGCCCCGACGCCCGAGACGTCCTCCAGGATCGGCCGCACATAGGTGTACGCGGCGAAGTGGCCGGTCACCAGCAGGGCCACCACCGCGAGCCCGGTGGCCACCCGCGGGTTGCCGAGCAGCCGCAGCACCCCGCCGAGCGCGACCGCCTCCTCGGCGGGCAGCGGCGGCAGCACCACGGCCATGGCCACGGCCACGAACAGGGCAAGACCGCCGACGGCGAGGAACGCCTCGCGCCAGCCGGCCAGTTCACCGAGGTAGGCGCCGGCCGGTACGCCCACCACCGAGGCGACGGCGATACCGCTGAAGATCAGGGAGGTGGCCGCGCCGACGGACGTGGCCGGCACCAGCCGTACCCCGAGGCCGCCGGCGAGCGACCAGACGCCGCCAAGGCCGACGCCGACCAGCACGCGGGCCACCATCATGACCGTGAAGTTCGGCGACCAGGCGGACAGCGCGTTGGCCGCCGCCAGGAGCACCAGCAGGGAACAGAGGACGACGCGCCGGTCGATCCGGCCCACCGCGGCGGTGACCAGCGGCGCGGAGAACGCGCCGATCAGCCCGGTGACGGTGAGCGTCAGCCCGGCCGTGCCCTCGCTCACGCCCAGGGAGCCGCTGAGGGGCGTGAGCAGGCCCACCGGCAGCATCTCGGAGGTGACCACGGTGAAGGTGCCGGCCGCCACGGTCAGCACGGCGGGCCACCCGCCGCTGGGGAATCCACTTGCCATGGCTTCAGCCAAGCCGGGGGCCGGGCGGGGGAACAAGCGCGGAGTTCTCATGCTTCCATGAGGTGGGCTCATCGATCGGCGGCGTGGTCCGCGCGCGGAACGCGCCGGGCGGAGGGGCGAGTGAGGGGCACGGTGGAGATCCGCGAGCTGGAGTGCTTCCTGATCCTCGCGGAGGAGCTGCACTTCGGACGGACCGGCGAGCGGCTGTACGTCTCCCAGGGCCGGGTCAGCCAGCTGATCCGCTCCCTGGAGCAGCGGGTCGGCGGCCGCCTGGTGGACCGCACCAGCCGGCGGGTGCGGCTCACCCCGCTGGGCCGGGACTTCCTCGACGACCTCCGCCCGGCCTACGCCGCAGTGTGCGATGCCGTGGAGAACGCCCGGGCGGCGGCTCGTGGGGTCAGCGGGCCGCTGCGGATCGGGTTCCAGGGCGTCGTGGGGTACGGATTCATCGACGTGGTCGGGGAGTTCGAGGGCCGACACCCCGGCTGCGTCACCAGGATCACCGAGCTGCCGCTCGCCGACCCCTTCGGGCCGCTGTACCGCGACGAGGTGGACACCGCCGTGGTGTTGTTGCCGGTCGAGGAACCGACGCTCGTGCTCGGGCCGGTCTTCTCCCGCCAGCCGTACCAGGTCGCGGCCTCCCGCCGGCATCCCTTCGCCACCCGGACCGTGCTGGACGCCGAGGAGCTGGCCACGACACCGCTCGTCGGCGTGGCCGCCCCGGCGCCGGACTACTGGCGCGCGGCGCAGGCGCCCACCCACACCCCGTCCGGCGCGCCGGTGCCGCGGGGCCCGACGGTCGGCACCCTCCAGGAGGGTCTGTCGCTGGTGGCGGCCAACCGGGGCGTGATGCTGCTGTGCCGCCCCACCTCCGAGTACCACCATCGCCAGGACGTGGCGTACGTCCCGGTGACCGGTCTCCCCGACTCCGCGCTCGGCCTCGTCTGGCGCGGCGACCGCGAGAACGCCCGGGTGCGGGCCTTCGCCGCGGCGGTGGCCGACGCGCTGGCCCGGGACCCGGGCATCGGGTAGCGCGCTCCGGTGCCGTCAGGCGGTGGCGAAGGGATCGCCGGCCACCCCGGCGAGCCGGATCAGCCCGGGCCCGTCGCCCCACTGCTCGGGCACGAGCGCCCACAGGGTGTATGTCACGCCGTGCTCGGCGGCGTGCCGCGTCGCCCAGGCCAGCACCTCGTCGACGTCGGCGTCCGACACCTCGTACTCGTCCGCGACGTTGACCGCCCGGTCCCAGAAGTAGACCCGGTAGCGCGGGTGGTCCAGCTCCCAGGTGGTGTCCCTCGGGTCGACGCCTCGTATCCGCATGGCGCCGATCGTGGACGACTCCGCCGATGAGTTTCCCGACCCCGCGGGGTCATCACCGCGTGACCGACTCATCCATCCCCCTTGATCTCGGCCCGGCCGCCGGCGGCGTCGCCGGGCTGCTCGACGGCGTTCGCGAGGAGCGGTTCGCCGCCCGGACGCCCTGCCCCGACTACCGGGTCGACGACCTGCTGCGGCATCTGCTCGGACTCACGTTGGCCTTTCGGGCCGCCGCCCGCAAGCAGTTTGGGCCGCTGACGGACCTGTCCCCCACCGATCCCGCGCAGCCGGCCCCCTCCCTCGACGGCGACTGGCGCGGCCGGCTGCGCCGCCAGCTCGACGAACTGGCGGCGGCCTGGCGGGAGCCGGCCGCCTGGCGGGGCGAGACCAGGGCCGGCGGAGTCAGCCTGCCGGCCGAGGTCATGGGCCGGGTGGCGCTCAACGAGCTGCTGCTGCACGGCTGGGACCTGGCCCGCGCCACCGGCCAGCCCTACGAAGCGGACGACGCCACCGCGGCGACCTCGATCGCGCTGCTCTCCCAGGAGACCGACCCGGCCGCCCGCGAGGGCACCGGCTTCGCCCCACCGGTCCCGATCGCGGACGACGCCCCACCCCTGGCCCGTGCCGTGGCCCTCAGCGGCCGACAGCCCGACTGGGCGCCGGAGCCGCTCGCCTGACCGCGGACGGTGGGCGCTCCCGGCCCGCCCGAAACGGGTGGGCCGGGGGCTCGCGTGGTCAGTCGGTCAGGGGTAGGTAGACGCGGTTGCCGGCGTCGGCGAATTCCTGGGATTTGGCGGCCATGCCGGCCTCGATCTCCTCGCCGGTGAGGGTGAGGCGGTCGCCGTAGTCCTTTCTGATGTCCTGGCTGATCCGCATCGAGCAGAACTTCGGGCCGCACATGGAGCAGAAGTGCGCCGTCTTGGCCGGTTCGGCCGGGAGGGTCTCGTCGTGGAAGGAGCGGGCCGTGTCGGGGTCGAGGGCCAGGTTGAACTGGTCCTCCCAGCGGAACTCGAAGCGCGCGTCGGAGAGCGCGTCGTCCCAGACCTGGGCGCCCGGGTGGCCCTTGGCGAGGTCGGCGGCGTGGGCGGCGATCTTGTAGGTGATGACGCCGGTCTTGACGTCGTCGCGGTTGGGGAGGCCGAGGTGTTCCTTCGGCGTGACGTAGCAGAGCATGGCCGTGCCCCACCAGGCGATCATCGCGGCGCCGATGCCCGAGGTGATGTGGTCGTAGGCGGGCGCGATGTCGGTGGTGAGGGGGCCGAGGGTGTAGAAGGGGGCGCCGTCGCAGATCTCCTGTTGGAGGTCGATGTTCTCCTTGATCTTGTGCATCGGGACGTGGCCCGGGCCCTCGATCATGGTCTGGACGTCGTGTTCGCGCGCGACGCGGTTGAGCTCGCCGAGGGTGCGGAGTTCGGCGAACTGCGCCTCGTCGTTGGCGTCGGCGATGGATCCCGGGCGGAGGCCGTCGCCGAGCGAGAAGGTGATGTCGTAGGCGCGCAGGATCTCGCAGAGCTCGGCGAAGTGGGTGTAGAGGAAGCTCTCCCGGTGGTGGGCCAGGCACCAGGCGGCCATGATGGAGCCGCCGCGCGAGACGATGCCGGTCTTGCGGCGGGCGGTGAGCGGCACGTAGCGCAGCAGCACGCCGGCGTGCACGGTCATGTAGTCGACGCCCTGCTCGGCCTGTTCGATCACCGTGTCGCGGTAGATCTCCCAGGTCAGTTCCTCGGCCTTGCCGCCGACCTTCTCCAGCGCCTGGTAGATGGGGACGGTGCCCACCGGGACCGGCGAGTTGCGGAGGATCCACTCGCGGGTGGTGTGGATGTCGCGGCCGGTGGAGAGGTCCATGATGGTGTCGGCGCCCCAGCGGGTGGCCCACGTCATCTTCTCCACCTCCTCGTCGATGGACGAGGTGACGGCGGAGTTGCCGATGTTGGCGTTGACCTTCACCAGGAAGTTCCGGCCGATGATCATCGGTTCGGACTCCGGGTGGTTGACGTTCACCGGCAGCACGGCGCGGCCGGCGGCGATCTCGTCGCGGACGAACTCGGGGCTGACGTTCTCCCGGATGGCGACGAACTCCATCTCGGGCGTGATCTCCCCGCGCCTGGCGTACGCGAGTTGCGTGACGGCGCCCGTGCCGTCGGCGCGGCGCTCGTCGATCCACGCGCGCCGCAGCGGCGGGAGGCCGCGGCGGACGTCGGTGGTGACCTCGGGGTCGGTGTAGGGACCCGAGGTGTCGTAGAGCGTGACGGCGTTGCCGTCGGTGAGGTGCACCCTGCGCACCGGGACCCGCAGGTCCGGGCGCGACCCGGTGACATATCCCTTGTGTGAACCGATGACGGGCGTGCTGGACGTGCCCGTTTCCTGCTTGGTCATCAGACCCACTCCCTACGCCGGCATTACCCGGTAACAGGTTCGGCGGTCGGCGCAGCGGCAGCGCCCTCTCAGCCCCGTGCTCGGAGCTCCCGCGATGTGTTGCTCGCGTCCCCACGCTAACGGCATGACGCGCGTGCTGAACAGGGGGCCGGTGGTCCGAGGGGCGCGCGTTGGGCTTCTTGGGCGATGATCGGCGGGTGACCGAACACCACGAAGGCCACCACGGCCACTCACACCAGCACGGCCCGCCGGCCCCCGTCTCCGCGCACCTGCGCCGGGTCATCGCGGCGGTGCTGATCCCGTTCGCGGCGCTGATGGCGGCCGGCCTGGTGCTGCTGTGGCCGGGCGGGGAGCCGGAGCGCGAGGACCGCACGGGCGTCGGCTTCGACCAGCAGCTCGAACAGGCGCGGGTGACGGAGGTCGTCGAGACGTCCTGCGAGGAGCTCGGCGTCCAGCTGGCGTCCGGCATCGAGGGCGAGTGCGCGCAGGCCACGGTGGAGGTGACCTCGGGGCAGGACACCGGGCACACGTTCACCGAGGTGGTGACCCCGGACGCGTCGCAGCAGTTCCACGTGGGTCAGGAGGTGGTGGTCGCCTTCGCGCCGGACGCGCCGGAGGAGCTGCGGTACAGCGTCTCGGACGTGGACCGGCAGGCGCCGATGCTGTGGCTCGCCGCGATCTTCGCGGTCGTGGTGGTGCTGGTCGGGCGGTTGCGGGGGCTGCTGGCGCTGGTGGGGCTGGTGGTGAGCTTCGCGGTGCTGACGCTGTTCATCCTGCCGGCGATCCTCGGCGGCTCCAACCCGCTGCTGGTGGCGGTGGTCGGGGGCAGCGTGATCATGCTGACCGCCCTGTACCTGTGCCACGGGGTGAACGCCAGGACCTCGGTCGCGGTGCTCGGCACGCTGGTCTCGCTGATACTGATCGGGCTGCTCGGCTCGGTGTTCATCGAGTGGGCGCACCTGAGCGGCAACACCGACGACCAGACGGGGCTGGTGCACAGCCTCTATCCGCGGATCGAGATCCAGGGCCTGCTGCTGGCCGGCATCCTGATCGGCTCGCTCGGGGTGCTCGACGACGTGACCGTGACCCAGACCTCGGCCGTGTGGGAGCTGAAGCGGGCCGACCCGGGGGCGGGTTGGCTGAAGCTCTACCGCTCGGCGATGCGGATCGGCCGGGACCACATCGCGTCGGTGGTGAACACGCTGGTGCTGGCCTACGCGGGCGCCGCGCTGCCGCTGATGCTGCTGTTCACCATCGCGCGGGCCAGCGTGTCCACGGTGGCGTTCAGCGAGCTGGTCTCGGAGGAGATCGTGCGGACCCTCGTCGGGTCGATCGGCCTGGTGGCCTCGGTGCCGGTGACGACGCTGCTCGCGGCGCTCGTGGTGAGCGCGGACCGGCCGGCGCCCGGCGCGGCGTCGATCCCGGCGCCGGCGGGCGCGCCCGCCGACGGTGTGGTGACCGGGGTGGCCCCGGGGGCCGGGGTGCCGGCCGCTACCAACCGCCACCGGAGGAGGAGGAAGAGGTGAACTTCCGCACCACGAAGATCAGCACGGCCACCAGCGCGGCGAAGACCAGGACCCGGAAGGCGAGTCCGAGCACCCAGGTGATCACGGAGATGATCAGGCTGCCGAAGACCACCAGCGCGATGGTGGGGATGGCGATCCAGCGCACCCACCACGGCAGTGTCATAAAGGCGGCTTTCATTGCCCCGGCTCCTTCATCGCCCTAGCTCCTACCACGATCGACTGACGCATTCGATGCTAAGGGCGCCGGACGGGGTGTGGGAGGCCCGAGCGCCCCGGTCCTCCCCTGACCGTTCCCTGACTCCTACCCTGAGCCCGGGGGCCGACTCAGCTCCCCTCGGGGGGCGAGAAGACGACCATCACCCGCAGGTCCTCGGTGATGTGGTGGAAGCGGGCGGGGGTGCCGGCGGGCACGTAGACCACGCTGCCACGCCCCACCGTGGTCGTCTCGTCGCCGACGGTCATCGCCGCGCGGCCGCTGACCACGAAGTTGACCACGTCCTGCCGCTGCGGGCGCTGGGTGTCCTGCTCCCCGGCGTTCAGCGCGTAGAGCCCCACCGATATGTTGCGTTCGTTGAGAAAGCGCAGGTAGGCACCGTTGTGCGCGAGCCGTTCCGCCTCCAGACGATCCAGCCGGAACTCCTTCATCGCCTCATTCCTTTTGCTCTCCAGGTGCCATCTGCAACGATCCCTTGTATGACAAGCATTTTGTTCAGGTTCCTGGCCAACGCCGTCGCCCTGGCCGCCGCCGTCTGGCTGGTCGGCGACATCACCCTCGGGGAAGACGACGCGAGCACCGGCAGCAGGGTGGTGACCCTGCTGGTCGTCGCGCTGATCTTCGGCGTGGTCAACCTGATCGTCAAGCCCATCGTGAAGTTCCTGGCCTTCCCGCTGCTGATCGTCACACTCGGCCTCTTCACGCTGGTGATCAACGCCTTCATGCTGCTCCTGACCAGCTGGATCGCCGGCGACGAGCGCTTCGAGGTCGCGGGGTTCATGGCCGCGGTGCTGGGCGGCCTGATCATCTCGATCGTTTCCTGGGCCGTCAACATGGTCCTCGACCGCGACTGACCGGATCGCCATGACCTACCGCATCTGCGTCGTCTGCTCCGGCAACATCTGCCGCTCGCCGATGGCCGAAACCGTGCTCCGCGCGCGGCTCGCCGAGGAGGGCCTCGACGGCTCCCACACGGTGGACAGCGCCGGCACCGGCGGCTGGCACGTCGGCGAGCCGGCCGACCCGCGCGCGGTCGCCGCGCTCGTCGCCGCCGGCTACCGGGCCGGCGCCCACGACCACACGGCCCGGCGCTTCGAACGCGACTGGTTCGACCGCTACGACCTGGTCGTCGCCATGGACCGGGGACACGAGCGCGAGCTGCGCCGGCTGGCGCGACACCAGGGAGACGCCGCCAAGGTGGTGCTGCTGCGCGACCACGACCCGGACGCGGCGCCCGACGACCGCGACGTGCCCGACCCCTACTACGGCGAGGACGAGGGCTTCGCCGCCTGCCTGAAGATCATCGAACGCGGCGTCGACGGGCTGCTCGACGCGGGCGTGGTGGTGCGGTCGTGAGCGGCATCGCCGAGCGGGTGGGCGGCCTGCTCAACACACTCCCGTTCGACGCCCAACCGGTGAGCGGGGGCGAGATCTGCGAGGCGTACCGGGTGCGGCTCGGCCACGGCGTCGACAACGAGGGTGGTCCTTTCCACACCTGCTTCGCCAAGACCATGGACGGCGCGCCGGCGGACTTCTTCGCAGCCGAGGCCGCCGGCCTCGAAGTGCTGCGGTCCACCGGGGCCGTCGCGGTGCCCGGCGTGCTGGCTGTCGAGGCCGACGTCCTGGTGCTGGAGTGGGTGGACACGACGGAGCCGAGCGACGCCGCGGCGGAGCGGCTCGGCCGCGATCTGGCGGCGCTGCACTCCACCCCGGCGCCGCACTACGGCACGACCGGCCCGCTGTACCTCGGTCCGGTGCCCCTGACCACCCCCGACCCGCCGGTCGCCGACCCGGCCGGCTGGCCGGCGTTCCACGCCGAGCACCGGCTGCTGCCGCTGTTGCGGATGGCGGTCGACGGCGGCGGCATCGACCCGCGCGACGCGCGGGACGTGGAACTGCTGTGCGAGCGGATCGACGAGGTCGCCGGCGAGCCGCAGCCGCCGGCCGTCATCCACGGCGACCTGTGGCCCGGCAACATCCTGTGGACCGGCGACCGGCCGCACCTGGTCGACCCGGCGGCGCAGGGCGGGCACCCGGAGGCCGACCTGGCCTTCCTCGAACTGTCCGGCTGCCCGCGGTGGGACCGGGTGATCGGGGCGTACGAGGAGGTACGGCCGGTGCCGGGGCGGCGCGAGCGGGCGCCGTTGCACGCGCTGCACCACGTGCTGATCCACGCGGCGCTGTTCGGCGGCCCGTACGGAGCGGAGAGCGGCACGACGGCCCGCCGCGCGCTGCGCTCCGCGCGCTGACCGGTGGTTTTTCCCCCACCCGCCCGCCCTTTTCGCGCTGCGCGCGGTGGGTGGGGGAGAGACCGGCGCGCGTGGCGCGCCGTGGTGGTGGTTACGCTCGCGGGGAGCGAGGAGGTGGTGCAGGTGGTCGGTGAGGGGACGCGGGCCGTGGGGGCCGGGGTGCCGGAGGGGGAGGCGTATGCCGCGCCCGTGCCGGGGCCGACGTTCGCCGCGCACTTTCATCTGCCGGGCGATCCGGCGGTCGCCCCGTACGCGTACGGCCGGCAGGGCAACCCGACATGGACGGCGCTGGAGGCCGCCGTCGCTGAGTTGGAGGCGCCGGGCGAGGCGGACGCCGCGGCGGTCGTGTTCCCGTCGGGGATGGCCGCCACCACGGCCGTGCTGTTCTCCCTGCTCCGGCCCGGGGACGTCGCCGTGCTGCCGTCCGACGGGTACCAGCTGCTGCCGCGGGCGCGGGAGCGGCTCGAAGGCTTCGGCGTCGTCGTGCGGACCGCGCCGACCGGCGCGGACGCGCAGCTCGCCGCCATCGACGAGGGCGTGCGGCTGGTGTGGGTGGAGACGCCGTCCAACCCCGGGCTCGACGTCTGCGACATCCGCCGGCTCGCCGAGGCCGCGCACGCGCGCGGCGCGCTGCTCGTCGTGGACAACACCCTCGCCACGCCGCTCGGGCAGCGGCCGCTCGCGCTCGGCGCCGACCTGTCGGTCGCCAGCGGCACCAAGGCGCTCAACGGGCACGGCGACGTGCTGCTCGGCTACGTCGCCGCCCGCGACCCCGCGCTGGCCGCCGCGGTGCGCGCCTGGCGCACCGAGACCGGCGCGATCATCGGGCCGATGGAGGCGTGGCTGGCGCACCGTGGGATCGCCACCCTGCAGCTGCGCGTCGAGCGGCAGGGCGCCACCGCCCTGGCCGTGGCCCGCGCGCTGCGGGCGCGCCCGGAGGTGAGCGGCGTGCGGTACCCGGGACTGCCGGAGGATCCGGGGCACGAGGTGGCGGCCCGGCAGATGCGGCACTTCGGCTGTGTCGTGTCGTTCACGCTGCCCGACCGCGGGTACGCCGAGCGGTTCCTGGCCGCGCTGCGCCTGGTGTCGGACGCCACCAGCTTCGGCGGGGTCAGGTCGACGGCCGAGCGGCGCGCCCGGTGGGGCGGGGACGAGGTGCCGGAGGGGTTCGTCCGGCTCTCGGTCGGCATCGAGGACGCCGAGGACCTCGTCGCCGACCTGCACGCGGCGCTGGACGCCGCCGGGGACGTTTCGTCCGGCGCCGCACGGGCCACATGACTTGCATGACCCATGCACGACCCGTGGTCAAACGCACCGCCCGCGCCATCCTGCTCGACCGGGACGACAGCGAGCTGATCGTCATCAAGCGCACCAAGCCCGGCCTCCCGCCCTACTGGATCACCCCGGGCGGCGGGGTGGAGCCCGAGGACGAGTCGGTCGTCGCGGCGCTGCACCGCGAGGTGTCGGAGGAACTCGGCGCCAAGGTCTGCGACGTGGTGCCGGCCTTCGTCGACACCGTCCCGCACGTGCCGGAGCCCGGCGAGGCCACCCCGCCGGGGCTCAAGGTCCAGCACTTCTTCGTCTGCCGGCTGACCACCATGGACCCGGCGCTGCGGCACGGGCCGGAGGTGGCGGAGCCGCGCGGCGTCTACGAGATCGTGCGGCTGCCGTTCACCCCTGAGGGGCTGGCCGCCGTCGACCTGGTGCCGACCTCGCTCAGCGCCTACCTGACGGGGAACATCGACGGCGTCCGGGCGCTGCTGGCCGCCGACTTCGCCTGAGCCTGAGCCCGAGCCCGAACCCGGAAGCCCCGAGGCTCAGCGGCCGAACCAGTCGGCGTCGGGGGCGCGGCCGCCCGCGCGCTCGGCCCGCTCCAGGGCGCGGCGCGCCTCCGCGCGCCAGGCGTCGGCGTCCGGCGGGGGCGGCGGCGGGGCCGCGGGCAGCGCGGAGGGCCCGGGCGGCAGGGCGTGCGGTACCGGTCGGCCGCCCAGCTCCTGGGCGCGGCGCACCTGTGCGTCCCTGGCGGCGCCGAAGAAGTCGCCGCCCTTGCGCCGGTAGTCGTCCGTGCCCCAGGCGCGCTCGGTGTCCTTGGGCGGCGTGACGAGCCGGGGTATGTGCTTGGCGCAGTGGATGTACGCCTCCTCGACGTCGATGCGCACCCACAGTTCGGTGCGCCGGCCGGGGGCGGTGTCGGTGGGCAGGTCGGGGTGGAGGGCGCGCAGGTCGTGGTCGGGGACGATCCGGGCGCGGCCGTTGATGTGCAGGCCGATGCGGGCCCGTTCGAAGTCGATGAGCAGCAGCCCGGCGTGGGGGTTCTCCGAGATGTTGCCGAGCGAGGCGTGCACGCCGTTCCCCCGGTACTCGGGGTAGACCAGGGACTTGGGGTCGAGGACCCGCAGGAACCCGGCCGGGCCGGCCCGGAAGCTGTTGTCGCACTCGCCGTGGCGGTCGGAGGTCGCCAGGAAGAACATCTCCTGGCGGCCGACGAACTCCCGCATCCGGTCGTTGAGGTGGTCGAGCACCTGGTCCTGGTAGAAGCGGTCGGCCCGCTCCTCGCTGCCGAGTTGACGTTGCAGCACGTGTTCGCCGTCGCTGCCCGGCCGGCCGGCGCGCGGCGGCAGGGCGGTCACGGGCCGCAGTGCCCCGTGCGGCGCGGGTCCCGTGCCCTGTGGTCCTGTTCGTTCTGGCATGCCTGAATCCCGGTACGTCACTTGGTCCGCGCTACTCAATCACTTACTTCCCGGATGTCACCAGGGTCCCGAGGAAGTCGTGTCTGATCCGGTCCGCCGGCATGCCGGCGGAGACGAGCGCGTCCACGCTCTTGCGGATCATCTGGGGCGGGCCCGACAGATAGCCGTCGAAATTCCCCCAGGGGCCGAACTCCTTGACGGCGTCGGGGAGTTGTCCGGCGAATCCGCGGGTCGCGTACTGCGCGACGACCGGTCTGACCGACAGCCAGGGCAGCCGGCGCTCCAACTCCAGGAAGGAGTCGAGGTCATAGAGGTCGGCGTCCCGTTGGGCGCCGAAGAAGACCTCGACCTCGCGGCGCACCCCGTGCTGCGCGACGTCCTCGACCAGGGCCTTGATGGGGGCTATGCCGGTGCTGCCGCCGACGCACAGCAGACCGCGGCTCGAGGTGTGGTCCACCGTCATCGAGCCGGCCGGCGGGCCGAGTTTGACGACGTCGCCGCGTCTGGCCCGGTGCACCAGGGAGCGCGAGACCCAGCCCGCCGGCACCGCCTTGACGTGGAACGACAGCAGCCCGTCGGGGCGGGGCGAGGAGGCGAAGGAGTAGTAGCGCCAGACCCGCGGCCACCACGGCGTCTCGACGCTCGCGTACTGGCCGGCGCGGTAGGGGTAGGGCTGGTCGGTCCTGACGGTGACGACGGCGACGTCGCTGGTGCGCCGCTCGTGGCTGACGATCTCGGCGTACCACCAGGGCGGCGAGTGGAGTTCGTCCTCGGCGGCGGCGTCGATCATGATCTGCGAGATGGCCGTGTAGGCGCGCACCCAGGCGGCCTCCGCCTCCGGGCCCCAACTGCGCGGCGCGTAGCGCTCGAGCGCGGACATCAGGCATTCGCCGACCAGTGGATAGTGCTCCGACTGGGTGCCGTATTTCCGGTGTCCCCGACCCAGGTTGCACAGGTAGTCGGTCAACGTGACGGTGTCGTCGATATGTTCCGCGGCGAGGAGCAACGCACCGAACAGTCGGTCTCGTTGGGCGTCCATCGCGGCGGGGAACATGTCGCGCAACTGCGGATTGTGCAGGAACAGCAACGCGTAGAAGTAGGACGTGGCCTGGTGCGAGACCGGCTCGATCTCCGCGAGTGTGCGACGAATCACCACGGCGTCGGGGGAAGGCCCGTTATTGCGCAGCCCTTTCACGAGCGGGTTCTCGTCGCTGCTCGGGTCGAGGGTGGGATGACCGGAAGTCCACCCGCCGGCCGAGGTGTCCGGAACCGCGCCCGGATACCCGGTGGGGTGTTCGCCCGCGTGCTCACGCGGTTGTCCGGCACCCAAGTCGCCGCGGTACGCGCCGTGGCCCTGTCCGTGGCTCGCCGAAGCCGCGGCGTGCCCGGCGGCATAGCCCGGTCCGGGCTCATTGCCATATCCGGCGGCGGTGGCGCCATCGTTGGCCGATATCGCGGTCATGACCCTGCCTCGCCTCGATCAACTCCCGGTCGCACAGCGTGTCAGCCTGCTCACCGGGAGCGGGTGGTTAACCGGAAACCCGGCCATCGCGCCCCCGCATCTCATAAACTGGGCGGCTTCTGACCGCCTCGATGCGGGACTGACCCTACCGTTATACGGACGAGACACAACCCCCAGGCTGAAACGCGGTCTTCGCGCCATTCCTCCGTTTCCTAGAGTGGGGGTCATGAATATCACCATGCGGCAGGCGGCTTCCGCCGATGTGCCCGAGATCGTGGCCATGTTGGCGGACGACATGCTTGGCGCGGGGCGCGAGAATCCCGCTGATCAGCGACCCTATCTGGCCGCTTTCGAGCGGCTTGCGGCGGACCCGAACCAGTTGGTGTTCGTCGCCGAGGACGCGGACGATCCGGCGGCCGGCATCGTGGGCACTTTCACACTCGCCGTCCTGCACGGCCTCTCCCGGCAGGGCGCCTCGCGTGGCCTGATCGAGGCGGTGCGGGTGCGGGGCGACGCGCGGGGCGGCGGCCTCGGCACCGAGCTGATGCGGCTGGCCGTCGAGGAGGCCAGGCGGCGCGGCTGCGCGCTGGTGCAGCTGACGTCCGACGTGGCCCGCCTCGACGCCCACCGCTTCTACGAGCGGCTCGGCTTCAAGGCGACCCACCTCGGCTTCAAGATGGAGCTGTAGGGGCTGGAGGGCGGGCGGTCACCGCCAGCCGTCGGGGTGCGCGCCGCCCGGCACCGGCGCCGCCGGGTCGTACGGGGAGCGGGTGAACACGAACGTGCCGAGGTCGAGGTGGGTGACGGCGCCGGCCTCGTCCCGACCGATCCGCAGCGTCTCGCCCGCGAAGTAGCCGGCGAGCCCGGTCCAGGTGCCGTCCGGCTCTGGCCTGAACCCGGAGGAGCGGAGGCTGGCGAAGCCGGCCGGGGCCAGCGACAGCGCGCGGCCGGCGCGCAGCCGCAGCTCGTAGGCGGTGGTCCCCCAGTACCAGACGCCGGTCAGGGCCACGAGCTCCGGATCGGGGGCCGGGTCGGGGCGCCAGACCTCGGGGATGGTGGGCTCCCTGCGCAGCACCTCGTCGAGCAGCCCGGTCGCGAGGCCGTGGGTGTTCGGGCCGCTGGTGGCGTTGGCGAGGACGACGGCGCCGATCCGCTCCTCGGGCACGGTCCACAGCGAGGCGACGAAGCCGGGCATCGAGCCGCCGTGGCCGGCCAACAGCCGCCCGTCGTGGCGCAGCAGCTGCACGCCGAGGCCGTAGGAGCCGTCCCAGCCCGGCGGTTCGGGCGCGGCCGCCGGGGCGCGCATCTCGGCGAGCGTGTCGGCGGCCAGCACGTTCGGGTCGCCGGCCGTCAGGAAGGCGGCGAACGTCGCCAGGTCGGCGGTGGTCGACCACAGCTGCCCGGCCGGCGCCAGCCGCCCGGTGTCCACGGTCGGCTCCGGCTGCCGCGCGTCGGCGTACGGGTGCACGGCCCAGCCGCGCGCGTACGGCTCGCTCGTCGCGTAGCCGGTGCGGGTCATGCCGAGCGGCAGCAGCACCTCGTCGCGCAGCGCCGCCGCCCACGGACGGCCGCGCAGCCGCTCGACGAGCGCGCCGAGCAGGGCGTAGCCGGGGTTCGAGTAGTGGTACCGGCGGCCGGCCGGGTGCTTCTGGGGCCGCTCGCCGAACACGTCCGCCAACTCCGGCCGCAGCTCGCCCGGCGTCCGCTCCCACCACGGGCCGCGCCCCTCGGCGGCGAGACCGCCGGTGTGGCTGAGCAGCTGCGCCACGGTGGCGTCGGCGCCGTGCGGCACGTCGAGGTGGGCGCCGATCCTGTCGCCCAGGTCGAGCAGCCCCTCGTCGCGCAGCCGCAGCACCAGCACGGCGGTCAGCGTCTTGCTGATCGACCCGATCCGGTACTGCACGTCCGCGGCCTCTGCCGGCAGTTCACCCCGCCCCCCGTCCCACACCACCCGGCCGTCCCGCACCACGGCCGCCACCACCGACGGCGCCCGCCCTTCGGCTTGCGCCGTGGCCAGCCGCCACTCGCACGCACGCGCCGTCTCGGCCATCACTCCCGCGTCGTTTCCCGTCATGCGCCCACGCATACCCGCGCGCCGGGTCGGACACCAGCGACTTTCCCTGCGCGCCGAAGCCACGCGCCTGCCGGCGCGGGCCGAACGGGGCCCTGCCGCGCCCGGCGGCGCGGCAGCCGCCGGCCCGGGGGCGGGTGGGGCGCGCTTCGCGCGGGGTCGGCCGTGCCGGCGCGGTGGCCCGGCTGTGCCGCCCTCGGCGAGATTCGGTCGGGTCGTACCTGGCCACGGTCGGCTGCGCACCGCGCTCGCGCGGGTTCGGTCGGGTCACGCCCGTGCCGACCGGCTGCGTGCCGGGCGTGGGCGCCGCGGTCCGTGGCCGTGTCTGGCGCCCGCGCCTCCGCCGGCTGAGGGCCGGCCGTCGCGCTTCGCGCGGGCCCCGGGCCTGGGCGTGCCAGCG
Organism: Streptomyces millisiae; assembly: GCF_031845425.1. Classification (NCBI taxonomy): domain Bacteria; kingdom Bacillati; phylum Actinomycetota; class Actinomycetes; order Kitasatosporales; family Streptomycetaceae; genus Streptomyces; species Streptomyces millisiae. The sequence continues at coordinate 56,519 of NZ_JAVREM010000021.1, forward strand.
ACTTTCCCCGCGTGGCGAGGCCACGCGCCTGGCGGCGCGGGCCGCGTTCGCGCATTCGTTGGCCAGGAGCCGGTGACCCTTCGGGCGGGTTCGGCCGCGGCGCTGCCGTGCGGTCGGCCGAGGGCCGGGCATCGGGCGTCGCCGGGACGAGTCGGCGGGGTCGTGCGCTGCGCGCGGCTGTGCCCGTGCCAGCGGCGGCCAGTGGCCGGCAGGCCCCGGTTCGCGCGTCAGTGTGTGTACCGGCGGTGCCTCCGCCGGCCGCGGCCGGCGGGGGGAGCCACCGCGGGCGCAGCGCCTAATCTGGGGTGGGTGGAGCGAGATCTCGTGCTTGGGTTCGTCAACACCGTGCGGCACGACGGGCATGGCGGGGTCGCCGACGACCTGGCGGATGTCGGTGGGTTCGCCGACTGGGTCGCCGGGTGCGGGGTGGCCGACGCGGGCGTGGCGGTGGTGGACGAGGCGCTGCGCGCCGACGTCGTCGTGTTGCGGCGGGCCGTGCGGGCGTTGTTCGCGCGGGCCGTGCGGCCGGGGCCGGCGAGTCGGGCCGACGTCGGGCGGTTGATGCCGGAGGCCGAGGCCGTGGCGCTGCTCAACGAGCGGGCGGCGCGTGCGCCCGGTGTGCCGCGGCTCGAGTGGCCGGCGGAGGCCGACGCGCCGCGCGCGCGGTTCGTCGTCGGCGAGCCGGAGCTCGGCGCCGCCCTCGCCCGCGCGGCGATCGACTTCCTGGCCGGCCCGGACCGGGCCCGGCTGCGGGCCTGCACCGCGCCCCGCTGTGTCCGGTACTTCCTCAAGGGCCACGGCCGGCAGGAGTGGTGCAAGCCGTCGTGCGGGAACCGGGCCCGCGCCGCCCGGCACTACCACCGGCACCGGGTGAGCGGTTAGGCACACGATCTCTCGAATGGGCCGGGAGGAGGCATTCCCCTAGGCCGAACGAGAGAGGCGCAGGGCCCCGTCCGGGGTAGTCGCGTGGCGGCGCGTGAAAAAACGGTTCCCATGCCATCGCCGCCCGTCCCCCTCGACACCCGGGTGCCCGCGCTGCTGCTGCGGCTGGACCGCAATCCGTTCCACCACGGTTCGCTCGGCGCGGTCAGGTCGCTCGGCCGGGCGGGCGTCGAGACGCACGCCTTCGTCGAGTCGCCGACCGTGCCGCTCGCCCGGTCCCGCCATCTCGCCGCCGCGCACCGCTTCGACGGCGATCCGCGGTCGGACGCCGACGTGGCGCGCGCCCTGGACCTGGCCGCGGCCAGGATCGGCGGGCCGGCGGTGCTGGTGCCGATGGACGACGCCGGCGCGCTGGCCGTCGCCCGGCTCCGGGACCGGCTGGCCGACCGCTTCCTGCTCCCCCGGCTGCCCGAGGGGCTGGCCGAGCGGGCCGCCGACAAGGCGGAGCTGGCCGGGTTGTGCGCCGCCACCGGCATCCCGCACCCGGAGACCGTCGTCCCCGGCGACGCCGCCGAGGCGGCCGCGGCGGCGCGCGAGCTGGGGCTGCCCGTGGTGGCGAAGTGGAGCCGCCCCTGGCTGCTGCCGCGCGACGCCGGGCTGCGCAGCGTCACGCTGGTGACGAGCCCGGAGCGGGCCGCCCGGCTGTACGAGTCGAGCCCGCTGGCCGGCAGCGCGCTGCTGCTCCAGCGCCGGCTGCCCCCCGGCGGCCCCGGCACGGACTGGTTCTTCCACGGCTGTTTCGCCGCCGGCGGCCGCCCGCTGTTCGCCGGCACCGGGCACAAGGACCTGGCCTGGCCGCCGCGCGCCGGCCTGACGGCCGTGGGCAGCTGGCTGCCGAACCCGACGGTGGCCGCGCTGGGCCTCGGCCTCGCCGAGGCGGTCGGCTACCACGGGGTGCTCGACCTGGACGTGCGGCGGGACGCCGTCACCGGCGGCTACCACCTGCTGGACTTCAATCCGCGCCCCGGCGCCCAGTTCCGGCTGTTCACCGACCGTGCCACCGGACTCGACCCGGTCCGCGCGCTGCACCTGGACCTCACCGGCCGGGCCGCGCCCGGGCCGCCGCTCCCCCGCGCGGGCCGGACGTTCGTGGTCGAGAACTACGGGGCGCTCGCCTCGTTCGCGGACCGCAGGGCGTGGTGGCCGGGCAGCGGCGGCCGGGAGGTCGAGTGGGCGTGGTTCGCGGCCGACGACCCGGCGCCGTTCCTCGCCATGACGCGCGCCCTGCTCGGCCGGGCGGCCAGCCGCTCGCGCCGCATCCCCACCCCCTCAGCGGAGAAGGAGAACGCACGATGCACGACCTGGTAGTGGTGGGCGCCGGCCCCTACGGGCTCTCGGTCGCGGCGCACGCCGCGGCCGCTGGCCTCGACCTGCGGGTGCTCGGCCGCCCGATGGCCTCCTGGCGCGACCACATGCCCGACGGCATGTACCTGAAGTCCGAGCCCTGGGCCTCCGACCTCTCCGAGCCGGTCGGCAGCGACACGCTCGCCGCCTACTGCGCCGAGCGCGGGTTGCGTGCCGAGCACGCGTGCCCGCTGCCGATCGGCACCTTCACCCGCTACGGCCTGTGGTTCGCGGACCGGCTGCCGGTGCCCGTCGAGGACCGCACGGTGACGGTCGTCGCGCCGCACGGCGACGGCTACCGGGTGGAGACGGCGGACGGCGCGACGCTGCTGACCCGCACGGTGGCGATGGCCGTGGGCGTGATGCCGTTCGTCCACCTGCCGGAGGCGCTGCGCGAGCTGCCGGTCGGCCTGGCGTCGCACAGCAGCGACCACCGCGACCTGTCCAGGTTCAAGGACGCCGACGTGACGGTGGTCGGCGCCGGCCAGGCCGCGCTGGAGACGGCGGCGCTGCTGGCCGAGCAGGGGGCCCGCCCGACGGTGGTGGCCAGGGCGGGCGCGGTCCGCTGGAACACCACGCCGCTGCCGTTGCGCCGTGGCCCGCTCGCCCGGCTGCGCGCCCCGCACAGCGGCCTCGGCACGGGCTGGTCGAGCTGGGTGTGGTCGGAGCTGCCGGGCGCGGTGCGCCGGCTGCCGGCCGGCACCAGGGCGCACATCGCGGCGACCGCGCTCGGCCCGGCCGGCGCGTGGTGGCTGCGGGAGCGTCTCGAGGGCGTCGTCCCGGTGCGGCTCGGCCGCGAACTGCTGCGGGCCGAGGGGACGGACGTCGGGACGGTGGTGATCGAGCTGGCCACCCGGGAGGGGGGAGCGGAGACGGTGGAGGCCGGGCATGTGATCGCCGCCACCGGTTTCGTGCCCGACCTGCGGCGGCTGCACATCCTGGACCCGGCGGTGCGGGAGGCGCTGCGCACGGTGCGCGGCACCCGGGCGCCCGAGTTGAGCGGCGGGTTCGAGTCGTCGCGTCCCGGGCTGTTCTTCGCGGGGCTGCTGACGGCGCCGTCGTTCGGCCCTTCGATGCGGTTCGTCCACGGGGCCACGTTCACGGCGGGCCGGCTGGTGCGCGGGGTGCGGCAGCGGCTGGGCGGCCGGCGCTGGCCGGTGCGGCTGCCGGGGCCCGCGCCGAATAGCGGGACGAGCGGGAATAGCGGTCGGTCGGCTCTCGGCCTCAGGCCGCCAGCTGGGTGGCCAGCGTCTTGGCCTTGGCGCGCGCGTCCTCGTGCGCCCTGGCCGCGGACTCCTTGGACTTCTCCAGCAGCGGGGCCATCGCCGGCACGATCGGCGCCAGGGTCAGCTCGGGCACGATGAAGCTCACGTCCAGCTTGAGCGCGCCGCCGAGCAGCCACTCCAGGTAGCTCTGGGCGTAGTCGTTGCCCTCCATGGGGGTGCCGGGGGCGTAGGAGCCGCCGCGGCTGGAGACGACGGTGACCGGCTTGCCGGCGATGGTGGAGTTCTCGCCGGCCGTGCGCTCCATGATGATCACGTGGTCGATCCACGCCTTGAGGCTGGACGGGATCGAGTAGTTGTAGAGCGGCGCGCCGAGGAGGACGGCGTCGGCCGCCTCCAGCTCGCCGGCGAGCTCCTCGCGCAGCGCGAACGCGGCGAGCTGCTCGGGGGTGCGGTCCGGGATCGGCACGTACTGGGTGTGGTAGGCGGCGCCGTCGATGTGCGGAATCGGGTTCGCGGCCAGGTCCCGGTAGATCACGGTGCCCTCGGGGTGCTGTTCCTCCCACGCCTCGCGGAAGCTCTTGGTGACGGCGCGCGAGACCGAGTTCTCGCCGTTGATCGACGAGTCGATGTGCAGGAGCGTGGCCATGGGGTCCCTCCGGGGTTAGCTTTGATGAGAGTGCTGCGAAGCAGTACGCAACTATTAGTACCACAGCAGCTTACTTTTCTGCAGCGGCTGCCGAAGTTCCGGTAAGGTGGACACATGGTGGAGCGGCGGGGCGAAGTGGGCGAACTGACAGGACGGGCGGGACCGGGCGGCGAGCGATCGAGGTGCACCGAGCCGGACACGGCGGTGCAGCGCGTCTTCAACCTGCTGGGCAAGCGCTGGACGGGCGTGCTGATCGCGGCCCTGATGGGCGGCCCCGGACACTTCACGGACCTCAGGCGCGCCGTCCCCGGCATCAGCGAGCGGATGCTCTCCGACCGGCTCAGCGAGCTCGTCGCCATGGGCCTGCTCACCCGCGAGGTCCAGGAGGGCCCCCCGCTGCGCGTCACCTACCGGCTCACCCCGTCCGGCCAGGAGCTGCGGCCCGCCCTGCTGGAGCTGACCAGGTGGGCCGAGACCCACCTCCGCGAGGAGGACGTCAGCGAGTGCCCCAGCCAGGAGCAGCTGACTCCCCCCGCCTCCGGCTGACGGCCGACCCCCCGGCCGCGCCACGCCGATAGGGTGTGGGCGTGGCGGATGACACGACGGACCCGACGACCACGGACCCGACGAGCACGGACGAGGCGGCGGCGGACGAGGCGGCGGCGACGGCGCGGCTCGAAGCGGCCGTGCGGGCCGCCGAGGGCGCGCTGATCGAGTTCGAGATCGCGGTGGAGACCTTCCGCATCGAGGTGGAGAACTTCTCCCGCCTCCACGAGCAGCGCCTCGGCCCCTACTACAGCCGCCTCGAAGAGCTCGACGCGCAGATCGCCGAGGCCGTCGCCGCGCGCACCGGCGACCCGGAGGACGAGCGCCGCGCTCGCGAGGCGCGCGCCGCGATCATGCCGATGCCGCAGGTCGCGGAGCTCTTCCAGGGCTGGCTCGACAGCGAGGGCTTCAGCCAGGAGGCCTACGCGATGCTCACCCAGCAGCCCGTCCAGCAGCCGCCCCGGGTCCGCCCCTCCGACGAGGCCCGCAAGCTCTACCGCGAGCTGGTCCGCAAGTGCCACCCCGACCTGGCCGTCGACCAGAACGAGCGCGACCGCCGCGACGTCTTCGTCTCCCGCGTCAACCAGGCGTACGCGCGCGGCGACGAGGACGCGCTGCGCGAGCTCGCCGACGAGTGGGACCGCGGTCCGCGCGGCGAGGAGCCGGCGTGGGAGCGGCAGGAGGAGCTGTACGCCCGCCTGGAGTGGCTGGCCCAGCGCAAGGACCTGCTGGCCGACGCCGCCGCCGCGCTGGAGGACAGCGCGGTCGGCTCGATGCTGCGGATGGCCGGCGACGACCCCGACGGCATGCTGGCCGAGATCGCCGAGGGCCTCCGGCAGCGCGTCGTCGAACGCGAGGCCGAGCTGGCCCGGCTGCGCGAGTCCGCCTGACGGCTCCGGACCGGACCCGCGGGCAGCGGCGAGTAGTCTCGGGCCCATGAGCTTCGCACCCGTGCAGAACGTCCCCCCGACCGCCGTGCCGGCCGACGCGCCGCTGCTCGACGTCCGCGAGCCGGAGGAGTGGGCCGCGGGCCACGCGGCGGGCGCCCTGCACATCCCGATCGGCCAGGTCGTCGAGCGCCTCCCGGAGATCAAGGAGGCCGCGGGCGACGAGACGCTGTACGTCGTCTGCAAGGTCGGCGGCCGCTCCGCCCAGGTCGCCGCCTACCTCGCCCAGCAGGGCATCGCCGTCGCCAACGTCGCCGGCGGCCTGCACGCCTGGCAGGACGCCGGCCGCGCGCTCGTCTCCGACCAGGAGAACGCCGAGCCGTTCGTCCTCTGACGGCCTCATCCCTGAGGGTGAACATGCGCTAGCCGATGCCGTACAGGGCTTGTATCGTCAAGTCCTGACGGAAACGCTAGCTAAACGGCATGATCACGCGCAGGAGAGGGGCTGCCATGCTGCTGCGGTTCCAGGTGACCAACCACGCATCGCTCAGGGACGAACAGGAACTCTCCCTTGTCGCCTCGGACCGTCACCCGGAGCGTGCCGAAAGGTCCGTCCCACGCAGTGACCATCGGGTCGTTCCCACCGCTGCGATCTATGGCACCAACGCCTCCGGCAAGTCGAACGTGATCGACGCGATCACCTGGATGCGCGATGCCGTGCTCTCGTCGTTCCGACACTGGGACCCGTCCGGGGGGATTCCAAGGCGCCCCTTCAAACTGCGCGCCGGCGCCTCGGTGGTCCCCAGTGAGTTCGTGATCGAGTTCGTGGTCGACGACGTCCGCTACGAGTTCGGGTTCGCCGTGGACGATGAACAGGTGCTCGAAGAGTGGCTGTACTACTACCCGGAGGGTAGGGCGCGCCGCCTGTACGAGCGGAAGTCCGGGGAGCCGGACCTGAAGTTCAGCCGATGGCTCACCGGGCGCCGCACGATGATCGCCCAACTGCTGCGACCGAACAGCCTCTATCTCTCTGTCGCCGCCGCCCAGGGGCACGAACAACTGCGGCGGATTTACGGATGGTTCCGGTATGGCCTGCTCCCTGCCACGGACCTGGACTTCGCGGACCGTCTTCAGCACACGGTGCACCTCTACACGGAGTCCTCCCACCAGTCGTACGCGACGTTGGTGATGGACCTGCTGCGCTTCGCGGATCTGGGAGTCGCCGGTCTGGAGATCTCCGAGCCTGACGAGGCCGCGGAAGAGATGCACCAGCGTTTCACGCAGCTCGTGCGGCAGACGCTTGGTGACAAAGTTCAGATCAAGCGTGATGGCTCGCAGGATGTGCGGGTCGAACACCAGACGGACGAGGGGAAGTTCGCACTCGGGCTCGCGGATGAGTCAAGCGGCACGCGGACCTGGATCGGTCTCGTCGGTCCGGTGGTGACAACCCTGACCAGTGGAGCCGTGCTCGTGGTGGACGAACTCGACGCGAGGCTGCATCCCTATCTGACGGACGCGTTGGTCGGCATTTTCCAACGTCCCGAGACCAACCCTCTGGGGGCTCAACTCGTCTTCAGCACGCACGAGGCGAGCTTGCTGGGCAGGAGCGCGCGCACCGAACTCTTCCGCGACCAGGTGTGGTTCACGGAGAAGGATCCGAGAAGCCTCTCGACTCGCCTGTTCCCGTTGACGGAGTTCCACGTTCGGGACGGAATCGAGAACCTGGAGAAGCGGTACCTGGAGGGGCGATACGGGGCAGTGCCCTTCCTGGACGACGACATGTTGCGTGGCGTGGCCGAGGCGAGGCGAGACAGGAGTACTCGTGGGGCGGGGCAGAGGGAAGAGGTCGCTGGACCGACGGAAGAGTTCTCGTCAGGAGCAGCGTAGATTCCTGATCTACTGCGAAGGCGAGTGTACGGAGAAGCGGTACTTCAAGAGTCTGAAGAGCGAACTACGGGCGCTGCCCGTCTCCGTGGAGATCGGCCGAGAACACAGGGAGCCGAAATCCCTGGTGCGTGCCGCGATTGATCACAAGGAAAGGGCCCCGAGGTCGGCCGCCGATCGCTACACGGCGTATGACGAGGTCTGGTGCGTGATGGACGTCGAAGCGCCCGTGGCTCATCCGTCGTTGCCGTCAGCCATCCGGCTCGCCCGGGAGCACGGGATCAGTGTCGCGCTGTCCAATCCCTGTTTCGAGCTCTGGCTGTTGCTGCACTTCAAGACCGTTTCCAACTACCACAGCTCCGAGGAGATGCAGCGGGTGCTAGCGGCGTTGGAAACCTGCGGGTACGCGGTCGAGCGCAAGGACTTCGACTTCGACGCGCTTCGAGGGCGGTTCGAGCAGGCACGGCAGCGCGCGGTGGAACTGCGACGAACAGGGCCGAGCGTGTCGAGCATGAACCCCTCGACGAACGTGGACCTGCTGGTGGACCTGCTGGTGGCCGCCCGGCACGGACGCTCGATCTAGCGGTTCGCGATCACGCACCGCACCGCACGGCGGCTCTGAGGCAAGGACTGGCACCGCGAGCCACAACCCACACCACCTCGCGATGCTGCAGGGCGCGGCTTCCAGGCGTTGAGGTCCTCGGGGGCGGAGCCGTTCGTCCTCTGAGCCACCAGGTGGGTCAGTCCGCCGGTTTCGCCATCGACGTGAGGCGGCGGGCGAGCCGGGCGGCGGCCTCGCGTAGCTCAGGCGGGTCCACGATCTCGGCGGCCAGGCCCAGCATGGCCACCCGTCCGGCGAGCCAGTTCAGGTCGTCGCCGCCGACGACCAGCAGGCACCACCCGTCGCGGTCGTCCTCCTCGACCCGTCCCACCTGGGGCGGCACCAGATCCCGCACCCGCTCGACCGGGGCGCGCAGCCGGACCCGGGCCAGGTGCCGGTACGGCGACTCGGTCACCGACCGCCGCACGTAGGCGACCGGGTCCGGGTGCTCCCGGGGCCTGAAGCGCCAGTCCGTCGCCGTCACCTCGCCCATCCGGTCGAGCCGGAAGGTGCGCCAGTCGGCGCGGTCGACGTCCCAGGCCATCAGGTACCAGCGGCGCCCGGTGGTGACCATCCGCACCGGCTCGACCGTGCGCTCGTGCTCCCCGCCGTGCCGGCCGGCGTACCCGAACCGCACCCGGACGGCGTCGCGGCAGGCGCGGGCGAGCGTCACCAGCACCTCGGCGTCGATCTCGACCCCGGGGCCGACCAGGGTCTCGGTGGCGCCGTGCACCGCCCGCACCTCGGCGCGCAGCCGGGGCGGCATCACCTGGTCGAGCTTGGCGAGCGCCCGCAGCGCCGCCTCGCCCGCCCCGGCGACCGTGCCGCCCGACGCCAGTCGCAGCGACACCGCCGTCGCGATCGCCTCCTCGTCGTCGAGGAGCAGCGGCGGCAGTCGGGTGCCCGCGCCGAGCCGGTAGCCGCCGCCGACGCCGGGGAGGGCGTGCACCGGGTAGCCGAGCGCCCGCAGCCGCTCCACGTCGCGACGCACCGAACGGTCCGTGACCCCCAGCTCGGCCGCGAGCTCGGCGGCCGTCCACGACGCCCGGCGCTGCAGCAGGGCCAGCAGCCGCAACACCCGTTCGGTGGTCCCTTCCACGGTCATCGGGTCATCGTGCCACGAAACGCGGCGAATCACGGAACGAAGCTGTCCGCGATATGCGGGAGGCTGGCGCCATGACCGACCAGACCTGGGACCGGACCTGGAACCCCCTGCTCCGGGCGCAGCTCGACCACCACTGGACGAGCCAGCTGCGCGAACGCCTCGACGGGCTCACCGACGACGAGTACTTCTGGGAGCCGGTGCCCGACTGCTGGAACGTGCGCCCGCGCGGCGCGCCCGGCAGCGCTCCGGTGCGGGCCGGCTCCGGCACCATGACCATCGACTTCGCGATGCCCGAGCCCAGCCCACCACCCTTCACCACCATCTCCTGGCGGCTCGGCCATGTGATCGTCGGCGTCCTCGCGATGCGCAACGCCGCCCACTTCGGCCGCGCCGCCACCGACTACCAGTCGTTCGCCTACGCGCCGACCGCCGCCGAGGCGCTGGCCCAGCTGGACGCCGAGTACGCCAGCTGGCAGGCGGGCGTGGCGGCCCTCGGCGAGGAGGGACTGGCCCACCGCTGCGGCGCCGCGGAAGGCCCGTACGCCGAACGACCGTTGGCGGAGCTGGTGCTGCACATCAACCGCGAGGTCATCCACCACCTCTCCGAGGTGTGCCTGCTCCGCGACCTCTACCTCCACACCCCTGGGAGGGGGAACTGATATGGCCCACGACATCCAGATCACGTTCGACTGCGCCGACCCGGCCGCGCTGGCCGACTTCTGGGCGCTGGCCCTCGGCTACCGGCTGCAGGACCCGCCCGCCGGCTTCGACTCGTGGGACCAGGCCCTGGACGCGCTGGGCGTGCCGCCCGAGCGCCGCAACGACCGCTCGGCGGTGGTCGACCCGGACGGCGCCGGGCCACGGCTGTTCTTCCAGCGTGTGCCGGAGGGCAAGCTGGCCAAGAACCGCGTGCACCTCGATGTGCGAGCCGCCCCCGGGCTCACCGGCGACGCGCGGATGGCGGCCCTGGAGGCGGCGGCCGAGCGGCTCGTCGCCCACGGCGCCACTCGTGTCGAACGCCACGAGCCCGCGCCGCCGCTCGCCGGCGGGCATGTGGTGATGACCGACCCGGAGGGCAACGAGTTCTGCCTCGACTGAGCCGACGACCTGCCGGGGGGTCAGCGGCGGCCGTCGGCGCAGAGGGCGGCGTCGACGGTCTCCTGGAGGTGGGTGCGGGTGTGGCCCGGCACGGCCATGGTGGTGGTGTACGCGGTGACCGTGCGGTCGTCGCCCCGGCCGGGCGCCCAGCCGCCGAGCACCGTGTCGCCCGGCAGGTCGCCGCCGTGGCCGTAGTACCGGCCGCCGCAGCTCAGCGGGAAGCTGGCGACGCCGTAGCCGTAGCGGGTGCCGGCCGGGAAGACGCCGTCGCCGCCGACCGCCGAGACGTCGTGGGTCATCAGCCACACCGCCCAGCGCGGCAGCAGCTCGCCGCCGAACAGCGCCTCCCAGAAGGTGTTCAGCTCCTCCGGGGTGGAGACCAGGCCCCCGGCGGCGCCGAACAGGTGCCCCGGCAGTTCGGTGAGGTCGGTGACGCCGGCCGCCGGATCGGCCGGGCTGACGCCGTAGTTGTGGGCGTGCTCGCCGCGCAGGCCGAACTCGCCGCGCTCCGGCCAGTAGGTGTGCTGGAGGCCGAGCGGGGTGATGATCGTGTCCTCGACGTAGGCGCGGAAGTCGTCGCCCGTGACGGCCTCGATGACCATGCCGAGGACGAGGTAGTTGGTGTTCGTGTACGCCCAGTCCGTGCCCGGCTCGAACAGCGGCTCCTGGGAGAGCGCCAGGGTGAGGAGTTCCTCGTCGGTGACGTCGAGGTCCGTCCAGTCCATCAGGCCGACGTACTCCGGCAGTCCGCTGGTCTGGGACAGCAACTGCCGCACCGTCACCGCGCTGTTCGCCAGCAGCGGCACGTGCCGGCCGGCCCGCTCGTTGAGCCCCAACCGCCCCTCGGTGACGAGCCGCATCACCGCGACCGACGTGAACGACTTGGTGTTGCTCGCGATCCGCACGCTGCCGTCCGAGCCGACCATCTCCCGGCCGCTCCCGGCCTCCGCCGTGCCGGCGGTGTGGGTGCGGTCCCCGGCGAACGCCAACGCGCCCGGCACGCCGTCCTCCTCCACGAGCCGGTCCAGCTGCTGCTGCACGGCGTCGGTGTCCCGCCCACCGGCGGCGGCGACGGGGGCCGTCACCCCCACCACTGTGGCGGCGAACAGGACGGCGGCGGTGAGGCGACGGCGCATCATGACGTTTCTCCTTGGGCGTTGGACGTGGGTCCGATCGACTGCCTCAAGCCTGTCGATCAACCGGACTCCGGGCACTGGCCGCAGACACCGACGCCGGGGTGTACCCAACCCCCCTGTGAACACGGGTCACAGGGCCATGGGCTGGTGTGGCGGACTTCTCTAACTTCTTCCAGGTCACACCACGGTGACCCGATGTCGAAGCACGACGTGTTGGAGGAAAGCCCCATGGCCCGCAGGAAGTTCGGAACGGCCGCCGCGATCGCACTGTGCACCGCCCTGGCCGGTGTGGGGCTCGTCGGTTGCAACGACGCGGAGACGGAGTCGACCCCGGAGACGGAAGCGACCACCGAGGCCCCCGCCGGGGACGCCGACGCGGATCTGTTCACCGGCACCGGGACGATCACGGTCGGGGAGTACTCGGTGAACGTCTCCTGCTCCGGCACCCCGGTCGAGGGCCGGCCAACCGTCGTCCTGCTGCACGGCGGCGGCGACGACCTCACCGCCATGGCCGACTTCCAGGAGCTGCTGAGCGCCGACGGCCGGGTCTGCTCCTACGACCGCCTGGGCGCGGGCGCCAGCGACCAGCCCGCCGGGCCGCAGGACTACGAGGACACGAGTGAGGTCCTGGACGGCGTCCTCGACGCGGTCGCCGGGGACGAGGGCGCGGTGCTGGCCGGCCACTCCATGGGCGGCCTGATCGCGGCCCGCTACGCGCCCGAGCACCAGGACCGGGTCGCGGGTCTGGTGCTGCTGGACGCCACCCCGCCCACCCAGGTCGCCGACCTGACGAACCGGATCCCCGAGACCGCCACCGGCCCGGCCGCCGAGCTGCGCGCCCAGACCCTCGCCATCTTCGAGGGACAGAACCCGGAACAGCTCGTCATGGCCGACGGCGAGGTCGGCTCCGCCGGCGACATACCGGTCCAGGTCGTCCGACGGGGCCTGGCCCAGTTCGCCGAGGTCCCCGAGTACGGGCCGGGGCTGGACGAGGACTGGGCCGTCGGCCAGGAGCAGTGGCTGGCGCTGTCCAGCGACAGCGAGCTCGTCACCGCCGAGAACAGCGGCCACTACGTCTACGTCGACGAACCGGACGTCGCCGCCGGGGCCGTCAACGCGGTCACCGAGCAGGCCAGCGCCTGAGGCTGCGCTCTGCGCCTGACAGGAGTACGTACACGCCCGGGTAGTACGGGTCGGGGCCCTCGCCGTACGGCGAGGGCCCCGGTTTCAGTGGGTAGTCGTCCTGGCGTGGGTGAGGAAGGCCGACCAGGCGGCGGGGGAGGTGTGGAACCGTGGGCCGTCCGTCAGCTTGGAGTCGCGAACGTGCACGGCGTCGGCGCACGTCGCCACCTCGACGCAGGCGCCGCCCTCGTTGGTGCTGTGGCTGGACCTGTGCCACTCGACGGCGACCTCGACGCACTGACCGCCCTCGTTGTCGCTGTAGCTGGACCTGAACCAGGCGAGCTCGGGTGTCTCGTTGCTCATAGTTCTCCCAACAGCTTCTCGATCAGCTCCGTGGACTCCCGGAAGTTGAGAGCCTGTGCTCGGATACTTCCATATCGGGCCGCCATCAGACGTACCTGTTCCGCGTCGGTGATCAGGCGGTTCTGTCCATGGGATTCGATGTAGACCAGCTGGGACTTGCCCTTGGGCGTGAGCAGCGTGAAGGGGCCGGTCAATCCCGGGTGTTCTGGCTGATCGGTGCGCATGATCTGGAGCTCGGTGCCGGGGAGTTCCGCCGCCCGGAGAAGATTGAGGAGCTGTCCGCGGTGTACCTCACGGCCGCCGATCTGGCGACGCAGCACCGACTCCTCGATGACGAAGCTCGCCTTCGGCGGCGGCCAGTTGTGCAGGATCTTCTGACGTTCCAGGCGATCGGCGACGCGGGTGTCGATCGTCTCCTTCGAGAATGGCGGCTGCCGGACCCCGTACAGCGCGCGAGCGTACGACTCGGTCTGGAGTAGCCCGGGAATCACCATCGTGCTGTACTCGTGGATTTCCACGGCCTTGCCTTCGAGCCGCGCGAACACGCGGAACCAGGCCGGGTGTCGGGTCCTGGCCTTGGTGCGGGCCTTTTCCAGGTCGTCGATGACGGCGGTCAGCAGGCCGCCGGTGCCGAAGAGCTTGTCGGCCGCCAGCAGCATTTCCGGGGAGGCGACGCGGCGGCCGCTCTCCACCGAACCCACCATGTCCACACCGTAGTTGAGGCGGTCGGCCGCCTCCTGCTGGCTGAGGCCGGCGCGTTCGCGCGCCCGTTTGAAGAGCTTTCCCACGGCGCGGATGAAGTCGCGGGCGCCGTCGTTGTCCTCGGGCAGTTCCGCCTCGGGATCCTGCGACTGTGACTGTGCTTCTTGCGACTGTGCTTCTGCCTCGGCCATGCCACCACATTTCTCTGCTGACAGGTGACGACCCGTGGTCGTACCCGGACCGTGCGTACCGGATGTAGTGCTGGCCACGATAAGTGGGTATGAGGACCGTAGGGGCATGACCGCAGAAATTCCGCCTCAACCGCGCACTTACGTGCAGCAGTTTGCTCCCACGCGCCGGTCTGTGCGCCTCGCACATCGACTCGTAATTCATCAACTTGGTATGTGGGGTCATTCGCCCGAGAGCCCGCTTAGCGCTGTGGCCGGGGCGATGGCTGATGAGCTGGCCGCCTATGCCGTTTTCTCCGGCCCGGGGGTGGGCCGCGGATTCCAGCTTCGGCTTCGGCAGCCGGGTCTAGTGGGGGCACTACGCATCGAAGTACGCGACGCACGCGGCGATTTCCGTCAACCGCCGTGGACGCATGGTCGCGGCCCGCTTGTCGTCGCGACGCGGGCCAGTGTCTGGGGGTTCACGGATCAGCGCGGCGTCGGCCGGACGATTTGGGCTGAGTTGGAAGAGATTGAATAGACATGAGCGCGCAGCAGAACGCCGATGGAGACGGAACGACTGACGCACCACAGCAGAGCCAGGAGCAGGGGCAGGAACAGGGCCAGGACAGCCCGACGCTGCAACGCCTGCGGCAACGCGTCCGCGAGCTCAACGCGCAGAGCGAGGCCAACGCCGTCCTGAAGGGCAGGTGGTGAGAGCAGGCGCTCGATCAATCGCTCAGGAGTACCAGCGAGCTCGAACGGGTGAACTTGCGCTGATTGGGTGCGTTTGGGGCTGATCATCCGTCTACTGTCCGTCTCGTGGATAGACGGAACATTCAGCAACACCGCCCAGCGGACGCGATCGACATCAACGACTTCGTCCACACGGCGACTGGCATGCGAGTCCGGCGATTGACGCTGCCAGACGGTACGCACTGGTTCCCGGCCGTGGATCTGGCCAGTGGCCTGGGATACGTGAACACTCGGCAAGCCGTCCTGCATCACGTTGCCATGGAGCACACCGCCCAGCTGGACGATCTCGCGAGGAGCGTCTACGGAGTAGGCACTTCGCGCAAAATCGCAGGTCACGGGCTCAAGAAGTCCATGCGCATGGTGAACTTGCAGGGCCTGGTCGCGCTCGTCAACGGAAGCACCAAGCCCGAGGCCCGCCCCTTCAAGGCGTGGGTCAGCGAGGTGGTCGTCACCGTTCAACGTGAGGGTTCGTACTCGTTGGAGAAGGCCGAGGCGCAGCCGGTCACGGCCTACGCGATGCCGCAGCAGGTCGCTGACGTCATCGTGCGCCTGGAGGAGTTGAACGTGCGCTCCGACAGACGGTTGGCCGAGGCGCAGGAGGAGGCCAACCGGGCGCGGTGGGAAGGCGTTGCCGCGATCCAGGACGTGGCACGAAACATGTCGCGGCTGGTGGACTCGTTGGAGCGGCTGCCTCGGCAACGGAAGAGTCTCGAACAACCGTCCACGTCCGCACAGGAGTTGTTGGAGTCGTGGCGGTCACGGCTCACGGTCACGGAGGACGTCTGGGCTGTCGCCGTGCTGCTCGCGCCCGCGTTGGCCGAGAGTGGTGAGGCCCGGTACGGCGTGGAGGAGATCGCGGCCGGCACGGGGCTCACGACCGCGCGGGTGCACGACTGTCTGCGGTTCCTCATCAAGCGGCAGTGCATCCGGCAGATCGGCGCGGTGCTCAACACCCCGGTGTACGGGCTTCCTCAGGCGTGAAGCCGGGGCGCGCTGCGGTGCGTGGTGGGCGTGATACGTTCTGTCGCGATCAAGGCGATCAACAGACAAAAGTTGACCCCGGCGGTGCGCCAACACCCCGGGGCCCGGCACAAGGACACCAACTCCTCATGCAGATTCATCGTAGCCGCCGCGCGAGCGGATTCGCGGCCCTTCCCAACGCTCTCCTCCAGGACCGGCGGTTGTCCTACACCGCGCGGGGGATCCTCGTCGACCTGCTCTCCCGGCCGGATGGCTGGTCGGAGGACGGTCGGCGGTTGGCCGACACCAGTCCGCAGGGGCGGGGCGCCGTCGCCAGGGCGCTGCGCGAGCTAACTCGTTTCGGTTACTACCGGGTTGACCGCGTGCGCCGGGACGACGGGACGATCGTCAGCGTGGCGCACGTCTACGACAGCCCGCAGTCGCCGCAGGCGGCACCGGGTAACACCCGTCCGGTTTCCGGTGGGCCAGGTGTTGATCCGCCGGTGGGTAAAAGACCAAAGAACCGAGAGAAAGTACCCACCCTCCCCGAGCCAGTGCCGGAGCCTTGCGACGGGGTCGTCGCGACGCTGCTCCGGGTGGTGCGGCGGGAGCCGCGGTTGCGGCTCGGCGTGGCGGAGGCGCGGGCGCTCGCGCCGTTGGTCGAGCCGTGGTTGGAGCGTGGGTACGGCGAACGGGAGTTGGTTCCGGCGCTGCTCGACGGCCTGCCCGAGCGGGTGCACTCGGCGGCCGGTCTCCTGCGTGACCGGTTGGTGCGGAAGCTGCCCCCGGCGCGCCCGGCGCGCCCTGCCGTGCCGCGACTGCGGGAGTGCGATGCCTGCGGGGGGCCGACGCGCCAGGCGGGCGTCTGTCGTGGCTGCGCCGGCATAGGCGAAGGGGACCGTGCCGAGGAGTACGCGCACCGGGCTGAGGTCGCCATACGCGGTCTGGCCAGGGTGCGGGCGGTCCTGCGCGGCGGGCCGGCTGTCAGTGGGGGCTGGCAGACTGCGCCGGCATGAGCGATGACACGGTGCGGTTGCGGGACGTCGAGGTGGCCGACCTGGAGGTCTTCCACGCGCAGGAGCAGGATCCGGAGGCCGCGCGCCGGTCCCGTTTCGAGCCCCGCGAGCGGGAGCGGTTCATGACGCACTGGAAGGAGCGGGTCCTCGGGGACCCGGACAACCTCGTGCAGGCCGTCACCGTCGACGGGGTGCTGGCGGGGAACCTGGTGGCGTGGACGGAGGGGGACGGTCGGCGTTTCATCGGGTACTGGCTGGGCCGCGAGTTCTGGGGCCGGGGCATCGGCACGCGGGCGCTGGCCCTCTTCCTCGAAAGGGAGACCACGCGCCCGCTGTACGCCGATCCGCACGAGGGGAACACGGCCTCGGTGCGGCTGCTGGAGAAGAGCGGCTTCCGCCGTGCCGGCACGGAGGACGAGCACGTCGTGCTGGTGCTCGACGAGGGCCGCTGACGCGCGCGTCAGTTCAGCCGGCGTCGGACGCGCCAGAGGCCGAAGGCCGCCAGCAGCGCGCTGGCCGCGACGTAGAGCCCGGTCTCCGCCCACTGGAACGGCCAGTAGCGTTCCTCGGGGTGGTAGGCGAGGTCGACGTGCAGGTCGAGTGCGCCGAGGCAGACCGCGGTGTCGCCGAACGTGCCGGTGGCGCCGGTCTCCGGCGGGTCGTCGAGGCACTCGTTGAACGTGGCCTCGCTGAGCGCCGCGCCGTCCGCCGTGCGCAGCGGGCTCGTGTCGCTGATCCAGGCGCCGGTGGCGCCGGGCACCTCCAGGCCGCCGATGGTGGCGCCGCCGGTGATGCTGCCCAGGTTCCCGGCCTGGTTGACGGCCTCGGCGGTCATCGGCAGTGAGGTCGTCTCCGGGGACATGAGGTGGGGGCGCACGACGTTCGGCACCAGGAGCTGGATCGCGAGGAAGGCCACGAGGGTGAGTGCCATCGCGGGCAGGGTCCGGCGCAGCAGGAGGCCGACGACGGTGCCGAGGACGACGGCCAGCGCGGCGTAGCCGAGGGGCACGACGCCGCGGGCGCCGAACTCCAGGGCGTCGAACCGGGTTTTGGCGACCTCGTCGTAGGGGCCGGCCGCCCAGGTGAGCAGCGCGCCGACCGCGCCGGTCACGGCCATGGCGGCGAGGCCGACGACGAGCAGCTTGGTCAGCAGCCAGCGGCGGCGGGTCACGCTCTGGTTCCACACCAGCCGGTGGGTGCCGGCCTCGATCTCCCGGGCGATGAGCGGCGCGCCCCAGAACGCGCCGATGACGGCCGGGACCAGCGCGAGTCCGGCGGCGAGGAGCAGCAGGGTCTGCCGGTAGGTGCCGCGGAACTGGGCGGCGGCCTCGGCGCAGTCGCCGTCGGTCTCGCAGCGGGCCAGGTAGGCGTCGTGGGCGTCGCGGATGTCGAGGCCGAGACGGCCCAGGTAGATGGCGGCCAGGGCCAGCGCGAGCGCGGCGACGAGCGCCTGGACGCGGAACTGCCGCCAGGTCAGCCAGATCATCGCCGGCTCCTTCCGGTGGGTGCGGTCGCCCGGGTCATGTAGGCGAGGACGAGTTCTTCGAGCGTGACGGGCCCGGCCGGGGCGGTCGGCGGCAGCGCGGTCGCGTCGCCGCGCACGAGGGCGTCGACGCGTCGTCCGCCGTCCTGGTCCACCGTCGTGACGACATCGAGGTCGGCGGGCAGCCGGTCGAGCTCGCCGCGGGTCAGGACCAGGCGGTGGTGGCCGGCCAGCAGCTCTGGGATGTCGCCGGCGACCTGGACGCGGGAGTCGCACAGCACGACGAGGTGGTCGCAGACCCGCGCCACGTCGCCGAGCAGGTGCGAGGAGAGCACGGCGCTGGCGCCGAGCTCGGTGACGAACTCCAGCAGGTTGTCCAGGAACCTGTCGCGGGCCAGCGGGTCGAGCGCGGCGGCCGGCTCGTCGAAGATCAGCAGCTCGGGGCGGGTCGCGGCGGCGATGGTCAGCGCCAGCTGGGCGCGCTGGCCGCCGGAGAGCCGACCGGCCTTCTGGGTCGGGATGAGACCGACCTGCGCGATACGCCGCTCGGCCAGGGCCTGGTCCCAGGTCGGGTTGAGCCGTGCGCCGAGGCGCAGGTGGTCGGCCACGCTCAGCGACCCGTACACCGGGGTGTCCTGGGCCACGAAGCCCACCCTGGCCAGGTGTGCGGCGTCGGACGCCGGGCGGGCGCCCAGCACGTCGAGCCGGCCGGACGTCGGCTCGGTCAGTCCGCAGGCCAGGTGCAGCAGCGTGGACTTGCCGGCGCCGTTCGGGCCGACGAGGCCGATGACGCGGCCGGCGGGCACGGTGAGGTCGATGTCGCGCAGCGCCGTGCGGCGGCCGTACCTCTTGGTCAGGCCCTGGGCCTGGAGTACTGGTGGGGACTGCTCGTTGGGCATGGCGCCATCCTGGAAACGGAGGGCCCGCCGCGGCACCGGCCCGAAGTACGGTCCGGGGCGCGGCGCCCCCGACTTTCGGCCGGTCCCCCGGGCGGGCGGCGCTAGGCCGTGCTGGTCACCACGCGGTTCTCCCAGGCCCAGGCGGCGATCCCGACCCGGTTGCGGACGCCGAGCTTGCCCTGGATGGCCGAGACATGGCCCTTGACGGTGCTGAGGGAGATGAACAGCTCGCCGGCGATCTCCTGGTTGGTGCGGCCGCGGGCGATGGCGCGGGCGACCTGGAGTTCGCGTTCGGACAGCGGCGACCGCTGTCCGCCCGTGGGGTCCGGCGCGTCGGGGGCGGCCAGGTGTCGCAGCAGCCGCACCGTGACGGACGGCGAGACCAGGGCCTCGCCGTTGGCGGCGGCCCGGACCGCCTCGACCAGCAGGGTGGGGCCGGCGTCCTTGAGGACGAAGCCGACGGCGCCGCCGCGCAGCGCGCCGTACACGTACTCGTCGAGGTCGAAGGTGGTGACGACGACGATGCGCAGCGGATCGCGCACGCCGGGGCCTGCGAGCGCGCGGGTGACGTCGATGCCGTCGAGCCGGGGCATCCTGACGTCCACCAGGCACACGTCCGGGCGCAGCCGCCGGGCCAGGTCGACGGCCTCGGCGCCGTCGGCGGCCTCCGCGACGACGGTGATGTCGGGCTGGTCCTCGAGGATGAGGCGCAGGCCGCCGCGGATCATGGCCTGGTCGTCGGCGAGCAGGACCCGGATGGTCATCGTGGCTCCCGGGTGGGGACGGGCAGGGTGGCGCGCACCGACCAGCCGGTGCCGGGGGCGGGGGCGGGGCCGGCGGAGAGCGTGCCGCCGAGTGCCTCGACACGCTCGCGCATGCCGATCAGACCGTATCCGCCGCGGTGGGCGGCCCGGGCGGGCCCTCCTCGCGGGGCGTCGTCGGCGACCTCGACGGTCACCTCGCGCGGGCTCCGGTCGACGGTGACCGTGACCGAGTCGGCGTGCGGCGCGTGGCGCAGCACGTTCGTCAGGGCCTCGCGGGTGACGTGGTAGACGGTGCTGGTCACCTCCGGTGGCCACGCCGCCTGGCCGTCGGTGGCGTCGGTGGCGTCGGGCATCCGCAGGGCGACCCGGGGACCTTGCCGTCCTTGCCGTCCTTGTCGTCCTTGCCGGTTGAAGCGTTCGACCAGCGCGTCGAGCCCTTCGGGGCCGGGCGAGGTGGGCGAGGCGTCGTCGCGCAACAGGCCGACGACGCGGCGCATCGCGGTCAGGGCGTCGGTGGCGCAGGTCTCGATGTCGGCCAGGGAGTCGGTCACCCTGCTCGGGTCCCTGCGCCCGACGACCTGCGCGGCCTGGGCCTGGATCAGCATGCCGGTGAGGTGGTGGGCCACGATGTCATGCAGTTCGCGGGCCAGTTCGAGGCGTTCCTCCTGGCGCACCTGTTGGGCGGTGGCGCGTGCGCGGTCGTCGAGGAGCCGCAGCCAGAGCCCGGCGGCCACGGCGGTCAGCAGGACGACGGCGGTCAGGCCCGTCACGCCGGTGATGCCCACCATGGTGGGGCGGGCGGCGAGTTGGCCGCCGGCCACGACGGCGAGTCCGCCGGCCGCGAGGCAGCCGGCGGTCCTGGGGGGCAGGGTCCGGACCGCGGAGCCGACCAGCACGGACAGGCCGAGGGCGGTGGCGGGGCTCGGCTCCTGCGGCAGGTCGGCGACGCCGGCCGCGATGACGGCGGCGGCCGCGACGGTCAGCGCGGCGACCGTCGCCCGGGTCCGCTGCCGGCGGCGCGCCAGCGCGAGCAGGCACACCGCAACGGCGGCGGTCGTGCCGGGGAGCCAGTACCAGCCGCCCCAGCTGCGTTCGATGGAGACGGCCTGGACGAGGAGGACCACGAGGAACAGCGCGCCGAAGCCGGCGGTGAGGGTGAGGCCGAGGCCGCGGTCCAGCAGGGTCACCCGGCTGAACCCACCGACCTGTCGGCCGACGGCCGGGCCGCCCCGGGCGGGTGTGGCGTCGTCCCGGTCCAGGGCGCGCAGGCAGGTGCCGAGCGCCAGGGCGGCGGCGCAGGCCAGGGTGGCGAGGACGAGGATCGCGCCGTCCCCGGAGACCCAGGCGCCCGCCAGCACCGCGAGGCTCGCCAGGGCGAGGCCGCAGGCCCGGGCGGGCGGCAGGGTCCGGAGCGCGGAGCCGACCAGCACCGCGAGGGCGAGGGCGGTGACCGGCCCCGGCTCCTGCGGGAGGTCGGTGGCCGCCGAGACGCCGATGCCGACCGCGGTGGCGGCCAGCCCGGCGACCGCGGTCAGGGCGCGGTGCCGGCGGCGCAGCAGGGCGAGGCCGCTCACCACCACGCTGACGGTCGTCGTGAGCGTCCAGGAGGCCCCGCCCCAGCTGTCGACCAGCATCAGGATGGTCCCGGCGATGCCCAGCGCGAACACGGTGCCGAGTCCGAAGTCGACCGCGTTGTTCCTGTCCATGCGGTTGAGGCTAGGAAACCCGGCCGGGAGGCGGGGCCGGCCGAAAGTACCGTTGTGCGCTCAGCGGGTCGCCGCCGCCGCGGCGTGGAGGCGGAGGACGTAGCCGATCTCGCTGACGTTCTTCGCCAGCTCGAAGTTGACCCAGCCGGCGATGTCGACCAGGCGCATGCCCTCGCCCCAGGGGAGGGTCCCGGTGCGCTCGGTGGAGTCGAGGTCGGCGTCGGTGAGGGCCTGGAGCGCGGTGCGCCAGTCGTCCTTCAGACCGCGCAGCCAGTCGGCGGCGGAGGCGGCGTCGCCGGGCCAGGTGATGTCCTCGCGGTCGGGGGCGCCGTCGCGGAAGCAGTGGCCGAGGGCGGTGGTCCACCAGTAGCCGATGTGCCAGGTCAGCCAGCCGATCGAGGTGGCCGGCGCCGGCTCGGGCTCCGGCACCTGCCAGTCGGCGACCCACCGTCCGGCCGCGTCCTGGCGGACGGTCCAGCTGTCGGGGGTGGGCTCGAAGCGGCAGGCGTCGTCGTCGATCGCCGGGAGGTGGTACTCGAACAGCGACCAGACCATGTCGAGCTGGCTGGTCAGGAGTTCTACGCGAGGTGGGGTCGTCACGAGCGGCGAGCCTGACAGGGGCGCCGCGCTCCTCGCAAACGGTTTCGGCTCGACCGCGTCCGTGCGGCGGAGCCCGGGGCCGCGGCCGGCTCACCACTCCCGCGGCGCGATCAGCTCCTCCGCGGGGCGGGCGCGCAGGCCGGTCAGGAGGTGGTCGAGGGCGCGTTCGGTCTGGGCGAGTGCCTGGGGGTCGGTCGACTGGGCCAGCCAGAGGGCGGCCTCGTTCATGGCGCCCGAGAGCAGCCGGGTCAGGGGGGCCACCGGCTGGTCGGGGATGGTGCCGGCGGCCATCAGGGTTTCCAGGGCCTCGGCCAGGTGGCGGGCGGAGGCCGCCTCGTCCATGGCCCGCCACTCGTGCCAGCCGAGGACGGTGGGGGCGTCCAGCAGGACGATGCGGCGGACGGTGGGGTCGGCGGCGGCGGAGAGGAAGGCGCGGCAGCCGGCGCGCAGTTGCTCCCAGGGGTCGTCGTGGCGTTGGGCGGCGGCCGCGACGCGTTCGCCGAGTTCGGCCTGCACCTCGGCGACGACGGCACGGAAGAGGCCGGTCTTGCTGGCGAAGTGGTGGTAGGCGGCGCCCTTGGTGACGCGCACGGCGTGGGCGACCTCGGCGAAGACGACGTCGTGGTAGCCGTCGGCGGCGAAGCGGCGGCGGGCCTCGTCCAGCAGGGCGCGGCGGGTCGCCGCTCGTTGCTCGGCTCGCGTGGGGGCCATGGCGGTCCGTTCTCCCTCGGATTCACATACCTGGGGTATGTTAGCGTCTCGTACTCACATACCCGAGGTATGTGAAAGTTGGAGAGGGAGAACCGCCATGAGTGCCGTGCTGACCGGCTTCTATCCGGTGATCGTCAGTCGCGACGTCGCCGCCTCGCACCGCTTCTACGCCGAGCACTTCGGCTTCGAGCCGACCTTCGAGTCCGACTGGTATGTGAGCCTCCGCCGGCCGGACGCCCCGCACTACGAGCTCGCGCTGCTCGACCACGGACACCCGACGATCCCGGAGGGGCACCGCGCCGCCATCGGCGGTGGGCTGTTGCTGAACTTCGAGGTCGACGACGTGGACGCGGAGCACGACCGGCTGGTGGGTCGGGCCGGCCTGCCCGAGGTGCTGCCGCCGCGCACCGAGGAGTTCGGTCAGCGGCACTTCATCGTCGCGGCGCCGGACGGGGTGCTGGTCGACGTCATCACGGTCGTGCCGGCGACGGAGGAGTACGCCGAGCGGTACGCGCCGGGGCACGCTCCGGCGGCCTGAGGTGCTGTACAGCGGGGTGGCATCGTGATCCGCTGGCCGGCATGAGTGCTTCGATCCGCCACATCACCTTCGACTGCGCCGACCCCTACGCGCTGGCGACGTTCTGGGCGCGGGTTCTGGACGGCTCGCTCGCCGACGACGCGCGTCCCGGCGACCCGTACGCCCTGGTCACCACGGCGACGGGCGGACTGCTCTTCATCAGGGTCGAGGAGCCCAAGGCGGCGAAGAACCGCGTGCACCTGGACCTCCAGCCGGAGGACCGGACCCGGGACGAGGAAGTGGAGCGGCTGCTCGCCCTCGGGGCCACGCTCCAGGGCGACCACCGGCGACCCGACGGCACCGGGTGGGTGACGCTCACCGACCCGGAGGGCAACGAACTGTGCGTCGAGCGGAGCCCGGCGGAGCGGGGGGCGGCCGACGGCTAACCGAGGCCGCGCAGTCGGTCGGCGGCCTCGGCCAGGACGTCGTCGCGCTTGCAGAAGGCGAACCGGACCTGGGTGCGGCCGGCCTCGGGGTCGTCGTAGAAGACGGAGTTGGGCACGGCGACGACCCCGCAGCGGGCGGGGAGGGCGCGGCAGAAGGCGTAGGCGTCCTTCTCGCCGAACGGGGCGATGTCGGTGGTGATGAAGTACGTGCCGTCCGGCGGGTAGACCTCGAAGCCGGCCGCGCGCAGGCCGTCGGCCAGCAGGTCGCGCTTGCGGCGCAGGTCGGCGCGCAGGCCGGCGAAGTAGGCGTCGGGCAGGCGCAGTGCCTCGGCGACCGCGTACTGGAAGGGGCCGGAGCTGACATAGGTGAGGAACTGCTTGGCGGTGCGGACGGCGGCGACGAGCGGGGCGTCGCCCATGGCCCAGCCGACCTTCCAGCCGGTGAGGGAGAAGGTCTTCCCGGCGGAGGAGATGGAGACGGTGCGCTCCCGCATGCCGGGCAGGGCCGCGATGGGGTGGTGGGCGCCCTCGTAGACCAGGTGCTCGTAGACCTCGTCCGTGACGACCAACAGGTCGTGCTCGACGGCGAGCGCGGCGATGGCGGCCAGTTCGTCCGGGGTGAGGACCATCCCGGTGGGGTTGTGCGGGGTGTTGAGGAGCAGCAGCCGGGTGCGGTCGGTGATCTTGCCGCGGAGCTCGTCCAGGTCAGGCCGGAAGGTGGGGGCACGCAGCGTGAGGGGGACGCGGGTGGCGCCGGCCATGGCGATGCAGGCGGCGTAGGAGTCGTAGAACGGCTCGAAGGCGATCACCTCGTCGCCCGGTTCGAGCAGCGCCAGCATGCTGGCGGCGATGGCCTCGGTGGCGCCCGCGGTGACCAGAACGTCGGTGTCGGGGTCGAGCTCCAGGCCGTAGCGGTGGCGCTGGTGGTCGGCGATGGCCGCGCGGAGTTCGGGGATGCCGGGGCCCGGCGGGTACTGGTTGCCGTGGCCCTCGCGGATGGCGCGCACGGCCGCCTCGCGCACGGCCTCGGGGCCGTCGGTGTCCGGGAAGCCCTGGCCCAGGTTGATCGCGCCGGTCGCGGTGGCCAGCGCCGACATCTCCGCGAAGATCGTCGTGCCGAGCCCGGCCAGCCTGCGGTTCAGCAGCGGCCTGCCGCTCGTCTCCAGTGACCCCATGGACCGATCTTAGGCCGGGGGCGGGTGGATCACGCGTCGAAGTCGAGCTCGACGGCGGGGGTGCGGGGGCGTGACTGGCAGGCGAGGACATAGCCGGCGGCGAGCTCGGCGGGCTCCAGCGCGAAGTTGCGGTCCATGGCCACCTCGCCGCTGACGAGTTTGGCGCGGCAGGTGCCGCAGACGCCGCCACGGCAGGCGTAGGGGGCGTCCGGGCGGTTGCGCAGGACGGTGGTCAACAGGGTGTCGCCGGGGGCGAGGGGCCAGCTGGCACGGCGGCCGTCGAGGGTGGCGGTGAGGGTCGCGGCGTGCGGTGTCTCGGACGGTGGCGGCGCGGGGGCCGGTTTCACGTGGAACAACTCGGTGTGGATGAGCCCTTGGGGAACGCCCAGCGTCCGCAGGGCGGTTGTGGCCGCGTCGACGAGACCGAGCGGGCCGCAGAGGTACCAGCCGTCGACGCGGTCGACGGGGAGCAGCGCGGGCAGCAGCCGGCGCAGCCGGGGTTCGGTGAGGCGGCCGGTGGCCGGGCCGGTGTGGCGTTCCTCGCGGCTGAGGGCGTGCAGGAGTTGGAACCGCTCCGGGTGACGGTCCTTGAGGTCGGCGACCTCGTCGAGGAACATCGCGCTGGCCGCGTCCCGTTCGGCCCGCAGCAGGGTGAAGCGGGCGCTGGGCTCGCTCTCCAGCAGGGTGGTGGCCATGGCGAGGACGGGCGTGATGCCGCTGCCGCCAGTGATGGCGGCGAAGTGGCCGGGGCGGGGGACGAGGGTGAACCGGCCGGTGGGCGGCAGGACGTGCAGGGTGTGGCCGGGGCCGATGGCCGCGAGGACGTGATGGGAGAAGAGGCCGCCGGGGATGTGGCGGACGCCGATGGTGAGTTCGGGCGCGCCGGGCGGCGAGGCGATGGAGTAGGTGCGGCGGGCGGTGCCGTGCCGGACGGTGAGGTGCTGCCCCGGCAGGTGCCGGAAGGTCTCGGCGAGGTGCGGCGGCACGGCCAGGGTGAGGGCGACCGAGTCGTCGGTGAGTTCGGCGCGGCGGGTCACGGTGAGGGGATGGAAGCGCAACGGTCTCACCGCTCCTTGACGTGGTCGAAGGGCTCGGCGCAGGCGGTGCAGCGGCGCAGGGACAGGCAGGCGGTGGCCGAGAAGCGGCTCAGCAGGGCGGTGTCCGGGCTGCCGCAGTTCGGGCAGCCGACGGGGATGAAGACGGTTCGGGTGGGCCGTGGTGGGGCGATCCCGGCGGCGGCGAGCTTGCGGCGGCCCTCTGGGGTGATGTCGTCGGTCGACCAGGGCGGGGTCAGCACGGTGGTGACGGCGACCCGGGTGGCGCCGGCGGCCAGCAGCGCGGCGCGGAGGTCGGCGGCCATGGTCTCGACGGCCGGGCAGCCGGTGTAGGTGGGGGTGAGGTCCACCTCCACGGCCCCGTCGGGGAGTCGGCGCAGCGCGCGCAGCACGCCGAGGTCGGCGAGGGTGACCACCGGCAGCTCGGGGTCGGGCACGGCACCGGCCGCGGCCCGCAGCGCCTCCTCGGTCGGGCCGGTCACCACGTGGCTCCCGGGTGGCTTCGGTGGAGGTACTGCATCTCGGCGAGCAGCCGGCCAAAGGACTCGCTGTGCAGGCCGCGGCGGCCGGTACCGCCGCGGACGGCGGTGGGGAGCGTGAGGGTCGCGGTGGTCAGGACCTCGGAGATCCGGGCCAGCCAGTCACGTTCCACGGCGGCGAGGTCGAGGCCCGGGAGGTCGGGGAAGGGGTGGAACAGCTCGCCGGTGTAGCGCCAGAGGGCGTCGACCGCGCGCTGCATGCGGGCGTGGCTCTCTGGCGTGCCGTCGCCGAGCCGCAGCGTCCAGGTGACGGCGTGGTCGCGGTGGTAGGCCGTCTCCGGGGCGGCCTTGACGGCGAGCGGGGTCAGCTCGGTGTCCAGGGCGGCCAGGCGGTGGAAGAGGAGCTCCTGGAAGGTGGCGTAGTAGAGCTGGCGGGCGATGGTGTGGGCGAAGTCGCCGTTCGGCTGCTCGACCAACTGCGCGTTGGTGAAGGCGCGTTCCTCGCGCAGGTAGGCCAGCTCGTCCTCGTCGCCGAGCAGCGGGAACAGGGTGCGGGCCTGGCCCAGCAGGTCGAGCGCCAGGTTGGCCAACGCCACCTCCTCCTCCAACACCGGGGCGTGGCCGGCCCATTCGGCGAGCCGGTGGGAGAGGATCAGCGCGTCGTCCGCCAGGGCCAGGGTGGCCGTCGGAGCGGCCGCGGGGGCGGTCACAGGTGACGCACCCCGTCCGGCACGGCGTAGAAGGTGGGGTGGCGGTAGGGCTTGTCGGCGGCCGGGGCGAAGAACGGGTCGCGCTCGTCGGGCGAGGTGGCCGCGATGGCGGCCGCCGGCACCACCCAGATGGAGACGCCCTCGCCGCGCCGGGTGTAGAGGTCGCGGGCGTTGCGCAGCGCCACCTCGGCGTCCGGGGCGTGCAGGCTGCCGGCGTGGGTGTGGGCGAGGCCGCGGCGCGGCCGGACGAAGACCTCCCACAGCGGCCAGTCGGCGCCGCTCATGCCGCGAGCCCGTGCTTGCCGGCGTAGGCGGCGGCCGCCTCGCGGACCCAGGCGCCCTCGGCGTGCGCGGCCCGGCGCAGGCCGATGCGCTGCTCGTTGCACGGCCCGTCGCCGCGCAGCACCGCGCGGAACTCCGCCCAGTCGATCGGCCCGAAGTCGTGGTGGCCGCGCTCCTCGTTCCACCGCAGCTCGGGGTCGGGCAGGGTGAGGCCCAGCGCCTCGGCCTGGGGCACGCAGATGTCCACGAACCGCTGCCGCAGCTCGTCGTTGGTGTGGCGCTTGATCTTCCAGGCCATCGACTGCGCGGTGCGCGGCGACTCGTCGTCCGGCGGGCCGAACATCATCAGCGAGGGCCACCACCAGCGGTCCACCGCGTCCTGCGCCATCGCCCGCTGCGCGGGCGTGCCGTGGGACAGGGCGTACAGCGACTCGTACCCCTGCCGCTGGTGGAAGGACTCCTCCTTGCAGATCCGGGTCATCGCGCGGGCGTAGGGGCCGTAGGAGCAGCGGCACAGCGGCACCTGGTTGGTGATCGCGGCGCCGTCCACCAGCCAGCCGATGGCGCCGACGTCGGCCCAGGTGAGGGTCGGGTAGTTGAAGATCGACGAGTACTTGTGGCGGCCCGAGTGCAGCCCGTCGAGCAGCTCGTCGCGGCTGGCGCCCAGCGTCTCGGCGGCCGAGTAGAGGTAGAGGCCGTGGCCCGCCTCGTCCTGGACCTTGGCGATCAGGATGGCCTTGCGGCGCAGCGAGGGGGCGCGGGTGATCCAGTTGGCCTCCGGCTGCATGCCGATGATCTCGGAGTGCGCGTGCTGGGCGATCTGGCGGAGCAGGGTGGCGCGGTAGCCGTCGGGCATCCAGTCGCGCGGCTCGATCCGCTCGTCGGCGGCGACGGTGCGGGTGAAGCGGTCCTCGAGTCCGTCCGGTCGCGAGGTGGTCGGCGTCGTCGGTCGCGTCGTCGGTCGCTCCATCGGCTGGGCCTCCCCTGGCGCGTCGCCCTCGGCACGGCAACCGACCGATCGTTCGGTTCGGCGCTGCTTCGATGGTGATCCGACGGCTCCGGTGTGTCAAGGTCGCCGGCGGGCAGGTACGGTGCTGCGGTCAAGCCACTGTGGTACCGGGGGAACGGGGCGAGCATGCCGCACACCGAC
Source organism: Streptomyces millisiae (assembly GCF_031845425.1). Classification (NCBI taxonomy): domain Bacteria; kingdom Bacillati; phylum Actinomycetota; class Actinomycetes; order Kitasatosporales; family Streptomycetaceae; genus Streptomyces; species Streptomyces millisiae. Next base: position 84,997 of record NZ_JAVREM010000021.1, read on the forward strand.
GACACCAGGGGCGATCCGCCCACCGAGACCGTTCAGCTGAGCGCGCTCTCCTTGGCGTCCCGGCTGGTCATCGCGCTGACGCTCGGCGTGCTCGGCACCTTCGCCGCCTGGCACCTGTTCGCGGTCTTCCTCTTCGTCGCGCCGTCGAACACGGTCAACGAGGAGTACCGGGAGGGCGTGCGCGACTACATCTACCCGGAGTTCGAGCAGAACTGGAAGCTGTTCGCGCCCAACCCGCTCCAGCGCAACGTCGCCGTGCACGCCCGCGTCGAGATCGACGGCGAGGTCACCGACTGGGTCGACCTCACCGCCATGGACATCGACGCCATCGAGCACAACCCCGCCCCCAGCCACGCCGACCAGAACCTGCTGCGCCGCGGCTGGGACTTCTACACCGGCGCGCACAACGAGGACGGCGAGCCGGTCGGGTTCCGCGGCGAGCTCTCCGAGGAGTACATGCGCCGCATCGCGCTGCTGCGGCTCCAGGAGAGCGGCATCGAGGTGCGCGACGCGACCCGCCTCCAGCTGCGCGAGGCGCTGACCCGGGTGCCAGCGCCAGCGTGGCGCACCGAGGACTTCGACACCGAGACCCGCTACGAGGAGCTGGCGTGGTGGGACGTGACGCCGGCGGACCTGCCGGGCGGGGGTGAGTGACGTGACGGTTCCGGCTCAACGGAGCGCGACCGCGGCGGACACCGCCGAGCGGCGACCCGGCCTCGGCGCCCGCTTCGACGCCTGGCTCGGGCGCGGCGTCGGCAACGTCACGCGGCGCGCGCTCGGGCCGTACCAGACGGCGATGGTGCGGATCGGCTTCGCGACCACGATGCTGCTGTTCCTGCTGCGCGAGTGGCCCCACCGGCGGGAGCTCTACGGTCCTGACAGCCCGTGGAGCTTCGACATGGCCACCCGGTTCGTCGACAACAACGGCGCGTTCACCGTGCTGCTGTGGTCGGACTCGACGCTGTGGTTCGAGTTCGTCTACCACCTGGCCATCGCGGCGAGCGTGGGCCTGCTGCTCGGCTGGCGCACCCGGGCCATGTCGCTGCTGTTCATGGTCGGCGTGCTGTCGGTCCAGAACCGCAGCATCTTCATGGGCGACGGCGGCGACAACGTCATCCACCTGATGGCGATGTACCTGGTGCTGGTGCGGTGCGGCCAGGTGTGGTCGCTGGACGCGCGCCGGCGCGCGAGCGGGCGCGAACACCCGGCGGACCCCGTGGGGATCATGCTGTGGACGGTGCTCGGCCTGACGCTGATGGGCGCCACCGCCACCGGCAGGCTGGAGAGCCCGGTCTGGTCGCTGTTCTTCGTCGGCCTCTGGCTGGCGTACGGCTGGTGGTGGCTGGTCCAGCGGTTCGACCGCAGCGAGACGCGGATCGTCTCGGACATCGTCGCCAACCTCGTGCACAACGCCACCCTGCTGGTGATCATGGCCGAGGTCTGCGTCATCTACGGCACCGCCGGCTGGTACAAGATCCAGGGCTCACGCTGGCAGGACGGCACCGCCGCGTACTACCCGATGCACCTGGACTACTTCAACCCGTGGCCCGAGATCACCGGGCTCCTCTCCGGCAGCGGGCTGCTGGTCCTCGCGATGAGCTACGGCACGGTCTTCGTGCAGGTGGCGTTCGTCTTCGCGCTGCTCAACCGGCGGGCCAAGAACGTGCTGCTGGTGATCATGATCGCCGAGCACATCGGGATCGCGGTGCTGATGGGCCTGCCGTTCTTCTCGCTCGCGATGATCGCCATGGACAGCGTCTTCCTGCCGACCGTCTTCCTGCTCTGGCTGGAACGCCGCGCCCGCGGCCTGTGGACGCGGGGCCGCCGGCCGGAGCAGGACGCCGCCGCCGCGCCGGAGCTCGACGAGGCGCCGGTCGCCGAGGAACGCCGGCCGGAGTGGGCCAGGGACGGATGAACGAGGACGTCCCGGCGCGGTGGGCGGCGGCGCGGGACACCGTGCTGCTCGACGGCTTCCACGCGCTGAAGCACGCGCTGCGGTTCGGCGCCGAGGTGCCGGTCGCGGTCGCGGCCGACCGGGGCGCGGCGCTCCGGCTGGCGGCGGAGCTGGCGCCGGACGTCGTCGGGCGGCTCGACGCGCTGCTTGTCGAGGTGGGCGAGGACGGGCTCGCGCGTCTGGTGCGGCGCCCGCACCCCACGGGCGTCGCGGCGCTGGCCAGGCCGGTCGAGCGGGAACCGGCGCCGGGGGCGCCGGTGGTGGTGCTCGACAGCCCGCGCCACCTCGGCAACATCGGCGCCGTCGTCCGCCTGGCGGCGGGCCTCGGCGCGGGCGGCGTCATCACGACCGGGACCGTCGACCCCTGGCACCCGAACGTGCTCCGGGCGGCGGCCGGCCTGCACTACGCCACGGCGGTGGTGCGGCGCGACGTCGCCGCACTGCCGGCGGACCGCCCGCTGTACGGGCTCGACCCGGCGGGCGCCGACATCCGGACGGTGGACCTGCCGGCCGACGCGGTGTACGCCTTCGGCTCCGAGCGGGCCGGACTCTCGGCGGCGGTACGGGGGCGCGCTGACGCGCTGGTGTCACTGCCGATGCGGGCCGGGGTGTCCAGCTACAACCTGGCGACGAGTGTGGCGATGGTGCTCTTCCATGTGCGGCCACCTGCGGCTGGCTGACGGGCTTTTTCCCCCCACCCACCCGCGTTTCCGCTCGCGCGGTGCGGGACGCCTGCGGCGTGGCTGGAGCGGGGGCCGCCCCCCGTTTCCGCTTGCGCGGGCGCGGGCGCGGGCGCCTGCGGCGCTCGCGCCCACCCACCCGCCCCTGGGGGCACCTCCCAGCGTTAGCTGGGTGAGGGTGGCCTCGCGCGGCGGTGGGGTCTGCCGCGCTCCCGCGCGAAGCGCGCGGAGGGGCGGGCGGGCCACGGCCGAGTTGCCGCGCAGCGGTCCGGCCTGCGGCGCTCGCGCCCACCCACCCGCCCTCGGCGGGTGGGTGGGCGCGGCGGAGCCCGCGCTCCGGCGGCGGAGCCGCCGCACCGCGCGGAGCGCGGAAAGGGGCGGGTGGGTGGGGGAAACTCCGCTCCCCGAGCCGGCCAGCGGGCGGCGTACAGCCGCAGGCGCGAGGCCGGGCCTGGCGGCCCGGTCCGCGCCCGCGGCCCGCCCTCGGCGGTTGGACTCGCACCGCGCGGAGCGCGGAAGAGGGCGGGCGAGTGGGCGCGGGCCGTCAGGTCGGTCCCGCGCGGAGCGCGGGGGTGGGGTCCGCGTCAGCGGGAAGGGCAGGTGGGTGGGGGGAAGCGCCCGCGCGAAGCGCGGCGGCGCCCCGGGCGGCTACGCCGCCCCGCGTACGCGGTCAGCCTGTTTACCGCGCTGACGTGCCCCGTTTGCACACGTAGCGCGACAATGGAGGCATGAGTCAGGAAACCCGCGCCGCCCTCGTCCCGCAGCCCGCCGCGCCGGCGCCGACCGTCGAGTCGGAGGCCGAGCTCCCGGCGGACCGGTTCCTCGATCGCGAGCGCAGCTGGCTCGCGTTCAACGAACGGGTGCTCGACCTCGCCGAGGACCCGGACACGCCGCTGCTTGAGCGGGCGAACTTCCTCAGCATCTTCGCCAGCAACCTGGACGAGTTCTTCATGGTCCGGGTCGCGGGTCTGAAGCGCCGGATCGCGACCGGCGTCGCGACCCGCTCGCTGACCGGGCAGGCGCCGCGTGACGTGCTGGAGTCGATCTGGGCCGGCACGCGCGAGCTGATGAGCCGGCACGCCGCCTGCTACCAGAAGACCGTCGCCCCGCGGCTCGCCGAGGCCGGGATCCACCTGGTCCGCTGGCAGGACCTGACCGAGCAGGAGCAGACCCGGCTCTTCTCCCTCTTCCGCAAGAAGATCTTCCCGGTCCTCACGCCGCTCGCCGTCGACCCGGCGCACCCCTTCCCGTACATATCGGGGCTCTCGCTCAACCTCGCGGTCGTGGTCCGCAACCCGTCCTCCGGCAACGAGCACTTCGCCCGCGTGAAGGTGCCACCGCTGCTGGACCGTTTCCTGGAGGCGTCGCCGCAGCGCTTCGTGCCGGTCGAGGACGTGATCGCCGCGCACCTGGAGGAGCTGTTCCGCGGCATGGAGGTGCTGGCGCACCACGTGTTCCGGGTCACCAGGAACGAGGACCTGGAGGTGGAGGAGGACGACGCGGAGAACCTGCTCCAGGCGCTGGAGAAGGAGCTGCTGCGGCGCCGCTTCGGGCCGCCCGTGCGGCTGGAGGTCGAGGACAGCGTCGACCCGAGGGTGCTCGACCGGCTGGTGCGGGAGCTGAAGATCAGCCGCGAGGAGGTCTTCACGCTGCCCAGCCCGCTGGACCTCACCGGGCTCGGCTCGATCGCGGCGCTGGACCGGCCGGAGCTGAAGTACCCGAAGTTCGTCGCCGGCACCCACCGCGACCTGGCCGAGGTGGAGTCCGCCTCGGCGCCCGACATCTTCGCCGCGCTCCGCCAGCGCGACGTGCTGCTGCACCACCCGTACGACTCGTTCTCCACCTCGGTGCAGGCGTTCCTCGAACAGGCGGCGGGCGACCCCGACGTGCTGGCGATCAAGCAGACGCTGTACCGCACCTCGGGCGACTCGCCGATCGTGGACGCGCTGATCGACGCCGCCGAGTCGGGCAAGCAGGTGCTGGTGCTGGTGGAGATCAAGGCGCGGTTCGACGAGCACGCCAACATCAAGTGGGCCAGGAAGCTGGAGGAGGCCGGCTGCCACGTCGTCTACGGCCTCGTCGGGCTCAAGACGCACTGCAAGCTGTCGCTGGTGGTGCGGCAGGAGGGCGACGAGCTGCGGCGCTACTCGCACGTCGGCACCGGCAACTACCACCCCAAGACGGCCAGGCTCTACGAGGACCTGGGGCTGCTGACGGCCGACGCCGAGGTGGGCGCCGACCTGTCCGACCTGTTCAACCGGCTCTCCGGCTACTCCCGGCGGGACAACTACCGCCGGCTGCTGGTCGCCCCGCGCTCGCTGCGGGACGGCCTGATCTCCCGGATCCGCCGCGAGGTCGACAACCACCGCGCCGGCCGGCCGGCCTGGGTGCGGATCAAGGTGAACTCGATCGTCGACGAGGCCGTGATCGACGCCCTCTACCGCGCCTCGCAGGCCGGCGTCCCGGTGGACGTGTGGGTGCGCGGCATCTGCTCGCTGCGCCCCGGAGTGCCGGGGCTCTCGGAGAACATCAGGGTGCGCAGCGTCCTCGGCCGCTTCCTGGAGCACTCCCGGGTCTACGCCTTCGCGGGCGGCGGCGAGAACGAGGTGTGGCTGGGCAGCGCCGACCTGATGCACCGGAACCTGGACCGGCGGATCGAGACGCTGGTGCGGGTGAGCGACCCCGGGCACCGCTCGGCGCTGACCCGGCTGCTGTCCACCGGCACCTCGGACTCGTCCGAGTCCTGGCACCTGGACCAGGACGGCAACTGGACGCGGCACGCGTTCGACGACGAGGGCCAGCCCCTGCGGAACGTGCAGGAGATGCTGATCGAGGGCCGGAGGAAGCGTCGTGGCGGCGCCGGCTGACGGCGAGCCGGCGCGCCCGGTGCAGGCGGCCGGCTGCGTGGTGTGGCGGCGGGCGGCGGGCGGCGTCGAGCTGGTGCTGGTGCACCGGCCGCGCTACGACGACTGGTCGCACCCGAAGGGCAAGCTGCACGCGGGCGAGCCGGCGGAGGCCGCCGCGCTGCGCGAGGTGCGGGAGGAGACCGGCCTCGACTGCCGGCTCGGCGCGCCGCTGAGCACGGCCCGCTATCTGGCGAAGGGCCGGCCCAAGGAGGTCAGGTACTGGGTGGCGGAGGCGGTGGGCGGCGGCTTCGAGCCGAACGACGAGGTCGACCGGGTGCTGTGGCTCCCGCCGGTCGGGGCCCGCGCCCGGCTGAGCCACGAGCCCGACCGGCTGCTGCTCGACGAGGCGCTACCGTACGTCGCGCCGTAGGGCGACGTACTAGCCGCGGGCGGCGGCCGTGCCGGCCAGTGGGCCGTTGGCCGGGCAGACGGCCGCCCACGGCACGGTCAGCTCGCCGTGGCGGGGCCGCCGCGTGGGGTCGGCGACCGGCCAGTCGGCGGCCAGCAGCGCGACGGCGTGGAGCCAGCGCTGGCGCGGCCCGAAGGCCGCGTAGGGCGCGGCCGAGGCCCAGGCGCGGTCCAGGTCGCGCAGCAGCGCGTGGATCGGCTCGCCCGGCACGTTGCGGTGGATCAGCGCCTTGGGCAGCCGCTCCGCCAGCTCGGACGGGGCGGCGAGGGAGGCGGTCCTGGCGGCCAGGGTGAGGGTGCGGGGCCCGGCGGCGTCGAGCGCCACCCAGGCGTGCCGGCGGCCTATCTCGTCGCAGGTGCCCTCGACCAGCAGCCCGCCGGGCGCGAGCCGCCCGCAGAGCCGGGCCCAGGCGGCCGGCACCTCGTCCTCGGCGTACTGCCGCAGCACGTTGGCCGCCCTGATCAGCAGCGGCCGTCGGTCGTCCGGCAGCGGCAGCTCGAAGCCGCCGCGCACGAAGTCGAGCCCGGCGCCCGCGTACGGCAGCGCCGCCGCCACCCTGGCCTGGTCGATCTCGACGCCGAACAGCCGGATGTCGGCCCGCACCCGGCGCAGCCGGGCGAGCAGTTCGACGGCGGTCCAGGGCGAGGCCCCGTAGCCGAGGTCGACGGCCGAGGGCGGGGTGGTCGAGCGGCGCAGCGCGGGGCCGAGCGTGGCGGCGATCCAGCGGTCCATGCGGCGCAGCCGGTTCGGGTTGGTGGTGCCGCGTGTGACATTTCCCTCTGGCCCCTGCCGCATGCGGTCGAGGGTAACGGTTCCGCACAATGGGAACACGAGCTTCCGGTGCCGGGTTGCACCTCCTGGTCCCTTCCCCGAAGTTCCCCAAAGCGACGAGCAGGAGCCGCTGTGCCACACGTCCGCCGGGTCGCGATGTTCAGCGTGCACACCTCACCGCTCGACCAGCCGGGCACCGGAGACGCCGGCGGCATGAACGTCTACATCGTGGAGCTGTCGCGGCAGCTGGCGGCGCTCGGCATCGAGGTGGAGGTGTTCACCCGGGCGACGGCCGGCGGGCTGGCGCCCACCGTCGAGCTGGTGCCCGGGGTGCGGGTGCGGCACGTGGAGGCCGGCCCCTACGAGGGGCTCAGCAAGGAGGAGCTGCCGGCGCAACTGTGCGCCTTCACGCACGGCGTGATGCAGACCTGGGCCGAACAGCCGCCCGGCTACTTCGATCTGGTGCACTCGCACTACTGGCTCTCCGGGCACGTCGGCTGGCTGGCCGCCGAGCGCTGGGGGGTGCCGCTGGTGCACACCATGCACACCATGGCCAAGGTGAAGAACGCGGCGCTGGCCACCGGCGACACCCCGGAGCCCGCGGCCCGGGTCATCGGCGAGACGCAGATCGTGCAGGCCGCCGACCGGCTGATCGCCAACACCGCGGGCGAGGCCGCCGAGCTGGTCGGCCACTACGACGCCGACCCGCTGCGCACCGCCGTCGTCCACCCCGGGGTCAACCTGGCCACCTTCTGTCCCGGGGACGGGCGGGCCGCCGCCAGGGAGCGGCTCGGGCTGCCGGCCGACGCGCTGATCCCGCTGTTCGCCGGCCGCATCCAGCCGCTGAAGGGGCCCGACATCCTGCTGCAGGCCGTCCGGGAACTGGTCGACGCGGAGCCGGCGCTGCGCCGTCGGCTGCTGGTGCCGGTGGTCGGCGGGCCGAGCGGCACCGGGCTCGCCCGGCCGGAGCGGATGCGGAAGCTGGCGGCCAGGTTGGGCATCGGGGATCTCGTGCACTTCCGGCCGCCGGTCTCGCAGCCGGAGCTCGCCGACTGGTACCGGGCGGCCGACGTGCTGGTGATGCCGTCCTACAGCGAGTCGTTCGGTCTGGTCGCGGTCGAGGCGCAGGCGTGTGGGACGCCGGTGGTGGCGGCGGCCGTCGGCGGGCTGCCCGTGGTGGTGCGGGACGGCGCCACCGGCTACCTGATCGACGGCCACGACCCGGTGGAGTACGCGGCGGCGCTGCGCCGCTTCGCCGAGCCCGCGCACGCCGGCCGGCTCGGCGCGGAGGCCGCCCGGCACGCCCGCCGCTTCGGCTGGGAGGCCACGGCGGCCGGCACCCTGGAGGTCTACCGGGCGGCCGTGGAGGCCAGGCGGTTCCGGGCCGGCCGCGGGCTACGATCGGCCCATGGCTGACGGCGTCGAGGGTGCGGCAGGTGCGTTGGAGGCGGCGCTGCGGGAGAGCGGCGCCGAGTGGGAGAGCCCGGCGCCGGGACGGTATGTCGTCACCCTGCCCGGCACCCGCAAGCTGTCCACCACCTGCTCGCTGGTGGTCGGCCGGCACAGCCTCTCGGTGAACGCCTTCGTGATCCGCCGCCCGGACGAGAACGCGGCCGCCGTGCACCGCTGGCTGCTGGAGCGCAACACCCGCCTCTACGGCGTGGCCTACGCGGTGGACGCGATGGGCGACGTCTACCTGGTGGGCCGGCTGCCGCTGGCCGCGATCACCCCCGAGGAGATCGACCGGCTGCTCGGCACCGTCCTCGAACAGGCGGACGGCTCGTTCAACACCCTGCTGGAGCTGGGCTTCGCCACCGCCATCCGCAAGGAGTACGCCTGGCGCACGGCCCGCGGCGAGTCGACCCGCAACCTCGACGCGTTCGCGCACCTGACCAGGCCGGCTCAGGACTCCTGACGCCGGCCGGCCGGCAGCCGCTGCTCGGCCCAGATGACCTTGCCCTCCGGCGTGTAGCGGGTGCCCCAGCGCTCGGCGTACTGCGCCACCATGAACAGGCCGCGCCCGCCCTCGTCGGTGTCCTTCGCGTTCCGCAGGTGCGGCGAGGTGCTGCTGGCGTCCGACACCTCACAGATCAGCGTCCGGTCGCGCAGCACCCGCACCCGTACGGGGCCCGTCGCGTGCCGGATGGCGTTGGTGATCAGCTCGGTCAGGATCAGCTCGGTGATGAACGCCATCTCGCTCAGCCGCCACTCGTCGAGGCGTTCGCTGACGGCCGCCCGGATCGGCGCGACGGCCGCCGCCGTCGTCGGCACGTCCCACACCGCGACCTGGTCGGGCGAGAGCATCCGGGTGCGGGCGACCAGCAGCGCCACGTCGTCGCCCGGGCGGGGCGGCAGCAGCTCGTCGAGCACCGCGTCGCACATGTCGTCCGGGTCCTCGTCCCGCAGGGCCGAGTGGCGCAGCGCGTCGGCCAGCAGCCCCAGGCCGCGGTCGATGTCCCGCTGCCTGGCCTCCACCAGGCCGTCGGTGTAGAGGACCAGGGCGCTGCCCTCGGGCAGCCGCAGCTCGGCGGTCTCGAAGGGCATGCCGCCGACGCCCAGCGGCGGCTGGGCCGGCAGTTCGGCGAAGGAGACCGAGTGGTCGGGCAGGATCAGCGCCGGCGGCAGGTGCCCGGCGCGCGCCATGGTGACCACGCCCTCGACCGGGTCGTAGATCGCGTACAGGCAGGTGGCGCCGGTGATGGTGCCGGTGGCGCCGTCCAACCCCGCCTCGTCGCGGTCCACCCGGTCGGCCAGCTCGTCCAGGTGGCCGAGCAGCTCGTCGGGCGGCAGGTCGAGCGCCGCGAAGTTGTGCACGGCGGTGCGCAGCCGGCCCATGGTGGCGGCCGCGTGCAGGCCGTGGCCCACCACGTCGCCGACGACCAGCGCGACCCGGGCGCCGGAGAGCGGGATCACGTCGAAGAAGTCGCCGCCCACCGCCTCGGCCGGCCGGTAGCGGTAGGCGGCCCGCACCGCGTTCTGCTCCGGCACCTCGCGCGGCAGCAGGCTGCGCTGGAGGGTGGCGGCCATCTCGTGCTCGCGCGCGTAGCGGCGGGCGTTGTCCACCGTGACGGCGGTGCGCGCGGCCAGGTCCTCGGCCAGCTCCAGGTCCTGCTCGTCGAACGGCGCGCCCTCCCGGGAGCGCCAGAAGTTGGCCACGCCGAGCACCACCCCGCGCGCCTGGAGCGGGGTGGAGATCAGCGAGTGCAGGCCCAGGTCGAGCAGCCGCCCGGCGTGCTCCTCGTCGCCGGCCCGCCACCAGTCGGTGCCGCGCAGGTCGGTCTCCAGCTGGGCCCGGCCGCCGCGCAGCCCCATCACCTCGGCCGTCTCCGGGCGCAGGGAGAGGGCCTGGCCCGAGGGGTAGAGGGGGTGGTCGGCGGTGATGCCGCCGGCGGCGATCCGCCGGATCCTGATGTCGGCGCCCGGCTGCTCCTCGCCACGCAGCACGGTCTCCGACAGGTCGACGCTGACGTAGTCGGCGAACTCCGGCACGGCGACCTCCACCAGCTCCTCCGCGGTCCTGGTGATCTCCAGGGTGGTGCCGATCCGGACGCTGGCCGCGTAGAGCAGTCCGAGCCGGCGCTGGGCCGTCTCGGCGCGGCCGGAGACCGCCTGGATCTCGGTGGTGTCGCGCAGCGTGGCCACCACGGCCGGCGGGCCGCCGCGGCCCGTGGTGTGGCGCAGGTTGACGGCGAGCAGCCGGCCGCCGGCCGGGTGCACCTCGTCCGTGACGTCCTCCGCGCCGCTCAGCAGCTCCACGGTGGCCTGGTCGAGGCCGAGGTCGCCGAGGGTCCTGCCGGTCGTCTCCTCCGGCAGGTCGAGAAGCCGCCGCGCCTCCTCGTTGACCAGCAGCAGGCGGCAGTCCTCGTCCAGGATCAGCACGCCCTCGCGGACCGAGTGCAGAACCGCGTCGTGCAGTTCGTACAGTCGGGTGATCTCGCTGGGCCCCAGGCCCCGGGTCTGCCGCAGCAGCCGCCGGCTGACGAGTGCGGCGCCGCCGATGGTCAGGGCCAGCGCGACGCCGGCCGCGCCGAGCAGCAGCGGCACCTCACTGCTGACCATCAGGTTGATCTTGCGCAGCGTCTCGCCGCTCGCGACCATCCCGATCACCCGGCCGTCCCCGTCCCGCACGGGCACCACCGCGCGCTCCGAGGCGCCCAGCGTGCCGGTGGCCTGCTCCCGCACCACATGGCCCTGGGCGGCCGGCTTGAAGGTGCCGATGAAGCGCTTGCCGATCTGGTCCGGGTCGGGGTGGGTGTAGCGGATGCCGTCCGGGTCCATCACCACGATGAAGTCGACGCCGGTGGCCTTCCTGGCCGCCTCGGCGCTGGGCTGGAGCTCGGCCGACGGGTCGTCCGAGCGCAGGGCGCGCACGATCCCCGGCGAGTGGGCGAAGGTCTGGGCCACCACCAGGGCGCGCTCGGCGGCCGCGGCGCGCTTCTCGTGGCGCTTCTCCAGCACGAGGGCACCCACCCCGGCGGCGACCAGCAGCAGCGTGATCACCACCTGGAGGATGAACATCTGGCCGACGACGCTCCGCAGACGTGGGCCAGAGCGAAATGCCCTCATTCCTCCACTTTGCACCGGAGGTGATCCCGGGGGCGATCCGCCGCCGCACGGGGGTGCCGTCTACTCTCGGCCTCATGGCCGACGGTACGTACAAGCTGATCCTGCTCCGCCACGGCGAGAGCGAGTGGAACGCCAAGAACCTGTTCACCGGCTGGGTGGACGTCAACCTGAACGAGAAGGGCGAGAAGGAGGCGGTCCGCGGCGGTGAGCTGCTGAAGGAGGCCGGCCTGCTCCCCGACGTGCTGCACACCTCGCTGCTCAAGCGGGCCACCCGCACCGCCAACCTGGCGCTCGACGCCGCCGACCGGGGCTGGATCCCCGTCCGGCGCTCCTGGCGGCTCAACGAGCGGCACTACGGCGCCCTGCAGGGCAAGGACAAGGCCGCCACCCTCGCCGAGTTCGGCGAGGAGCAGTTCATGAAGTGGCGCCGCTCCTACGACACCCCGCCGCCGGAGCTCGCCGACGGCGCCGAGTGGTCGCAGAGCGACGACCCGCGCTACGCCACCGTCCCGAGCGAGCTGCGGCCGCGCACCGAGTGCCTGAAGGACGTCGTCGTCCGGATGCTGCCCTACTGGTACGACGGCATCGTCCCCGACCTCCTCACCGGCCGCACCGTGCTGGTCACCGCGCACGGCAACAGCCTGCGCGCCCTGGTCAAGCACCTGGACGGCATCTCGGACGCGGAGATCGTGGGCCTCAACATCCCCACCGGCATCCCGCTCCTCTACGAGCTGGACGCCGACTTCCGCCCCGTCACCCCCGGCGGCCGCTACCTGGACCCGGAGGCCGCCAAGGCCGCCATCGAGGCCGTCAAGAACCAGGGCAAGAAGTAGCCCACCGCGCCCACCTCCCGCCGGCCGGTTTCCTTCCCCCCGGCCGGCGGTCGGCGAGCCCTTAATCTCGTATACATGACCGACACGGGGGCGCTGCGCGACGGATGGGAGCAGCGGTGGCTGCTGCCCGGGGAGCTGCTGGCCGAGGGCAGCAGCTCCCGCCCGCGGCGCACCGGCCGGGACTGGGCGGTCGACGGCCTGTTCTTCGCCTTCTCGGCCGCCGTCTGGCTGCTGCTCCTCATCGACCTGCCCAGCCGGTTCTACCTGCCGGACTGGATGTCGACCGTCGACCCCTGGCTCGGCGCGTTCGCCTGCCTGACGATCTGGTGGCGCCGGGAGCACCCGCTGGCCGTCGGCCTCGCCCTGCTCCCCGTCACGGCGTTCTCCAGCTGTGGCTTCGGCGCGGTCACCTTCGGCATCCTCAACCTCGGGCTGCGGCTGCCGCTGTCCACCGCGCTGCTGGTCCTCGGGGCGCACTTCGCCGTCCTCACGCCCTACCTCGTCGAGTACAGCGTCCCGCACGAGGGCGGCTACATGGCCGTCTCGTTCATGATCGCCTACTACCTGTTCTTCTTCGTCTGGGGCGCCAGCGTGCGGCTGCGCCGCCAGCTCGTCGTCCGGCTGCGGGCCGACGCCAGCCGGGAGCGGGCCGAGCACACCAGACGCCTGGCGGACGCGCGGCGCACCGAGCGCGAGGCCATCGCGCGCGAGATGCACGACGTGCTCGCGCACCGCATCTCGCTCCTCTCGGTGCACGCCGGCGCGCTCGCCTACCGCACCGACGCCGCGGCGGGCGGCGCCAAGCCGCTCAGCGACACGGAGATAGGCGACAGCGCGCGCGTCATCAGGGACACCGCGCACCAGGCGCTGGAGGAGCTGCGCGAGGTGCTGACGGTGCTGCGCGGGCGCGGCCAGGGCGAGGGCGGCCCGCAGCCGGGCGTGGCCGACATCGGCGGGCTCGTCACCGAGGCGGAGCGGGCCGGCCAGCGCGTCGTCTACACCCGCGACCTGGACGCGGGCGCGGCGGCGGCGCTCAGGACCACCGTGCAGCGCACGGCCTACCGCGTGGTGCAGGAGGGCCTGACCAACGCGCGCAAGCACGCGCCGGGGGCGCCCGTCCAGGTGGCCATCGGCGGCGCGCCCGGGCAGGGCCTCACGGTCGCGGTGCGGAGCGCGCTGCCGGCGCGCCCGTCGGCCGCCGAGATCCCGGGCGCGGGCGCCGGCCTCGCCGGCCTCGAGGAGCGCGTGGCGCTCGAGGGCGGCGCGCTGCGGCACGGGCCGAGCGCCTCGGGTACGGAGTTCGAGCTGGTGGCGGAGCTGCCCTGGGGTCCCACCCCCCTCGGGCGGGACCCCAGGGACTGAAAAGGATCAGCCGCAGTTGCCCCCGCACTGACACGCGGACCCCGACTGACAGCCGCAGCTGCAACCGGAACCGCAACCGCATCCACCGAGCAACGGCAGCGGCCGACGCTCCCCGGGCGGCGTCACGGGAGCGGGCAGGGGTGTCGCCTCCATGGACCCTCCTCAGATCGTCCTCCCCCCATGGACGGTCGCCACCCCCGTCCCCGACAACCCGCGCACAGGGGCGCACCAGCGCACGGGGCTTCGCCCCGGGCCCCGGGAGGGACCGGGCACGCGGCCGCAGCCGGCCGGCCAGGCCCGCGCTACGCGCGGCCGGCCGCCGGTGGCCGCCTGCCGGAAAAGGGCGGG
>NZ_JAVREM010000022.1:0-97583 GCF_031845425.1 Streptomyces millisiae
GCGCCCCGCGCCCCGCACCGCGACGACCACGACCGGCACCCCCCCGCGCGCAGCGCGGGTCCGCGCCAAGGACCCGCCGTCAGGCGGGCCGCATGCGGAACTCGTACCGCTCCGGCAACCGCTCCTCGGTGATCGCGGCCCACGTGTCGCTCAGGATCTCGTCGCCCTCCCGCAGGTCGGCGACCTCGAAGCCGGCGTCGAAGACGGCGCGGGCGTCCGCCCGCCGTCCCTCGGCGAGCAGGATCCGGCTGTCGAGCAGCCGGAAGCGGCCCGTCGCGCGCACCTCCGCCGGCAGGCGGTCGAAGGCCAGGCGGGCGTCCTCGACGCGGCCGGCGGCCAGCAGCGCCGGCACCGCCTCACGGGCCAGCGCGGCCAGCGCGGCCAGCGCCGGCTCCGCCACGTCCGCCCGCGCGAGCGCGAGCGCCAGCGCCAGCGCCCGCTGGAAGCGCTCGGCGGCCGACGCCGTGTCGCCGTCGCAGGCGTCCGCCACGGCCAGGCAGCGCAGCGCCCACGGGTTCGGGTCCGCGGCCAGCGCACGCGACCAGCTGCGCCGCGCCTGCGCGCGGTCGCCGGCGTGCCACTGGGCCACGCCCAGGTGGTAGTCGGTCAGCGGGCCGCCGGGCGCGCACTCGAGCCGTTCCCGCCAGGCGGGCGAGACCAGCGAGGGTCCTGGCACGGCGCCGGCCGGCGGTTCGGGGAGCCGGCCGGTGTCCAGCAGGTCGAGCCAGGGTCGCTGCTCGGGCCCGAGCGTGCCCGGGTCGAACGGGGTGCCGGGCAACTCGTGCCCGCCGCGGGCCACTTCGAGGGCGCCCCAGCCGGAGCCGACGTGCAGGGTCTCGGCCGGGTCGAGGTCGGCGTGCGGCAGCCAGGCCGCGTGGGCGGCGTCCAGCGTGGCCGCGGGCAGCGCCTCGGCCAGCCGCCGCTCGACCTCCGTCCTGGCCGTCGCCCAGTCGGCGTCGTGCACGGCCGCCGGGTCGGCGGCGAGCGGGCCGTACGCCTCCAGCCAGCTGAACTCGGCGCCGGCCGGCAGCGGCACGTGCTCCAGCTGGGTGCGGGCCAGGCCGGCCTGGATCTCGGCGTAGCCGCCGGTGCCGGGTTCGGTCAGCCAGCGCTGCCAGCGGCGCCCGCCGGGTCCGGCCCCCCAGACGAACAGCTTGCGGCCGCGCAGGGTGGCGGTGGAGGTCTGGACGAGCCCGGTGCCGGTCTCGTCGAGGGCGGCGATCCACTTCCTGGCGTCGGCCGGCACCTCGTAGAAGTAGTCGGCGGGGAACGCGCCGCGCAGCGGGTAGCTGCGGTCCTCGCCGCCCCAGCGGGGGGTCGGGATCAGCCGCAGGTCGCGCTCGTAGCCGAAGTGCCAGGCCTCGTCGGCGGGGACGAGGACGCGGGTGTGCTCGGTCTCGGGCACGGCGGTGTTGGACCACCAGTAGACGGGGACGGTGGTGTCGTGCGGGTTGCGGATCCGGACGCCGACGTGGAGGAAGTCGGAGCCCCCGGGCAGCCACAGGTCGACCTGGAACGGCGTGTCGCGCAGCCGTTCCCACTCCCACAGGCGCAGCATCTGGCCGCCGTCGGGGGCCGGCAGGACGGCGGCGTGCAGCGGGGCGCAGGAGAGCGTGGTGTGTCCGGTGGCGCCGATGTTCCACTCGATGCCGCCGGAGAACCAGGCGCCGTTGAGGGCGAAGTCGGCCGGCTGCAGGACGGGGTTGCGGTAGAGGAGTTCCCGGTCGGTGGGCTTGTGGCGCAGGGAGTGGACGCGTCCGCCGTAGCCGGGCAGGACGGTGGCCCGCAGCCGGTCGTTCTCGATGACGAGGGCGTCGACGGCGGTGGGGGTGCGGTCCCGGGTGTAGCCGTCGCGGATCCGGGTGGGCAGCACGGTGGTCAGCGGCGCGTAGCCGATCTGGCGGGCCATCTCGGCCGGCAGGGTGGCGCGTAGTTCCTCGCCGATCCGGTGCGGGTCGTCCCTGGGCAGGAGGGGCGGCAGCGGGTTCTCCGGGCCGAGGGCGGCGGCCGGCAGGGTGAGGGTGGTGCGCGTGACGACGGCCCTGGTGGTGCCGCCGGCCGCTCCGCTGGTGCCGGCTGCCGTGTATGCCGCCATGCTCGCTCCCCTTGCTCGCCTCGCTCCGGGCGCCGCCGGACGGCCGCGTGATCACCATTGGACACGTTGAGCCGTTCGGGTGAAAGGGGGCGCCGGGGGCGGCTACCGCCGGGCGCGCCGCACGCGGCGGCGGTGGGCCCAGAACATGCCGGCGAGCATGCCGAGGAAGGCGGTGCCGAGCAGCACCACCCACAGGGGCAGCCGTAGCTCGGGGATCAGCAGGTGGACCTTGACCGTCCTGGTGTTCTGGAAGATGAAGACCAGGACGAGGGCGCTGATCAGCGCGGCGATGACCCGGCTGGTGTTCCAGAAGCCCGGCTGTACCTCGGTCTGGCTCACCGAGACGTGGGTGGGGCCGCCGACGGGGCGGCCCTCCCCGGCGGGGCCGCCACCCGCGGGGCCGCCGGCGGCGCCGCCGCGCGGGGGCTCGTACGGTCCTTCGTCACTGGTGTCGGGTCTCATGGCTCCAGGATGGGAGCGGGTCGCGGATCCCGCCCGTCGGACCGCTCCCATCCGGTGAGAGCCGCCGGTCAGCGGACGGGAATGGTGACCGTCGACTGGTTGCCGGTGCCGAGGGTGCTCGGGCCGTTGCCGATGGCGTTCCACACCTCGACCCTGACCCGGCCGTTCGTCATGTCGCCGTGGCTTCCGGTGGCGGAGGCCAGTCCTCTGGCCTGGGTGTAGTGCTCGTAGCCGGGCACCGGGTCGGTGGCGAAGTACCGGTAGGTCTCGACCCGCTCCCAGCTGCCGTCACCCGTCCGGTCGTAGGAGACGCGCACCTGCTGCCCGTTGGCGACGGTGGTGCCGGCGTCGACGAACAGGTCGAAGGCGGTGGATCCGCCGGTGTAGGCGCCGGTGACGCCGCTGGCGGTGAAGGTCTGCGGCTGGTACGGCGTGCCGTCGTGGTTGACACCGCCGGCGGACGCCAGCGTGGCGGTGGTCGCCGAGCCGGCCGCCGCGCCGAGGGTGCCGTCGCCGCGCAGGTTGAGGGTGCCGCCGGTGGGCGGGGGCGTGGTGCCGCCGCCCCTGGTCCAGACGGCGACGTAGTCGACGAGCATGGAGCGCCCGGGCACGGTGGCGGCCACGGGCGTGGCGCGGCCGGCCACGCCGTCGGGGAAGGCGCCGCCCATGGCGACGTTGAGCAGGATGAAGTAGCCGGCGTGGCTGGTCATGTTGGACCAGGTGGTGGCGTCGAGCTGGGCCTGGCTGACGGAGTGGTAGAGCTGGTCGTCGACGTACCAGCGCAGCTCGTTGGGGGTGACGCTGCGGTCCCACTCGAAGCGGTAGGTGTGGAAGGCGGACTGGCAGCTGGCGCCGGGGCAGGCCCGGCTGCCGCCGAGGCCGTTGTTCTCGTTGCAGGGTCCGCCGGGCGCGGTGCCGCAGTGCAGGACGCCCCAGACGGTGTTGAGCCCGTTGACGTTCTCCATGACGTCGAACTCGCCGATGCCCGGCCAGTTCCAGTAGTTGCCGCGGTAGGGCGAGCCGAGCGCCCAGAACGCCGGCCAGTAGCCGAGGGCGGCCTCTCCGGTGACGTTGGGCATCTGGATGCGGCCCTCGATGCGGAGGGTGCCGCCGGCCGGGGCGGTGAAGTCGGCGCGCCGGGTCTCGATGCGGGCCGAGGTCCAGTTGCCCGCGCCGTCGCGCAGCGGCGTGATGCGGAGGTTGCCGTTGCCGTCGTGGCTGACGTTGTCGGGCGACGAGGTGTAGTTCTGGATCTCGCCGGTGCCCCAGTTCGCCGGGCCGCCCGGGTAGGAGTGGCCGGTGTCGATCTGCCAGTTGGCGCTGGACGGCAGCGTGCCGGCGGCGCCCGTGAAGTCGTCGCTCCAGGCGAGGGTCCAGCCGGGGAGGGACGGCACGGCGCCGCGCGCCGGTGTGGCGGCCGTGATCGAGGCGAGCAGCCCGACGATCAGCAGCAGGCAGGCGCCGGCTAACCGGGTCGTGGGCGCGGTGGCGCGCGAGGGGGAGGGGATCGAGCTCATGCGGGCGCCTTCCGGTGGGGGGTGGCGGACGACTGAGAGCGCTCTCAGAAACTCTTCTGGCCCTCTTATAAGCCCCACCAACTCCCCCGTCAACGCCCCGGCGCCGCACCGGTGTCGACATGCCGAGGGCCCGGCGGGGGGCCGTGCCCCGCCGCCGGGCCGTCGGGACCGCCCGCCCGGGTCAGGCGTAGACGCGCTCGACGAACTCGGCCAGCTGGTCGTCCGACAGGGCCTTGGCCAGGTCGGTCTCGCTGATCATGCCGACGAACCGCTTGCCCTCGTCGATCACGGGCAGTCGGCGTATCTGGTGGGTCTCCATCTCCTGGAGGATCTCGTCGACGTTGGCGTCGATGCTGACCCAACGCGGCGTGCCCTCGCACAGCTCGCCCGCCGTGACCTGGGCGGGGTCGTGGCCCGCAGCGATGCACTTCACGACGATGTCGCGGTCGGTGATGATGCCGCGCATCCGTTCGTTCTCATCGCTCACGGGCAACGCGCCCACGTCGAACTGGCGCATAAGCTGCGCCGCCCGGTCCAGGGTCTCGGTGGCGGGGATCCAGTGGGCACCGGGGCTCATGATGTCGGCGGCCGTGGTCATGGCATCCCTCCTCGTTTGGATGCGTCCTTACGATTTGCCGGATTGCTCCAGTTCCCATCTTCCCCGCTACCGCGGCCGCCCGCCATTCGGCGGAGGGAAGCGGCTCGTCGCCGGTCAGCCGCGCAGGTCGAGCGGCGGCACCCCGGCCGCGCCCTCGCCCAGGCCGAAGGCGAGCGCGTAGAGCGCCAGCTCCGCCTCCAGCGCCCGGCGGATGGTCTCGGCGCGCCGGAAGCCGTGGCCCTCCCCCGGGAAGGCGAGATAGGCGTGCGGCACCCCGCGCCCGGCCACCGCCGCCAGCAGCCGCTCGGCCTGCACCGGCGGGCAGATCACGTCGTCGAGCCCCTGGAGCAGCAGGAACGGCACCCGCAGCCGGTCGGCGAGGTTGACCGGGGAGCGGTCCCGGTAGCGCTCGGGCACCTTGTCCAGCGGGCCGACCAGCGACTCCAGGTAGTGCGACTCGAAGTCGTGGGTCTCGTCCACCGCCCAGCCGGTCAGGTCGAGGATGGGGTAGCTGATGGTGCCGCACGCGAAGCGCCCCTCGGCGGCCGGTGAGACCAGCGCGGCGGCGGCCGTCCAGCCGCCGGCGCTGCCGCCCCTGATGGCGAGCCGCGCCGGGTCCGCGGTGCCCTCGTCGGCGAGCGCCGTGGCCACCGCCGCGCAGTCCTCGACGTCGACGACGCCCCAGCGCTCGCGCAGCCGGTTGCGGTACTCGCGGCCGTAGCCGGTCGAGCCGCCGTAGTTGACCTCGACGACGCCGATGCCGCGCGAGGTGAAGTAGGCGATCTCCAGGTCGAGCACCAGCGGGGCCCGGGAGGTGGGCCCGCCGTGCGCCCACACCACGTAGGGCGGCCGCTCGCCCTCCGGGCCCGTCGCCTCGGGGTGGTGCGGCGGGTAGACCTGGGCGTGGATCTCGCGCCCGTCGGGCCCGGTGATCACGCGGGCGCGCGGCGTCGGGTGGTACGCGGGGTCGACGACGTCGTGGTGCTCCTCGGCGACCACCCGGCTGTGCCCGCTCGCCGTGTCGAGGCAGACGATCTCGTGGTGCCGGTGCGGTCCCGCGGCGATCCCGGCGACCCGGGTGCCGCGCACCGCGAGCGCGGGCGACCACTCGGTCCAGGGGCCGGTCGCGTCGGCCAGCTCGCCGGTGGCCGGGTCCAGGATGCCGAGCCGCGCCACGCCCCGGCCGTGCACCACGGCGACCGTGCCGTCGTCGAGCGGCGCGAACCAGCGGTGGCCCAGCTTCCACAGCGCGTCGCCGAACTCCTCCTCGCGTGGGCAGAGGTTGACGGCGTGCCCGGTGTCGGGGTCGACCCGGTGCAGGTTCCACCATCCCGAGCGGTCGGTGACGGCCAACAGGCTGCCGTCCGGGGCCCATTCGGCCTGCGCCACGGACTCGTCCGGGCCGCCGGCGATGGCGTGGGCGCCGGTCAGCAGTCCGGCGGTGTCGATCTCGGCGATCACCAGCTCGGTGCCGTCCCACGGCATGCGCGGGTGATCCCAGGCCAGCCAGACGGCGCGGCGGCCGTCCGGCGCGGGGCGTGGCGTGGTGACGAAGCGGTGTGCCTCGGCGGTGAGTTCGCGGACCGCGGCGCGGTCGTCGGCGGCCGAGCCGTCCAGCGGCACGGCGACCGCCACCCGCCGCACGTCCCCCGGCGCCTCGCCGGTGAACTCCTCCAGCACGCACCACACCTCGTCGCCGCGCACCAGCGGGTCGGCCCAGCGCAGGCCGCCGCCGACCGGCGAGACGGGGGTGAGCGGGCGCGGCGCCGGGCCGCCGGGCGCGTCGGGTTCGACGGCGTAAAGCCGCTGGTCGGCGAAGTGGGTGAAGACGACCAGCGGGCCGCCGGCGGGGCGCGGCACCCCGGCCCAGGGCACGCCGCCGTACTCGATCACCCGGTTGCGCACGTTCCACGGCGGCGGCAGCACGCTGACGGCGCCCGCGCCGTCGGGGGTGAGCCGCAGCAGGGCGCGCCGCCCGCCCTCCTCGGGCCGTGGCGCGGTCCACCACAACTCCTCGCCCACGGCGCCCAGGTACTCGGGTTTGCCGTCGTGCGCCGCGACCAGGGCGGCGTCGATCGGCGAGGGCCAGGCGCCGTACGGTGCCGGTCGTGGTGTGGTGCCCATGCGGCCTCCTCGGGGCGGGGGTCAGAGCGTCAGCAGCGCGCGGTCGAGCACGCGGATCCCGAAGCGCAGCGCGGAGACGGGCACGCGCTCGTCCACGCCGTGGAACATCGCCTGGTAGTCGAAGCCTTCGGGCAGCCGCAGCGGCATGAATCCGTAGCCGGTGACGCCGAGTCGGGAGAACTGCTTGGCGTCGGTGCCGCCGGTCATGCAGTAGGGGACGACGTGGGCGTCGGCGTCGAAGTGCCGCAGCGCGTCGCGCAGCAGGTGGAAGGTGGGCGCGTCGACCGGCGCCTGGAGGGGGATCTCGTGGTGCACGTACTCCCAGTCGACGTCGGGTCCCGTGAGCCGGTCGAGGGTGGTGGTGAACTCCTCGTCGCCGCCGGGCAGCACGCGCCCGTCGACGTGCGCGGTGGCGCTGCCCGGGATCACGTTCACCTTGTAACCGGCGTCCAGCATCGTGGGGTTGGCGCTGTTGCGGACGGTGCCGGCGACCAGCGCGGCGGCCGACCCGAGGCGGTCGAGCAACTCCTCGACGCCCCGGGCCAGTTCGTCGGGGTCGGGGGCGTCGAGGTCCGGCAGCGGCTGTCCGTACAGGGCGGCCAGCTCGGTGAGGGCGGCCCGGACGGTGGGGCTGAGGCGGACCGGCCAGGTGTGCTCGCCGATCCGGGTGACGGCGGCGGAGAGCCGGGTGACGGCGTTCTCCCGGTTGATCTTGGAGCCGTGTCCGGCTCGGCCTCGGGCGGTGAGGGCCAGCCAGGAGGTGCCGCGCTCGCCGGCGCCCACCGGGTAGATCCGCCGGCCGTCGCCCGGGTGGTAGGTGTAGGCGCCGGACTCGCCGATGGCCTCGGTGCAGCCCTCGAACAGCTCGGGCCGGTGCCGGACGAGGTGTCCGGCACCGAACTCGGCGCTGTCCTCCTCGTCGGCCGTGAACGCGAGCACGATGTCGCGCCGGGGGCGCACGCCGGCGCGCGCCCAGGCCCGCACCACGGTGAGGACCATGGCGTCCGAGCCCTTCATGTCGACGGCGCCGCGCCCCCAGACCACGTCGTCGACGACCTCGCCGGCGAACGGCGGCACGCTCCACTCGCTCGCGTCGGCCGGCACCACGTCCAGGTGACCGTGCACCAGCAGCGCGTCGGCGCCGGGGTCGGTGCCCGCGACGCGCGCCACCACGTTGGTGCGGCCGGTGGCCTTCTCCACGATGACGGGCTCGATGCCCGCGTCGGCCAGCGCCGCCGCGACGTACTCGGCGGCCGGCCGCTCGACGCCGTCCCCCCCGCCCCGGTTGGTGGTGTCGTGCCGGATGAGGTCGGCGGTGAAGCGCACCACCTCGTCATCGGCGCGATCGTCGATGTGACGCGCGTCAACCCGGGCGCCGGTCATGCCGGCGGACGCGATCCGGTCAGCCATACCATTCCTCCACGGCGGCGGACACCATGGTGGTGACGGCCTTGAAACAGCGGATTCCCTCGTACATGGTGGTCGCGGTGAACGCCACCCGGCGCGGCCCGATCTGCTCGACCCCGGGCACCAGGGCGGCGGCGCCCGCCAGGTGTTCGGCGTCGAACCCGACCTCGATCACCCGCTCCCGGGCGGGGGGCGGCGCGTGGCGGGTGGCGAGGCCCACCGCCTTGGCGGCGGCGGCGCGGATGTCGGCGGCGGTGCGGGTGGGGGTGCGGCAGACCGCCGCGTACCGCGAGACGTAGTCCTTGACCGCGACGGTCCTGGCGTCCGGCGCGTAGCCGGCGGCGTCGGCGCAGGCCCGGTCGTCGCCGGTGACCAGGACGACGGGGGTGCCGTACTCGGCGGCCACCAGCGAGTTGAGCAGGCCCTCGCTGGCGCGGACGCCGTCGACGAAGACCCCGGTGATCGAGTTGCCCAGGTAGGTGTGGGCCAGCACGCCCTCGTCGCCGGCGCCCGTGTGGTAGCCGACGAAGGCGATGCCGTCGACGTCGCCGTGCTGGACGCCCTCCACCATGCTGAGGTCCTTGTGCCGGCCGGTGAGCAGCTGGGCCCGGTCGTCGAGCTGTTCGAGCAGCAGGTTCCGCATGGTCATGTGGGCCTCGTTGACGAGCACCTCGTCGGCGCCGCCGTCGAAGAAGCCGGCGATCGCCGCGTTCACGTCGGAGGTGAACATCGGCCGGCAGCGCTGCCACTCCGGCGTGCCCGGCAGGCAGTCGGCCGGCCAGGTGACGCCGGTGGCGCCCTCCATGTCGGCCGAGACGAGGATCTTCGTCATGCCGCGTCACGTTACCCGGTGCGGCCGACGACCAGCCAGCTTGACGGCAGCTCGACACGGGCGCCTTCCTGGTCCCGCACCGTGGTGGCCAGCGGGGCCCGGCCGGCGGCCAGCACGGCGAGGCCCCGCTCGGCGAAGAGCGCCGGCACGGCCTCGTCGGGCATCTCCATGGGCGAGATGCCGTGCGCGAACACGGCGGCCAGCGAGGGCGGCGGCCCGCCTGGCCGGCGCATCAGGCCGGCCAGCGTCTCCCTGGCGGCCGACGCCGGCTCGACGACGAACCCGCGCCCGGCGGCGCCGAGCAGCGCGGCCACCCCGTCGATGATCCGCGCCCGCTCCTCGGGCCGGGCCTGGTGCAGCACGCCCCGCAGGTAGACGTGGCAGTCCCCGCGCCGCTCGTGGAAGGCGGCGACCGCCGGGCCGTCGGCCAGGTCGAGCACCTCGAACTCCGCGCCGCCCGGCCGGCGGCGCGCCAGCTCCACGGCGGCCGGCGACAGGTCGACCCCGACGACGACGCCGTGCCGCTCGCCGAGGTGACGCGTCTGCGTGCCGTTGCCGCAGCCCGCGTCGACCAGCGGCAGGTCGGCCGTCAGATACGGCTCGAACAGCGCCAGATGCCGCGCCACGACCTCCTCCGGCGGCGCGTCCCAGAAGACGCTCTCCGCCGCCGTCGGTGCCTGCGCCCAGAACCCGTCCCAGCCCTCGTCGACGCGCATGTCCCGCTCCCTCCGACGCCGTCCCCCTGGCACCTTGTCCCCGGGAGGGGTGGCCCCTAAGCACTCGTGGGCATGCCCGGAAGCGGGCCCGCCCGCCGCCCGTTCGGGCATCGGGCGGGCCCGGTGGTCAGTCCCAGGCGTAGCCGTCGCCGAAGTTCAGGGTGTGCTCCAGCACGTCCTCCATCGGGTCGTCGATCTGGCCGATGTTGATCAGCGCGAAGCCCGGCGAGGTCAGCGACCCGTCGGCCCGCGCGACCTCGCTCCCGAGCCCCACGACCGTCGCGACGCCCGCGCCGGCGATCGCCCATCGGCTGACATTCCGTACGAGCCTGCCACTCATGGCGTGCCCCTCCGCTCCCGTTGTCCAAGGTCGACCACCCGGCCACGCGCCGGGTTTCGCCCTGCTTATCGGCTTTGCCGATCAAGGAGTCACGAGGAACCACTCGATACTCCGACCGCGGGAGCGCGGGTTGACCCGCCGCGCGCCCCCTGGGGTCAGCGGTAGCCGGGGCGACGCGCCCGTGGGTCGACCTGGTCCCGCAGGCCGAGCTCGAACCAGACGGTCTTGCCGCGCCCGGTCCGCGTCGTGCCCCAGGCCCTGGCCAGCCTGCTGACCACGTGCAACCCGCGCCCGGCGTCGTCCAGCGGGCCGCAGTCGAGCAGCACCGGCAGCTCGTGGCCCTCGTCGGAGACCTCGCACAGCAGCGCGTCGGCCCGGACCAGGCGGAGCTCGACGGGGCCGCTCTCGCCGTGCCGGACCGCGTTGGTGACCAGCTCGCCCACGAGCAGCTCCGCCGTGGCCCGCACCGGCTCCGGCAGGTCCCAGGCCGCCATCCGCTCCCGGACCACGGCCCTGGCCCGTGGCACCTCGGCGCGGTTGAGGCCGAGGCGCCAGGTGGCGACGTCGTCCTCGGCGATGCCGTTCAGCCTGGCCATCAGCAGCGCCACGTCGTCCTTGCGGTCGTCGGGGGCCGTGGAGGCGGCCAGCGCGCGGATGATGGTGTCGCAGGCCGCGTCCATGGAGGCGGCCGGGTGCGCCGCCGACTCGCACAGCGCGGCGAGCCCGGCCCCGATGTCCTGGCCCCGCACCTCGACCAGTCCGTCCGTGCACATGACGAGCCGGTCGCCCGGGCTGACCGGCACCGTGACCGTGGTGAACGCGACCTGCCCGACGCCGATCGGCGCGCCCGTCGGCAGGTCGAGCAGTTCGCTCGACCCGTCCGCCGCGCGCACCAACACGGGTGGGATATGGCCGGCGTTGGCGATGCGCAGCTCGGAGCGGACCGGGTCGTAGACGGCGTACAGGCAGGTGGCCAGGTAGTGGTCGCCGAGCCGCTGCGCCAGGTCGTCCAGGCTGCGCAGCAGCTGCGCCGGGTCGGTGTCGAGCGCCGCCATGGTCTGCACGGCGGTGCGCAACTGGCCCATCATGGCGGCGGAGTTGAGGCCGTGTCCCATGACGTCGCCGACGACGAGCGCGGTGCGGCAGCCGGGCAGCCTGATGGTGTCGAACCAGTCGCCGCCGACGCGGCCGAGCCGGGTGCCCGGCAGGTAGCGGGTGGCGGTGTCGCAGCCGGCCATCCGGGGCTCGATGCGGGGCAGCATGCTGTCCTGGAGGGTGTCGGCGACGTTCTCCTGGTACGTGTACATGCGCGCGTTGTCCAGCACCAGGCCGGCGCGGGCGGCGAGTTCGGCGCCGGTCACGCGGTCCATGTCGTTGAACTCGGGCCGCTCGCGGTGGCGCAGCAGGATCATGAAGCCGAGCACCACCTGCCGGGCCTTGAGCGGCACCACCAGCATGGAGCGGTGGTTGATCAGCGGCCTGATGTCCCGCTTCTCGAACTGGGCGGCGATCATGTCGCCCATCTGTTCGCTGATGCGTGGCACCAGCACCGGCTCGCCGGTGGTCATGCACTGGAAGAACGGGGTGTTGGCGGGGAACGGCATGGACTCGCCGACCGGCACCACGTCGTCCCAGCGGCCCGGCTCGTCGTTGTGCTCCACGGCCACCCGGTGCCACATCGTGCTGGTGTCGGGCGGCCCGTCGGGGAACCCCTCGCCGGCGACGACCTGTTCGCGCAGGTAGGTGCCGGCGACGTCGGTGAAGCGGGGCACGACGGCCTGGCTGACCTCCTGGATGGTGCGGGCCAGGTCGAGGGAGGAGCCGATGCGCCCGCTCACCTCGTTGAGGAACTCGAGCCGCTCCCGCACGGCCGCGTACTCCAGCTCGGAGGCGAGCTCCGCCTCGGCCGCCGCGGCCCGCCGCTCGTCGTGCACCGCCCGGGCCGCGCGGACGGCGCGCTCCAGGCCCTCGCGCCGCACCACCCGCTGCGGCACGCCCCAGTCGGCGGTGACCGGCACCCGCGCGTGGCGGCTGAACTCCAGCACCGGGTAGCCCTGTCGGATGACCTGCCCGGCGATGTGCCCGGCCTCCTGCGGGCTCATGCTCGGCATGATCTCCGGCAGCCGCTTGGCCAGCTCGTCGGCCTCCTCGAACCTGGTGTGCGGCGCGAAGCCGGGCGAGACGCGGTCCTCGGGGGTCGGCTCGCCGGGCTGAGCCGCCGCGCCGTCGGCGGCGAGCACCAACACCCGGGCGGCCCCGGGACCGTTCAGCGGGTAGGCCCACCACAGCACGTCGCGGGTCTCGGCGAGGACGGGGTCCTGGGTCCAGAAACGGCCGGCCAGCGGCTGGGCGAACGCGACGGTGTCGGTGCCGAAGATGAACTCGACCTGCTCCTCCGGGTCCAGCGGCCCCATGCCGCCGGCCTCGGGCCCCGCCTCGTCCGCCGGGTCGCCCTCGGCGGACATGACGGCCGATATCGGCATGACCTCCGCGGCCCGCCGGCCGACGGCCTCGTCCCGCTCGATGCCGAACAGCCGCCGGGCGCCGGTGCTCCAGTGCGAGATCTCCCCGGCGCCGTCGACAACGACCACCGCCAGCGGGATCCGACCGGTCACCGCGGCGGTGGTCCTGGGCTCTTCGTGCTGTGGGTGGTGGGGTTCCGGATCGGGGGCCACCATCTCTCCTTCCCGGAGGGAGCGTTCACCACCGTACGCCCCGCCGGGGCTTCGGCGGGAGCCAATGGCCAAGGTGGTGGTGCGCCCGCGCGCGTTCGCACCCGCGCGACCGGGAGTACGCCCCCTCGACGATCCGCCCGGCCGCCCCGGCGAGGCGCGAAAAGCCACGATCTTCACCCGAACGGGTGAGTCCGGCTCGACCGGCGGACCCACCCGAACGGCCCACGGCTGAGCGCCCGCCCCTCCCCGCCGGCCGCGGCTCGACCGCCGCCCGGTTGCGCCGGCCACCCCACCCGCGAGGCTGCTGGTGAGACCGAGCACGCAGCGCGTCACCGCGGCGCGTCACCGCGTCCACGCGTCACCGAGAGGAGCACGCCGATGACCACCCTGTCCCGCTCCCCCGCCGAGATCCTGGAGCCCGCGGCCCGGGAGCTGGTCGAGGCCACCGCCCCGCACCCCCGGATCTACGAGGTGCCGCCCGACCAGGGCCGGGACATCCTGGCCGACCTGCAGAACGGCGAGGGCGTGCCCAAGCCGACCGTCGACGAGGCGTGGGTGACGGTGCCCGGCGGCCCGACCGGCGAGATCAGGGCCCGGATCGTGCGCCCGCGCGGCGTGACGGGACCGCTGCCCGTGATGCTCTACATCCACGGCGCCGGCTGGGTGTTCGGCGACGAGCGGACCCACGACCGGCTGGTCCGCGAACTGGCCGTGGGCGCCGGCTGCGCGGCCGTCTTCCCGGTCTACGACCGCTCGCCCGAGGCCCGTTACCCGGTCGCCATCGAGCAGAACCACACGGTGGGCGAGTGGATCGTCGCGGAGGGCGCCAAGCACGGCCTCGACCCGTCCCGGATCGCGGTCTGCGGCGACTCGGTCGGCGGCAACATGTCGGCGGTCCTCGCCCTGATGGCCAAGGACCGGGGCACGATCCCGCTGCGCGCCATGGTGCTCCTCTACCCCGTGACCGACGCCGACTTCGAGACCGGCTCCTACCGCGAGTTCGCCGACGGCTTCTACCTCACCAGGGACGGCATGAGGTGGTTCTGGGACCAGTACCTCCCCGACACCGGCCGGCGCACCGAGCCCTACGCCGCCCCGCTGCGCGCCTCGACCGAGCAACTGCGCGGCCTGCCACGGACGTTGGTGATCACCGACGAGGCCGACGTGCTGCGCGACGAGGGCGAGGCGTTCGCCGCCAAGCTCCGCGAGGCCGGCGTCGACGTGACCGCCGTCCGCGTCGAGGGGATGGTGCACGACTTCCTGATGCTGGACAGCCTGCGGAACTGCAACGCGACGTCCGCCGCCCGCCGCCTGGCGATCGACGCGCTGCGCACCGCCCTGCACGACTGACCGGCTGGCGCCGGAACGTACCGTGGCCGGCGCGGCATCCCCTGTGCCACGCCGGCCACGACGACCCGACCGGGCCGTTTCTCTCCCCCCCACGGACGGTGGGTCCCCACCAGACGGCACCCACCGTCCGGGTCACCGCCCGCGCCGTTCCTGGGTGTCCACGGCGGGGGCGGCCGTCATCAGGCGGCCCGGCGAACGCGCCGGCGATCTTGGCGGAGATCCGCCGCGCCGGTTCGGCCGCGGGGCCGTTCGGACACCTTCACTATTGCGAGGCGGGTCCCGGCTCGTCCATGCTGTTGCACCAGGGGACAAATGCCCAGCTCAAGTGGGGGGACCACGGTGCTGCGTATTCACTTTTCCGACGCGGACCTGGCGAGAACGCGAATCGCGGCGGCGCCCGACCCGCTCTGGGAGGTCGCGTCCAGCCTGCACCGATTACAGAGCCGCACCGGCCGCTGGGCATATGCCGGCTGGTACCGGACCACCCGGCAGCGCGTCGCCGAGCACCGCCTGGAACGGCTGGTCAGGGAAGTCCTCGTCCCGCTCTTTCCACGCGCGGCCTACTTTCCGGACTTTCTGACGCCCAGTCAGTCGGAGCAGGGCCTGGCGGCCGGTCTCGAGGCCATCGCCGCCACCCCGACGCCCCGCGTGGCGCGTGAACTGCGGCTGTTCGAACGGCGGGTCGGCGCGCCGTCGTGGATCGGGCGGCTGACCGGCGGCGGCGAGCGGGCGGAACTGCTGGGAGCGATCCGGACCTACCACGCGGTGGCGCTGGCCCCCGCCGACGACCTGATGCGCGCCCGGGTCGACGCCGAGCGTGCCGCCCGCGCCAGGAACCTGCTCGACGGCGGGGTGCACGCCCTGCTGGACAACCTCGGCCCCTCGATCCGCTGGCGGCCGCCGGTGCTGCACGTCGACTATCCGGCCGAGGAGCGCGACATGCGGCTCGACGGCCGTGGACTGCGCCTGGTGCCGTCGTACTTCTGCTGGAGCAGCCCGGTCAGCATGTACGACCCGGAGCTGCCGCCCGTGCTCTTCTACCCGCTGCTGCACGAGCCGGCCCCGCTCGCCGACGATTCCGGCGAGCCGTTGACCGCCCTGCTCGGCCGTACCCGCGCCACCGTGCTGCGCGCGGCCGCGTCCGGCGCCGGCGCCACCACCGGGGAGCTGGCCCGGGCCGCCGGGGTCTCCGACTCGTCGGCCAGCCGGCACGCCAGCGTGCTGCGCGAGGCCGGGCTGCTCAGCAGCAGCCGGTTCGCCACCAGCGTCCTGCACACCCTCACCCCGGCCGGCGCGGCCATGCTCCGGGCCGGGCGCCGGCCGCCCGGATGACGTCGGCCGCGTCCCGCTTGCCCTGGAGCCCGCTCCAGCTCGTAGCGTCGGAGCCGCACGCCGACGCCGACAGAGGGGAACACCGTGCGGTACACGCTTTTCGGCAGGACGGGGCTGCGGGTCAGCGAGCTGAGCCTCGGCGCCATGACGTTCGGCGAGGACCTCGGCTGGGGCGCCGACCGGGAGACCAGCGGGCGGCTGCTGGACGCCTACGCGGACGCCGGCGGGAACTTCGTCGACACCGCCAACATCTACACGGCCGGCAGCTCGGAGCGGATCCTGGGCGAGCTGCTGGCCGGCCGCCGCGACCGGTTCGTGCTGGCCAGCAAGTACACCTGCCCGACCGTGGACGGCGACCCCAACTCGGGCGGCAACCACCGCCTGAGTCTGGTCCGCTCCCTGGAGGACAGCCTGCGGCGGCTGCGCACCGACCGGCTCGACGTCCTGTGGGTGCACGCGCGGGACAACTTCACCCCGGTCGAGGAGGTGATGCGCGCCCTGGACGACGTGGTGCGGGCCGGGAAGGTCCTCTACGTCGGCGTCTCCGACTGGCCGGCCTGGGAGATCGCCCAGGCCAACACCCTGGCGGAGCTGCGTGGTTGGACGGCGTTCGCCGGCTCACAGCTGCGCTACAACCTGCTGGAGCGCACCCCGGAGCGCGAACTGCTGCCGCAGGCTCGGGCGTTCGACCTGGCGGTGCTGGCCTGGAGCCCGCTGGAGGGCGGCAAGCTCACCGGCAAGTACCGGACCGGCGGCACCGGCCGGCTGTCCGGCGAGGGCTGGGACAACGCCGAGGACCAGCGCGAGGCGGCGATCATCACGGCCGTGCTGGAGATCGCCGAGCAGGGCGGCTGGAGCCCCGCGCAGGTGGCGCTGGCCTGGCTGCGCGCCCAGCCGGGCAACGTGATCCCGATCGTCTCGGCCACCCGGGAGAGCCAGCTCGCGGACAACCTCGCCTGCCTGGACGTCGAGCTCGACGCGGACGCGCTGGAGCGCCTGGATCGGGTCAGCGCGGTGCCGCTCGGCTTCCCACACGCGTTCCTGCGCGAGCCGCCCGTCCTCCGCAACGTCTACGGCGACCGCGCGGCCGACATCGTCGACCGCCGCTCGACCTACCGTCGCACCACCACCGAGGTGCGGTAGGAAGGTCCGATGAGTCGGATCAACCATCGGGTCGCCGTGCTGGTGCTGGACGGCGCGAAGCCGCTCGACGTCGGCATCCCGGCGCAGGTGTTCGCCAACCGGCCGAGCATGCCCTACGAGGTGCGGGTGTGCGGCGCCGCGCCGGGCCCGGTGACCGGCGGCGACGGCCTCTCGTACCACGTGGCCGAGGGCCTCGACGCCGTCGAGCACGCCGACACCGTCTTCATCCCCGGCTACCGGGAGCCGGCGACCACCGAGCCGCCGGCGGCGGTCGTCGACGCGCTGCTCGCCGCCCACGAGCGCGGCACCCGGCTCGCGGCGATCTCCACGGGCGCGTTCGCGCTGGCGGCGACCGGCCTGCTCGACGGCAGGCGGGCGACGACCCACTGGCACTACACGCGGGCACTCGCCGAGCGGCATCCGCGGGTGCGGGTGGACGAGAACGTGCTGTTCGTCGACGAGGGCCAGGTGCTCACGTCGGCGGGCGCCGCCTCCGGCATCGACTTGTGCCTGCACCTGGTGCGCCGCGACCACGGTGTCGGGCTCTCCAACCACGTGGCGCGGCGTCTCGTGGCGGCGCCGTACCGCAGCGGCGGCCAGGCCCAGTACGTGCCCCGCAGCGTGCCGGAGCCGCTGGGCGACCTGTTCGCCGACACCCGCGAGTGGGCCCTGGCACACCTCGACGAGCCGCTGACCCTGCAGACGCTGGCCCGCCACGCGCGCGTCTCGGCGCGCACGTTCTCCCGGCGGTTCGTCGAGGACACCGGCTACACGCCGATGCAGTGGGTGCTGCGGGCCCGGGTGGACCTGGCGCGCGAGCTGCTGGAGCGCACCGACCTGGGCGTGGAGCAGATCGCCACCCGCGTGGGACTCGGCACCGGCGCCAACCTGCGCCTGCACTTCCAGCGCATCCTCGGCACCTCCCCGACCGAGTACCGGCACACCTTCTCGGCGTGAGCCACCCCCTGGCGACATCCTTGCGCACGCTGTCGTTCGAGCCAGTGGCGGCCCAAAGCCCCGCCGCCGAGCATGGACGGTGAGTCGAAAGGAACCCGCAATGACCCGCATCGCCGTCAACGGCTTCGGCCGCATCGGCCGCAGCACCTTCCGCGCCCTGCTCGCCCGGGACAGCGAGCTGGAGGTGGTCGCCGTCAACGACCTCACCGCCCCGGAGACCCTGGCGCACCTGCTCGCCTACGACAGCTCGCTCGGCCAGCTCGACCGCTCCGTCTCGGTCGACGGCACCGACCTGGTGATCGACGGCCGCCGCGTCCGGGTGCTCGCCGAGCGCGAGCCGGCGAAGCTGCCGTGGGCGGAGCTCGGCGTCGACATCGCGCTGGAGTCCACCGGCCGCTTCACCGCGGCCGACGCCGCCCGCGCGCACCTCGACGCGGGCGCCAGGCGCGTGCTGGTGAGCGCCCCCTCGGCCGGCGCCGACGTCACGCTGGCCTACGGCGTCAACACCGAGGTCTACGACCCGGCCCGGCACACGGTCGTCTCGAACGCCTCCTGCACCACCAACGCGCTCGCCCCGCTGGCCTCCGTGCTGGAC
Source organism: Streptomyces millisiae (assembly GCF_031845425.1). Lineage (NCBI taxonomy): Bacteria > Bacillati > Actinomycetota > Actinomycetes > Kitasatosporales > Streptomycetaceae > Streptomyces > Streptomyces millisiae. The sequence goes on from NZ_JAVREM010000022.1 coordinate 18,144, forward strand.
GACCTGGCCGGCATCGAGCACGGCTTCATGACCACGGTGCACGCCTACACCCAGGAGCAGAACCTCCAGGACGGCCCGCACCGCGACCTGCGCCGGGCCCGCGCCGCCGGCGTGAACATCGTGCCGACCACCACCGGCGCCGCCAAGGCCATCGGCCTGGTGCTGCCGAACCTCGACGGCAAGCTGTCCGGCGACTCGATCCGCGTCCCGGTCCCGGTGGGCTCGATCGTGGAGCTGAACACCACGGTCTCCCGCGACGTGACCAGGGACGAGGTGCTCGCGGCCTACCGCACCGCCGCCGAGGGCCGGTTGAAGGGTGTCCTGGAGTACTCGGAGGCGCCGCTGGTCTCCAGCGACATCACCGGGAACCCGGCGTCCTCGATCTTCGACTCCGCCCTCACCCGGGTCGAGGGCCGGCACATCAAGGTCGTCGCCTGGTACGACAACGAGTGGGGCTTCTCCAACCGCGTGGTCGACACGCTGGAGCTGCTGGCCCGCGACTGAGCGGCCGGGTCGTTCAGTCGGCCGAGCGGAAGGCGGCGCGGCCCATCACGAGCAGGCCGATGGTCAGCGCCGCCACCGCGAGCGCCCGCAGGTAGCGCTGTTCGAGGATCTCGTCCACCACCAGGACGCAGCCGGCCAGCGCGAAGATCGCCATCCCGACCCGCACTGTCGTCTTCCGGCCACGCCCCACCTTGTTTCTCCCTCATTCGGAGCAGTCCCGCCGCGCGATCCTAGCCGCCCGCGGATCCGTCACCCGCGCCGCGGGGCCGACCCCCCGGACCGGCCCCGCGGCACGCTCGGGTCAGTCCTGGCGGATCACGTTGTTCCCGGCGCCGCCGGAGAGCTCGTCGGTGCCCCCGTCGCCGTAGAGCCGGTCGTCGCCGCTGTTCCCGAAGACGAGGTCGTCGTCGGCGCCGCCGTGCAGCTCATCGTTCCCGGTTCCGCCGTGGATCTCGTCCTCGCCGGCGTCGCCGTAGGCGACGTCGTTCCCGTCCTGCCCGTAGATCACGTCGTTCCCGGGCCCGCCGTACAGGCGCTCGTCCCCGGCGTTGCCGACGAGCGTGTCGTTTCCGTCGCCGCCGTAGCCCCAGCCGCCCGGGCTCGGGAGGAGGGTGTCGTTCCCCGAGCCGCCGCCCTGGTAGGAGGCGCCGGTGAGCGAGTCGTCCCCGGCGCCGCCCTGGAGCTCCTGGCCCGTGCTCGCGGCGTGGAGGGTGTCGTCGCCGGTTCCGCCGAACACGTAGCCGATGCCGGTGGTGCGGACCGCCGCCTCGTCGTCCCCGTCGCCGAGGTCAAGACCCACATACGGGATGTCGCCGCTGTCGGCGATGTGGCAGGCGACCACGGTCGGGTCGACCTCGTCGGGCCGGAAGCAGTCCTGCCCCGGGGTGATCGGCACCACGTCGTTGAAGACGTACAGCCACTGGTCGCCGTCGTCGGCACTGGCGACCTGCGTGACGGCCACGTCGTTGGCCTGACCGCCGCCCGCCGTGTAGTGGGCCGTGTTGCCCACGGCGTAGACGGTGGCCCCGGTGGCCGCCGACGCGGGGCTCGCCCCGAGTCCCACCCCGGCGAGCACGCCCGCCCCCAGGACAACAAGAACCTTTCGCATGATTCCCCCTCATTTCCCCATTGCGCCTGTCCACCCGTTCGACTCCCGCCACGGCCCTCGGGTTGCGCGAACGGAAGACGAACGGCGGGGGAACGGTCGGGGGCGGGACGCAGGGGAGCGCCGGGGGCTCCCGGGAGGCGCCTACTCGCCCTTCTCCATCTCGCGGGCGAGGTTGGCCAGAATCCGGTCGTAGATTCCGGCCAGCGCGCGCGGCGCGAAGCGGCGCTCGAAGAAGCCGCCGACGCCGCCCGCGCCCTCCCAGGTGGTGCGCACCCTCACCTGCGCCCCCGCGCCCCCGTCACTCGGCGTGACCGTCCAGGTGGTGACGAGCGTGGAGTTGCGGTCCTTCTCGACCAGCGTGTTGTCCTCGGGCTCGGTGATGTCGAGCAGGAGCTCACGGACCCGCCGCGACGTGGCCGCGAAGCGGACGTGGAGCACGGTCCCCTCGCCGTCGCCACCGTCCCGCACCTCGTACTCCGAGAAGTGCTCGGTGAGCAGCCGGGGGTGCACGTCCTGGTAGTCCGCGATCGCGTCGAACACGTCGTTCGGCTCCGCAGCGATGTCACGCTGCGTGACCACTTCGAGCAACGCCATGCCAATGCTCCTGCCGTCGTAGGGACTTGAGCGGAAAGCCAATCACCCCCGGCCGCCGGGGCCCAAATCTGGCTTGACACCGCCTATTCGAACGTGTGTCCTAATACCGGGACGAGCGGGAGGAGAGCCCCATGCGCTGGAACAACCTGAGTGAGGGCCCTGCGGCGTCGGCGACCCCGGCACTGTTCGGCACGGACGTCGTGACCAGGACGTTCGACACCCCCGAGTTCCGTGGCATCACGTTCCACGAGGTGCGGGCCCGGTCCATCGTCAACCGGGTGCCGGGCGCCTCCCGGATGCCGTTCGAATGGACGATCAACCCGTATCGGGGATGCACGCACGCGTGCGTGTACTGCTTCGCCCGCAAGACGCACAGCTACCTGGACCTGGACACCGGGATCGGCTTCGACACCCAGATCGTGGTGAAGGTCAACGCGCCAGACCTGCTGCGGCGCGAGCTGGCCTCCCGGCGCTGGCAGGGCGACCACATCGCGATGGGCACCAACGTCGACTGCTACCAGCGGGCCGAGGGCCGCTACCGGCTGATGCCCGGCATCATCGGCGCGCTCCGCGACTACGCCAACCCGTTCTCGATCCTCACCAAGGGCACGCTGATCCTGCGCGACCTGGAGCTGCTGCGGCAGGCGGCGGCCGTGACGGACGTCGGCATCTCAGTCTCGGTGGGCTTCGTCGACCCGACGATGTGGCGCACGATCGAACCCGGCACGCCGGCGCCGGAACGGCGCCTGGACGTGGTGCGCCAACTGACTGCCGTCGGCATCCCGTGCGGCGTGCTGATGGCGCCGGTGATCCCCTACCTGACGGACTCACCCGCGCAGCTACGGGAAACCGTCCGCGCCATCGCGGCGGCCGGCGCGAACTCGGTGACGCCACTGGCACTCCACCTGCGGCCGGGCGCGCGGGAGTGGTTCATGCGGTGGCTCGCCACGCACCACCCGAGGCTCGTCCGGAACTACGAGGTGATGTACGCGACCGGTGCGTACGCGCCCAAGTGGTACCAGCGGCGCATCACCGGCCAGGTCCACGAACTGGCCGCCGAATACGGCATGGGCCCGGCCAGACCGGGCGCGCACCGCGCGCCACGCGAACCGGTCCCGGCGGAGCCGGAACCGGTGCCCGGGCCGACGCAGCTCACGATTCTCTGAGGTACCGGACGAAGGACGCCCAGGCGGGCGCGATGAAAGTGACCACCTGCCCGACGGGGACCTTGCTGTCCCGGACCGGCAGGGCCCCGGGGACGCCGTCCCCGACCTCCAGGCAGTCCGCGCCATCGCCGTTGCTGTAGCTCGACTTGCGCCATCCCACCTCGACGCAGTCCCCACCGTTCTGATTGCTGTAGCTGGACCGCCGCCACTGGGGCGCGTCATCTGCTGTAGACATCTAGCGGTACTCCTCCAACGCCTTCTCCATGAACTCAAGCGACGCCTTCGGCGAGAGGGCCTGAGCGCGGATGAGATCGTAACGAAGCGAGCACTCGTCCACTGCCACTCTGGACTCGTCGAGCTCGCCCGTGTGGCTGTTCTCGCGGTATGCCACGGAGGGGTTGTCTGAGAACGTCAGCACCGTCAAGGAGCCACCGAGCGAACCGTGTTCCCCCACCTCGAACGGCAGCACCTGGAAGATCACGTTGGGACGGTATGCGAGTTCGATGGCGTGCTCTAGTTGCGCGGCCATCACGCGCCGGCCACCGATCGGCCGGCGAAGGACTGCCTCGTCCAACACGGTCCACAGAAGTGGAGCGTCTTGCTGCTCAATGAGTTGTTGCCTGCTCAGCCGGGCAACGACGAACTCCTCGATAGCCTCTTCGTCCCTTCTGGGCAAGCCTGCCCGCGTGATCGCCCGGGTGTAGTCCCCGATCTGCAGGATTCCGGGCATCGTCTGCGCCATGTACTTGTACATCGCCGAGGCCCGCACCTCCAGTTCGAGGTAGCGCTGGACATAGTCCGCGAAGGTGCTGTTCCGAGCGGCCAGCCAGAGGCGATTCAGGAGGCCGTTCGCACCCAGCGCCTTGTCAATCGCCGCGATGAAAAGCTCGCTGGGAAACTTCTCGGCCCGCTCCACACGGCTGAGGTATGTCTTGTCGCAACTGGCGATCCGCGCGACCTGTGCGAGCGACAGATTCGCGCTCTCACGCAGTCGACGCGTCTCCACCCCGAGCAAAACCTTGGGAGTAAGCGCCACGAGTTCGCCCCGCTGTGCCTGCATCGACATCTCCTTCGATTGCCCAAGTCCGTGAGCAACGCTCAACCCCTGCCCACGCTACTTCCGGAGCGTCATGCTGGTGACACTTTCCGTGAAAGCGAACCCGAAGGAGAGACCCCCATGGCCGCCACCACCACCGCCGAACGACTCAGGGACGCGGAATCGGCCGCCGAAGAGCTGCGGCAGGCGTTGGAGACGCTCGGCGTCGTCCTGCCCTCGCTCCGCGTCGACCTCGCGTCCTGCACCGCGGAGGCCAACCGGCCGCTTGTGGACCTCGGTTGCTGCAACCTCGCCATGGTCCGCAAGCTGGCGTCCGTGCTGCGGGGGTGCGCGTGATGGCGCCGGACCGGCGGCCGTTGCTGTCGTCCCTGCTACGGCAGGCCAACGCCATCAGCGACCGCAACCGCCGTCACACGCTGGGCGGTTACCCGGTCCTGGGCCGGTCCCTCCTCGTCAGCGAGCCGAACCGCGCGGCCGACGCGCCGCCGTTGACCCACCGCATGCGGTGTGACACGTGCGGCCAACGCTCGGCACGGTGCGTGGAGTTCGGCCGGGTGCAGGACTGGCAGCTGCGGCACGCCGCCGCCCATCCCACGCACCACACCTACACCGAGACGCTGACCAGACCCTGGCTCGTCGCGTTCCGGGGATAGGCCCCCGTCCCCTACTCCAGGTCCGTGACGATCGGCCTGAAGCCGTCGTCGGAACGCGCGGTCGCCACGGCGAGACTCGCGGGCCAGTCGTCCCTCGGGATGTCATAGACCTCGATCGGCACCTCTTCGCCGCTCTCCAACTGCGCGTTCCCGGCGCGGGTGTCCAGGGGAACGAGCGCCAGCATCAGCGAGTCACCCTCCGACGCGACGCTGCACTCGACGTAGTGGCCGTTCGGCGTGTCAGGCGTGTCGATCGAGGGGTCGACGAGCGGCCCGGTGTCGCCGCAGCCCACCGGGCCGCCCACCGTCTCGAAGGCCATCTGCCGCTGGCCACCGGCGGCTTCGGTCTCCCTGAGCCAGATCTCCGTGCCCTGGTGCTCGGCCGCGAGGAAGTACCCCTCGGCGGCGAGTTCCTCCGAGCGTGTGGGCTCGTCGTCGAGCGCCAGGTAGACGCCTCCCGCCCCACCCAGCACCACCACGGCCGCGATCCCGCCCAGCAACCACGTCCTGCTCCTCATGGCCTCCCCCTCCGCAAGAAAACTGATCCCAACTGCACATCCGCAAAGGGACCTTACTCGCGAGTAGCGGCGATGGGTTCGACAGAACGGTCACAGAACCACACCGCCTCCGTGACGAAGGCGCCGCCCGGCGCTACTCGCTCGTCCCCTCCCGCCTGGGTCGACTCGCCACCTGGCTCGCCCAGTTCGAGGCCGAACGGCCCGACTGGTCGCAACGCCTGGCGGCCCTGGGCACCGAGGTCCACCGCACCCGCCGGGACCGGACCCGGGTCGAACCGGCCGACGCCCCGCACCACCGCAGAGAGGAAGACAGCGCATGCCCCCTGCCCCCACCGGGCGGCTCGTACTGACACCGACGGGACACGACCTGGTCCTCACCCGCACCTACCGGGCCCCCGCCGTCGACGTCTGGGCCAGCGTCACGGAACCCGAGCGCACCGCCCGCTGGTTCGGCCCCTGGCGCGGCACGACGGAGCTCCGCCTCGCCACCACCTCACCTCCCGGCTGGGAGTACTACCTGGACATGCTCACCGCCGCGCACACGGGCGAGCCCCGGCCCGACTTCGCGGACTACTACCCCGCTCAGCAGGCCTACTTCGAGTCCCTGGCCTGAACGGTTCCCGCGCCGGCGCGCCGCGCGTACACCTCGATCTCGATCCTCATCCGGGGGTCGGCGAGGCCGCACACCAGCATCGTGGCGGCCGGCCGGACCTCGCCGAAGGCGCGGCGCAGGGCCGGCCAGCAGGGCTCGAAGTCCGCCCGGTCGGGCAGCAGGTACCGCACCCGCACCACGTCGGCGAAGGTGCGTCCCGCCTCGGTCAGCGCGGCCTCGATGTTGCGCAGGCACTGCTCGGCCTGCTCCACCACGTCGTCGGAGATGGTCATCGTGCTGTAGTCGAAGCCGGTCGTCCCCGACACGTGCACCCAGTCGCCGTCGACCACGGCACGCGCGTAGCCGATCTGTTCCTCGAAGGTCGACCCGCTGAGGATCGCACGTCGCTCGCTCATGCGGCGAAACGCTAGGTGACCAGCAGCGATACGTCTAATAGCCCAGAAGTCATGGCCTGATATCTCTGGACGTATGGATCGCCCCGAACTTCCCCTCCCGCAGTTGCACGCCTTCGCCGTGCTCGCCGAGGAACTTCACTTCGGTCACGCGGCCGCCCGCCTGGGCATCGCGCAGCCGCCGCTGAGCCAGCAGATCCGCCGGCTGGAGGAGAGGGTCGGGCACCCGCTGTTCCGCCGTGAACCGGGCCGGGTCACGCTCACCCCCGCCGGCCGCGAGTTGCTGCCGGCGGCCCGGCGGGCGCTCGCCGACCTCGCGGCGGGGCTGAGCGCGGCCCGGGCGGTCGGGGAGGGTCGGGCCGGCTGGCTGCGGATCGGCTTCGCCGCCTCGCTGGCCCTGACGATCCTGCCCGGGCTGCTGCGCGCCTTCCGTGACGGGGCCCCCGGCGTCCAGCTGGACATCCGCGAGATGACGACCGCGCCGCAGCTCGTCGCCCTCCATGACGGGGCCATCGACGTCGGGCTGCTGCGCGAACCGCCCGCCGACGAACCGGGCCTCGCCTTCCGGACCGTGCTCGACGAGCCGTTCGTGGCCGTGCTGCCGTCCCACCATCCCCTGACGGCCCGACGGACCGTGCCGGTCGCCGAGTTGGCCGGCTCGCCGTTCGTGTTGCTGCCGCGCGCGGTCGGTCCGGGACTGCACGACCGGATCACCGGCCTGTGCGCCGAGGCGGGCTTCATGCCCGAGGTGGCCCAGCACGCGGTGGAGTGGGGAACCGTGTGCGGCCTCGTGGGCGCCGGTCTCGGCGTCTCCCTGGCCCCCGCCGGCATCCGGCGGATCCGCCTGAAGACCGTCGCCTTCCGCCCGATCGAACCCGGCGACGCCCGCACGCGGGTCGCCGTCGCCTGGCGCGGGAGTGACCAGAACCCCCTGGTCGCCCGGTTGTTGACAACCATCGCCGGTGAGACGTGACGGTCCGGGCCTCACGACCGGCCGGCCGGGTTCCGGGGACCGGCGGCCAACAGCCGGAACGCCCCGGCCAGCAGCGCGAGCAGTTCCGACACGGCCGCCGCGCCCCCGACGTTCCGCTCCGGATCGCTGACCATGACCGAGACCGCGAACGTCCGGCCGTCCGCGGTCCGGGCCAGGAAGGTGCGCGACAGCACGCCCGGCTCGGCTCCGCCCTTGAACCAGCCGACCGGCCAGGCCGTCGGGTCGAGACCGAGGATCCGGGTGCCCATGAGCGACAGCGCCTGGTGCACCGGTTCCTGCCCTTGGTCCCCGCCGGCCTGGCGCCACAGGCCGGCGAGGGCCCGGCACAGGTCGCCGGGGGTGGCGAACCACTCGACGGAGTCGACGTGCCTCGGCTCGCTCCAGGACGTTCCCGGCACCGGCAGCCCGGCCACGACCCGGTCCAGGTAGGCCCGGCGGCCGGCGCCGTCCAGGGCCGTGTAGGCGTCGGCGTGCCGGGGGTAGTCCACCGTCTTGAGCACCGTCAGCTCCCGGGTGGCCAGCAGCGGCACGTTGGCCCGCGGGCTTGTCATGCCGAGGCGTCCCTGCTGCGCCTCGACGGCCTCCCGGCCCAGCCGGCCGATCAGGTGGTCCGTGGCCGAGTTGTCGCTGTGGAAGATCATGTGCTCGGCGTACTCACGCAGGGTCGGCGTGGCGCCCACCGGCAGGTCCCACACCGGGCCGCCCGGCGCCCGCCACTCCTCCCGCACGGCCAGCGGCTCGTCCCAGGACGCCCGGCCCCCGCGCGCCGCGTCGGCCAGCGCGCCGAGCACGTAGAGCTTGACGGCCGACCCCATCGGGCGCGGCACCTCCGCCGCCAGGCCGTGCACCGGGCGGCAGCGGCCCGTCCCGTCGATCTCGGCGGCCAGGAACGACGCCCGGGGGCCGAGCGCCGCGATCCGCCGGTCGATCTCGGCCCAACTGACCGGCAGCGGGCTGAGGTACACGGCGGCCAGCGCCCCCGAACCGTCGGTGACCAGCACCGCGTGACGCGTCCCCGCCCCGGTGAGCAGGGCGTACGCCTCCGAGCCGGCGCGGGGCTCCCGCTGCGCCCGGTAGGAGTCCAGGCGCAGGGTGCCGTGCCCGGCGGCGGCCCGCAGCATGTCGTTCAGCCCGGCGACGCCGAGGCTCTCGAAGAGCGCCGGGGCCAGGTGGGCGCGGGCCTCCGCCTCCGGCACGGGAAGCCGCCGCGCGGCGTCGAGCAGCCACGCCAACTGCCGCCCCACCGGCGTGTCCGGCGGCACCGGCGGGCCGCCGCCCCGGGCCCAGGCGGAGGTGGGCATCACCGCGCCCAGGGCGAGGGTCGGAACGACCGCGAGCAACCGTCGGCGGGTGGTGGCGGGGCTTGGGGTCATGGCGCTGCCGCTCTCCATGGGTCCGGATCGGCCGGTGTCACCGGCGAGTTGTCGCCCCGACCGTAGTTCCGGCCGGAGCGGCCGTCGTCCGCCCGCGGACGTCACCGGCGTCAGCCTGTGGTCCGACGCGACGGCCCGCCCCGTACGCATCGCGGCTGACCCGCCGGGCGCGGTGTCCCTCATCCCCCGGTCGTGGCCCACCCGGTGAGGCCACTGCCCTGGACGAAGGCGACCGCCCGTTCGACGCTCGGACCTCGGCCGCCGCCGAGGTGCCGCGTCAGCGCCGCGGTCACCGTGGCGTCGTCCGGGTGGCGGCCCAGATACCAGCGGGCGCCGTCGAGTTTGGAACAGAGCCTGCCCTCCTCGGCGAACCGCGCCGCCCGGCAGGCGTTGAGCACGGCATAGGCGGCGTGGCCCGCGTCGATCGCCCACCGCAGGTCGGCCGCCATCGCCGCGAGGATCCGCTGCCGGGGCGGCCGGCCGAAGACCTCGCCCGGCGGCGGGCCGAGGACGGCGCGGCCGAACTCCCGGCAGACGGCGGCGTGCAGGACGAGATCGGGGTCGCCGCCCGCGCCGGCACCCGGCACGATCACGGGCTCGGCGCCGGTCGTGTTGACGTGCGCCTCGAACCGGCAGTCGCCGAGCTCGCGCGCCGTCGCGGCCGTGAGGACGCTCAACTCCAGGCCGGCGCCCGGACATCGCGCCGCCGTCGCGGCGACCGCCTCGCCCGCCCGCCGTTGCGCGGACTCCCCCTCCGGTCCCGCCACGACCGCCAACACGTCGACGTCGCTGCGCGCCGGGTCGAAGCCGCCGAGGACGGCGGAGCCGTGGAGGTAGACGCCGACCAGGTCGGGGCGTTGGGTGGCCAGGGTCGCCGCGATCTCCTCGACGTGGCCGACGACTCGGTCCGGCACGGTCAGTCCAGCGGTCTCGGCCACTCGTGGGCCGGCAGCAGTTCGGCGAGGGTCGCCGACCGGTCCCGGCCCAGGACCACCTCGGTGTCGATGTTGGCCTGGTCGACCTGGCGGATGAACTCGCGGCAGCGCCCGCAGGGCGGCAGCACGTGCAGGGCGCCGTCCTCCTCGCGGCGCCACACGGCGACGATCTTCGCGATGCGGTACTCGCGGGCCGTGACCATCGCGGCGATCGCCGCGTGTTCGGCGCAGAAGCCGAGCCCGCAGGGGGTGTCGATGCAGACCCCCGAGTAGCGGTTGCCCGCCTCGGTGACCAGCACCGTGGCGACGTTTCCGAAGAGCCGGTCCCCCGCCCGGTGCGGATGCAGCACGGCCTCGGCCGCCGCGATGAGCTCGTCGTTGGTCACGGTGGTGGTCGTCATCCGCCAGAAGCTACCGGCCACACCCGGGCGTCGGCCACCGGCTTTCCGGGTGGTGAGGCGCCATTGCCGGACGAGACGGCTGAGCCTACCGTTGTGTGACGCACCGTCAGGCGCACGATCTCGAGACGGCCCCGGGGGGCAGACCGTGGCGCGACCGGCCGACTGGAGTCCCGTCGACATGGACTCCGACCCGACGCCCGGCAGTCCGGACGAGGTCCGCGAACTCGCGGACGAGTTACAGACCTTCGCGGACGACGTCGGCGAGGCGCTGGGCCGTATCCGTGGCATGGCCGAGGACCGGGCCGTCCAGGACTGGGCGGGTCTGTCGGCGGAGCGCTTCCGCTCGGAGTTCGACGGGGTCCCCGGCAATCTCCAGAAGCTGCAGACCTCCTACGACATGGCGGCGCAGGCGCTCCAGACGTACTGGCCGAAGCTGGAGACCGCGCAGGGCATGGCCGACCGGGCCCTGGACCGCGCGATCGCCGCGCAGGCCGACCTGTCCGCCGCCCAGGCCGCGTTGACCGACGCCCAGGACTGGGTGTCCCGGGCCGGCGACGAGGCCGAGCGGTTGCAGGAGGCGGGCGAACGCGAGGGCGTGGAGCCGCCGTCCGAGGCCGAGGTGCGCGCCGCCGCCCGCGACGCCACCGCCGCCGGCGAGGCCGCCTCCTCGGCCCAGGGCCGGGTCGACGACGCCGAGGAACGCCTCACGGCCGCGCGGGCGTTGGCCCAGCAGGCCAGGGAGATGCGGGAGGAGGCGGCCCGGGTCTGCGCCGACGACATCGACGCCGCCTCGGACGCCGGTATCCAGAACCGCAGTTGGTGGGAGAACCTCGTCCGGTGGGTGCAGGACGCCTGGGACACCATCGTCGCCATCTGCAAGGTCGTCGTCGCCGTCCTCGGCGTCATCGCGCTGATCATCGGCGGGCCGATCGCCTGGGTCGTCCTCGCCGCCGCCGTCGTCGTCCTCGCCGACACCCTCATCAAGTTCGCGAACGGCGAGGCGTCGCTGTGGGACGTCGCCTTCGCCGCCCTCGACTGCATCCCCGGCATGCGCGGCCTCACCACGCTCGGCGGCCTGGCCCGCGGCATCCGTGGCCTGGCGAGCACCGGACTGCACGGCCTGACCGCCGGCGTGCGCGGCCTCGCCCAGGGGTTCCGGGGGAGCGGCCGAATCATGTCCGCGCTGTTCTGCCGCTCCGACCCGGTCGACATGGCCACCGGGGACATGGTCATGTCCGCCACGGACGTCGAACTGCCCGGCGTGCTGCCCCTCGTCCTCTCCCGCCACCACCGGACGTCCGTCACCACGGGCCGGCTGTTCGGCCCGTCCTGGACCAGCACCCTCGACCAGCGACTGGTGCTCGCCGACGACGGCGTCCGCCTCCACGCGGAGGACGGGATGACGCTGCACTACCCGCGTCCCATCCCCGGCGAGCCGGTGCTGCCGGTCGAGGGCCCCCGCTGGGAGCTCTCGTGGTCGGGCGAGTCCGGCGCGGCGCTCACCGTCCACCAGCGGGAGGCGGGCCTGACGCTGACCTTCCGCCCCGTCGCCGGCCGACCGGGCCCCGAGCTGCCCCTGACCGAGATCGGCGACCGGCACGCCAACCGGGTGCGCGTCGAGTACGGCGCGCACGGCGACCCGACCGCGCTCGTCCACGACGGCGGCCACCGCGTCGGGATCGCGACCGTGGCGCACCGCGTCAGGGAGCTGCGGCTGCTGAGCGACCCCGACCAACCGGTGCTCAGGCGCTACGAGTACGACGACGCGGGACGCCTGGCCGCGATCCGCGACTCCTCCGGCGCGCCGCAGCGGATCAGCCACGACGAGCTGGGGCGGATCACCGGCTGGCGGGACCGGAACGACGGCTGGTACCGGTACGCCTACAGCCCGGAGGGCCGCTGCGTCGGCACCGAGGGGGCGGGCGGGTTCCTGGCCAGCCGGATCGACTACGACCCGGAGAACCGGCGCACGCTGTTCACGGACTCGCTCGGCCACACGACGGTCTACCAGTTCGACGACTGCTACCAACTGGTCGCGGAGACCGACCCGCTGGGCAACACCACCCGCCGGACGTTCGACCGCTACGACCGGCCGCTGACCGTCACCGACCCGCTGGGCAACACCACCCGCCACGAGTACGACGCGCACGGGAACACGACGACCGTCGTCCGCCCCGACGGCTCACGGCTGGCCGTGGAACGCGACGCGTCCGGCCTGCCCCTCGCCGTGACCGAGCCGGACGGCCGCACCTGGCGGTGGGCGTACGACGAGCGCGGCAACCGCACCGCGGAGACCGACCCGCTGGGCCTGGTCACCCGCTACCGCTACGACGAGCGGGGCGGCCCGGCCGCCGTCACCGACCCCGGGGGCGACACCGTCACCATCGAGTGCGACCCGCTGGGGCTGCCGGTCGCCGTCCGGGACCCGGACGGCGGCGTCACCCGGTACCGCTACGACCACTTCGGCCGCGTCACCCGGGTGACCGACCCCGAGGGCGGCGTCGACGAGACGGAGTGGACGCCCGAGGGCCAGCCCGCCCGGCACCGGAGCCCGGACGGGGCCGAGGAGAGCTGGGAGTGGGACGGCGAGGGCAACTGCCTCCGGTACACCGACCCCACGGGCGCGACGGTGACCACCGAGTACGGCCCGTTCGGTCTGCTCACGGCCAGGACCAACGCCCACGGCCTGCGGTCGCGCCACACGTGGGACACCGAGTGCCGGCCGCTGACCGTCACCGACTCGACGGGCGCGACCTGGCGCTACGCCTACGACGCCGCGGGGAACCTGGTCGCCGAGCACGACTTCGACGGCCACACCCTGACCTACGCCTACGACGCGGCGGGCCGGCTGACCGGCCGCACCAACGCGGTCGGCCAACACGTCGCCTACCACCGGGACCCGGTGGGCCGGATCGTCGGCAAGGACACCGACGGCTCGCACAGCGTCTTCGAGTACGACGCGTCGGGGCGGCTGGTCCGCGCCGCCAGCGACCACACCGAGGTCCGCTACGAGCGCGACCCGCTCGGCCGGGTCCTCGCCGAGATCCGCGACGGACGGACCCTCGCCTACGAGTACGACCCGCGCGGCCGGGTCACCCGGCGCCACACGCCGGGCGGCGTGACCAGCACCTGGTCGTACCCCGACGACGGGCGGTCCACGCGGCTGCTGAGCGCGGGCCGCGTGGTCGAGTTCGTGCACGACGCCCTCGGCCGCGAGGTCGAGCGCCGCGTCGGCCCCGGGCTCAGCCTCGCGTCCCGCTGGCGCCCCGGCGGCGGCCTGGCCGAGCTGACCGTCCGGCACGGAGCCCGGGAACCGCGCCGCCGCTCCTACGCCTACCGCGCCGACGGCCATCCGAGCGGCATCACCGACTCACTCACCGGGCACACCGAGATCCGGCTCGACGGGGCGGGCCGGGTCACCTCGCTGAGCGCCCCGGGGTGGGAGGAGTCCTACGCCTACGACACCGCGGGGAACCAGACCGACGCGCACTGGCCGGCCGCGGCGGGCGCGGCCGCGTCCACCGGCGAGCGGGAGTACGAGGGCACCAGGGTCGTCCGCGCCGGGCACCGCCGGTACGAGTACGACGCCGCGGGGCGGCTCGTCGTCCGGCGCGGGACCGGTCTGGCGAAGGAGTCCGACACCTGGCGGTACGAGTGGGACGCCGAGGACCGGCTCACCGCCGTCACCACACCCGACGGGACCCGCTGGGAGTACCGCTACGACCCGCTCGGCCGGCGCGTCGCCAAGAGCCGCCTCGCCCCGGACGGGAGCGTCGCCGAGCGCACCGAGTTCGTCTGGTCGGGGACGCTCCTGGTCGAACAGCTGGATGTCGACGAAGAGTCGCGGGCCACGTCGAGCACCACCTGGGAGTACCGCGGCCACCATCCCGTCCTGCAGATCGAGGGCCGGGCGGCGGGCGGCGACCCCGAACAGGCCGAGTACGACCGGCGGTTCCTCGCCATCGTCACCGACCTCGTCGGCGCCCCGGCGCAACTGGTCGACGACGCCGGCGAGATCGTCTGGGAGCCACGCGTCACGCTGTGGGGCGCGGCCTCGCCCACCCCACCCGGGGCGCCCGACACCCCGCTGCGCTTCCCCGGCCAGTACCACGACCCCGAGACCGGCCTCCACCAGAACTTCCACCGCTACTACGACCCCGAGACCGCCCGCTACCTCACCCCGGACCCGCTGGGACTCGGCCCGGGCCCCAACCCCCGCGCCTACCCCCACAACCCGCAGGTGTGGGCCGACCCGCTCGGCCTCCTCGGCTGCCAACTCGCCCTCTTCCACGGCACGTTCGGCGCGGCCGCCCGGAACATCCGCACGGCGGGCATCAACCTGACGTACAGCATGCGGGCCATGGACTTCGGGCGCGGCGGCTTCTACGTGACCAACGACCTGGCCCAGGCGCGCCAGTGGGCCAACCGGCTGGCCGGCCGCAACGGCGATGTCGCGGAGGTGCTGCACTTCCGGGTGCCGCAGAATGAGCTGACGAGCTTCAACCGGCGCGTCTTCGACGGGCCGAGCTCCGAGCTGGCGGACTTCATCCGGCACCACAGGAACGGCGGCGCGATGCACGACTACGACCTGGTCGAAGGGCCCATGCTGATGAACGTCGGCCCCTTCCTCAGACGCGGCGCCGACCCCGTCTTCGGGGGCCACCAGATCGCCATCTTCTCGCCCGAGGTGGCCAGCCTCTTCAACCGCTCGCTCCTGCCGTGACCCGGAGGCCACCCGTGCCGGACTTCCTCATGGCGACCGACGACCCCGAGATGCAGCAGTACTTCCGCGAGATCGCCGAGTTCATGGTCGACGAGTTCGCCATCGGCTACCCGGAGGCCGTGGCCCGGGTCAACGAGGCGTTCAAGGACCAGGAGTTCGCCCCGTACCCCGACATCATCTGCCACGAACTGCCGGAGCACTGGGCGTACGGCCTGTACTACGGGGACGTCCCCTACTGGGACGAGGAGGCGGACCGCTCCACCTGGACGGCGCGTCCGGCGCCCGACCCGGCCTCGCCGTCCTGGACGGTGCGCTGAGCTTGACTCTGTCGGGGATCTTGGGACCGGCAGGCCGCTGAGTCGGTCCGCTGCCGCATCGACTTCACGTACGCCATGGCGGAGCGTTGCTTCGCATTCGGCTCTTGCTGCCGTGAGTGATGCTCTTGACCCTCACGTGGCGTCAGGCCGCATAGTCGGTGCCGTGGAAGATCACTGGACCGTGGGACGCGTGGCCGAGCTGGCCGGCGTGAGCGTCCGCACGCTGCATCACTATGACGAGATCGGGCTCGTTCGGCCGTCGGCGCGGACCACGGCCGGGTATCGGGCCTATTCGGCGGGCGACGTGGAGCGGTTGCGGGAGGCGCTGGCCTATCGGCGGTTGGGCTTCGGGCTGCGGGATGTCGCGGAACTGGTCGGCGACCCGTCCACCGACGCGGTCGCGCACCTGCGCCGACTACGCGGCCTGTTGCTGGAGCGGCGTGATCGCGTCGACGCCATGGTGGCGGCCATCGACAGGGAACTTGCGGCACGGGCGAAGGGACTGCTGGTGACACCGGAGGAGCAACTGGAGATGCTCGGCGCACGGCTGTACGACGCGATCGGCGGCGCTTACACCGCGACACGGCGTACCGAGCCGCGGATCGCCGCGCGGATCTGGGACGCGCTCGGCGACGCGCGGACGGTGCTGAACGTCGGGGCCGGCACCGGCTCCTACGAGCCTGCTGATCGCGATGTGACCGCGGTGGAGCCATCCGCGGTCATGCGGGGGCAGCGGCCTGCCGGCTCGGCGCCGTGCGTGGCCGCCGCCGCGGAGAGCCTGCCGTTCGAGGACCAGTCCTTCGACGTCGCGATGGCCGTCTCCACCGTTCACCACTGGGGGGACCCGATAGCGGGGCTGCGCGAGATGCGGCGCGTGGCCCGCCGCGTGGTGGTGCTCACGTTCGACACCGACGAGCCCGGATGGCAGGACAGGTTCTGGCTTACCCGCGATTACCTGCCCGAGTTCGCCACCGTCCTCGCCGAGTTTCCGTCGCTTGCCGGAATGGCCGACGCGATCGGCGCCCGCGCTGAGCCGGTGCCTATCCCGTGGGACTGCGCTGACGGCCTCTTCGAGGCGTACTGGCGCCGACCGGGGGCGTATCTGGAGGATCAGGTGCGCCGTGCGATGTCGGTGTGGACGAGGGTCGGGCCGGAGGCCGAGCGGCGGGCGGTGCGAAGCCTCAGCGACGACCTCGACTCCGGCCGGTGGGCCGAGCGAAACAGCGACCTCGCCGACCTCGACGCGGCGGATCTCGGCCTCCGCCTGCTCATAGCTTGACCTGCGTCGCAGGTTCAGCGTCGCTGAAACTTTCGTTCGAAGCGATGGCGACACCGTTGGGTCGATCGAGGCGTTCGGCTACGGCGTTTCCGCAACCCCCTCCCGCGACGCCTCCCGCTGTCGGCACGCACGTGTCCGGCACCGCGTCGAGCAGGACGCCTCCGCTCGTGCCCGCTCGACCCGGGCCGTCCAAGACCGCCCGCACACCGCCTCACAGCCAGGGTTCTCCGACACCTGCGAGCACCGTCCCACCGTTGGCCGCTCAGCGCAGGAGGTCAGCCCAGCCGTCCAGTGCGCGCATCACCCGTGGCATGTCCGCCGCGGCGGAGGTCACGATGCGCAGTCCGAAGTCGCGACGTTCGGGGTCGGCGCCACGGTGGCCCAGCGCCAGCCAGAGGCACCAGGCGATGACGGCGAGTTGGCTGCGCAGCATGCCGGCGAACGCCGAGACGTCGGCGGGGCCGGCCGGTCCTCCCTGATCGAGGTATGCCGTGATCAGCGGGTCGACCACGCGGGGGTCGCCCTCAGCGGTGGGGCCGTTGAACGGGGTGGCGAACCGGAAGGCGACGTTCACCGCCTCCCACCAGGGAATGTCCGCTCGGGTGCCCTCCCAGTCGATCAGCGCGTACCCGCCGGGGGTGCGCAGCACGTTGGCCCGGGAGGTGTCCCCGTGCACCAGGACGGCACGGGGAGCGTCGCGCCGGGCCTCCTGGATCAGCGTCGTCGCCTCCTCGACGAGCGGGAGCAGGGCGCGGGCCGGCGTGGCGACCGGGTGGCCGCTCGCCTCGGCCTCGGCGACCCACTCGTGCCAGTCCGCCAGGGGGTGCGGCGTGGGCTCGTCGTCGGGGCCGGTGTCGTCCTCGGTGCCGAGCAGGGCGACGCGGGCCAGGGTGGCGCCCACCCACCCGGCCGCTTCCGCGAGGGTCGCGGGAGGCGTCGTGCCGGGCTGCCGCAGATCGTGGCCCTCGAGCCACCCACTCACCCGCACCAGCGTCTCGCCTGCCGGGTTGTGCCAGTACCCGACAGCCGGGGCGGGAGGCTCGACCGGCCGCGGCATCGGGATGCCCGCCTGCCACGCCGCGCTCTCCAGGCGGTGCACGCGGTGCGCGTGCCTGCGATGCCAGTCGCTGAGCAACCGGTCTTTCCGCACCACCCACCGCCCCCGGTCGGTGGTCAACACCCGGCTGTCGGAGGGGTGGTCGCCGTTGGCCAGCGGACGCCAGGGGCCCCGTGGCCGCCCCAGTCCGAAGAGGGCGGCCACCTTGTCGGAGTCGAGATCCATCCGAGCAGTGTGCCGCCGGGGGTGGGAGTGACGCAGGTGTTTTGCGCTCGCCGGTGACGGCCCGGCCCGGGACCCCTCCCGGGCCCCCGGTGCTTGGGTGACCGTGCTGCGGCCCGAGTCGAGGGAGGACATCATGGATCGGCGCGACCCGTTGACCAGCCCGAAGCGGCCGACCCTGCGGCGCGGTCGGTCCCGGGTCCGGAGGGCCCGCGGCGGGTTGCTGCTCTGCGCGGCGGTGAGCGTTGTCCTGGCCGGCTGCGGCTCCTCCTCGCCCGACGCGTCCCCGACCACCTCGCGACCGGGCGGCGACGAGCCGGCGTCCGGGACGCCCGACCCCGCGCCGACGACCGAACCCCCGTCCCCCACCGACGTGCCGCCGACGCCGACCGTCCCCGAGGCGGCGGACGGCACGGACCTCGCCGCGTGCGAGGACGGGCGGTGCGAGGTCCGCGTCACCGCGGGCGGGTCGGTCCCGCTCCCGCAGGCTCCGGTGCGCCTGGCGGCCCTGAGCGCCGACGAGTACACGTTCGTCTTCGAACCGTCCGCCGCCGGCGGCTCCATCGCCTGCCACCAGCGTTGCTCGATGAGCAGCGGCCTCGGCCAGGGGCCGACCACGGTGACCGGCACCGGGGGGTCGATCGACGCCTACGGCACACGGCTCACGGTCGTCGCCCACGACGCCGAGGCCATGGTGCTGCGCGTCGAGCCCGTCCCGTGATCCACACCGCCGCGCGGGAGCCGGCGGGTCAGCTCCAGATGATGGACGTGGTCGCGTCGTTCATGCCGCCGAGGTGGTTGTGGATGGGCACGAAACCGGTGTTGCGGCCGCCGAAGCCCTCGTCCGCGAAGTGGTTGGACCAGCAGTTGCCGCCGGTGGTGAACGAGGAGACGCGGTCGTTCCACCACGGGAAGCCCTGCCCGGGCGGGGGCGCGAACTCCCAGCCGACGTTGACGACGGCGTACTCCAGGTCCGTGAGCTCCCCGGTGCAGGGGCCGTCCTCGCCGATCACGGTGATGGAGGCGCCGCCGAGCCATTCGTGCTCGTACTCGACGCCGATGACGACGGCGTCCAGCGCGGCCAGGTCGTCCTGGAGCGCCTCGTCCTCGGCGGCGACGGCCGCCGCCCGCGGGGCGTCGGTGATCTCGCCGTCCGTGACCCAGGAGGCGAGGGCGCGGAAGTCGCTGAAGCAGGCGGTGTCGACAGGGGCGGTCTCGCCCTTGGCGAGAACGGCGACGCAGGTGTCGGGCTCGGCGTCGGCGGACTGCGCCGGGGCGGCGGCGACGGCGACCAGACCGCCCGAGGCGACGGCGAGCACGGCCGCCGCCCGTAAGGCTCTGTTCACGGAGTCTCCCTTCAGGCGTGAGGGCCCGGGTGGCCCTCGTCGCCCCCATTCAGGACGCCCACGGCGTTGTCCGGCCAGCGTGGCCGTCGAGTTGTCGAACAAAGGCCGACAATGCGCTGTTATCCGGGGGCCTGCATGACGATGCTCGGACAACGCGGGCGCCGGGCGGCGCGCCGTCAGAGGGGGTGTTCGATGGGCAGACCCGAGAGACCCTTGGACCCCGCGACCGGCCCGATCGCGCGATTCGCGGCCGGCCTGCGGGAGTTACGCCACGCGGCGGGCAGCCCCAGCTACCGGGAGCTGGCCCGCCGCTGCAACTACTCGGTCACGACGTTGTCCGACGCGGCGGGCGGACGACGGCTGCCGACGCTGGAGGTCACGCTCGCCTTCGTCGAGGCGTGCGGCGGCGACACCGAGGAGTGGCGACAGGCCTGGTGGCTGGCGTCGAGGCGACGCCGCCCGGCCGCGCTGCCTCCGCCGCCCCTCCCTCGCCGACGGCGCTACGGCGCCCGCACGATCGGCCTCGCCTTCCTCACCGGCGCCCTCCTCGGCGCGGGCGCGGCCGTCGCCCTGCCCCGGGGGAACGGCACCAACGGCTGACGCTCCCCGCCCAGTCGCGCCAGCCGGCCGACACGTGCGCCATTGCGCACAGGACTGGCCGCACCTAATCTCGACTCACACAGCGTCAGGTACATGATCATCAGGCGGCCCGGGGGGGGCGGATCATGGCACGACCTTCCGACTGGAGTCCCGTCGACATGGACTCCGACCCGACACCAGGTGATCCGGACGAGGTCCGGCAACTGGCCGACGAATTACAGACCTTCGCGGACGACGTCGGCGAGGCGTTGGGCCGCGTTCGCGGGATGGCCGAGGACCGGGCGGTGCTGGACTGGGCGGGCCTGTCGGCCGAGGCGTTCCGGGCCGAGTTCGACGGCGTGCCGGGCAACCTGGAGAAGCTCCAGACCTCCTACGACATGGCGGCGCAGGCGTTACAGACCTACTGGCCGAAGCTGGAGACGGCCCAGGGCATGGCGGACCGGGCGCTGGACCGGGCGATCGCCGCGCAGGCCGACCTCTCCTCGGCGCAGGCGGCGTTGTCGGACGCGCAGGACTGGGTGTCCCGGGCCGGTGACGAGGCCGAGCGCCTGGAACGGGAGGGCAAGCGCGAGAACGTGGAGCCGCCCTCCGAGGCGGAGGTGCGGGCGGCTACTCGGGACGCGAACGCCGCGCAGAGCGCGGCCAGTTCGGCCCAGTCGCGGGTCGACTCCGCCGAGGAGGCGCTGTCCGCCGCCCGCCAACTCGCCCTGGACGCCAAGGAGATGCGCGAGGAGGCCGCCCGCACCTGCGCCTCCGAGATCGACGCCGCCTCCGATGCCGGCATCCAGAACCGCCGCTGGTGGGAAGACGCCATCCACTGGGTCTCAGAAAACTGGGACACCATCGTCGAGATCTGCAAAGTCGTCGTCGCCGTCCTCGGCATCGTCGTCATGATCATCGGCGGACCCCTCGCCTGGGTCGTCCTCGCCGCCGCCCTCGTCGTCCTCGCCGACACCCTCTACGACTACGCCAACGGCCGCGCCTCCCTCTGGGACGTCGCCTTCGCCGCCCTCGACTGCATCCCCGGCATGAAAGGCCTCACCACCCTCGGCGGCCTCGCCCGAGGACTCCGCGGCGGCCTCTCCGCCGCCCGCACCGGGCTGCGCGGCATCGCGGAGGGCGTCCGTGGCCTGGGCGAGGGCATCCGCAGTGTCGGGCGCGAGATACGTCGCATGCTGTGCCGCACGGACCCCGTCGACATGGCGACGGGTGAGGTGATCATGTCGGTTCGGGACGTGGAGCTGCCCGGCCGTCTGCCCCTCGTCCTCGAACGCCACCATCGGACCAGCGTCGAACACGGCCGCTGCTTCGGCCCCTCCTGGGCATCCACTCTCGACCAGCGGCTCGTCCTGGAGGAGCACGGCGTCCGGCTCCTGGGCGAGGACGGCGTGGTCCTGCACTTCCCCCGCCCGATCCCCAGCGAGACCGAGTCGGTTCTGCCGATCGAGGGCCCCAGGTGGGAACTGGCGTGGACCGGAGTGCCGGGCTCCGCCCTCACCGTCCACCAACGTGACCGCGATCGCTTCCTCCACTTCGCGGCCGCCACCGGGCATCCCGGAAACGTGCTTCCCCTCGTGGCGATCTCGGATCGCCACGACAACCGCGTGCGTGTCGAGTACGGGCTCGACGGGATGCCCACCGACGTCGTTCACGACGGCGGATACCGCGTCGGCATCGAGAGCCACGAGCAGAGGATCGTCGCGCTTCGGCTCCTCAGCCACTCCGACCAGCCGGTGCTGCTGAGGTACGCGTACGACGGGGCGGGCAACCTGGCCGCGATCCACAACTCCTCCGGTCGACCGTTCGAACTCACCTACGACGAACGGCGTCGCGTCACCGGCTGGAAGGACCGGAACGGCAACCGGTACCGCTATCGCTACGGCCGGGACGGGCGGTGCGCCGCCACTCGCGGCACCGGCGGCTACCTCGACAGCGACATCCGCTACGACGTCGAGAACCGCCGCACGTACTTCACCGACTCCCTCGGCAACACCACCACCTACCAGTTCAACGACGCCTTCCAACTCGTGTCGGAGATCGACCCGCTGGGCAACACCAGTCGGTACTCGTGGGATCGCTTCGACAATCCGTTGACGGCGACGAACCCCGCCGGCCACACGCTGACCCACGTCTACGACGACGGGCGACTGGTCGAGCAGATCCGAGGAGACGGCCACCGGACCCGGTTCGTCCGGGATGGTCTCGGCCGGGTGACAGCCCGGATCGAACCGGACGGCACGCGCTGGGAACAGGAGCTGGACGAGCGAGGGAACCGGGTCTCGCTCACCGACCCCTCGGGCGTCCGGACCCGCTTCACGTACGACGGGAACGGCGCCCTGCTCTCCGTCGTCGACGCCCTCGGCAACGCGTTCCACGTGCGCAACGACGCCACGGGACTTCCCGTCGAGGTCAGGGATCCGACCGGTGGCACGACCCGCTACGTCCGCGACGCCTTCGGGCGCCCCATGGAGATCAGCGAGTCCGGCGGCGGGACGACCCGGCTCGCCTGGACGATCGAGGGCAAGCCGCTCAAGGTGGTCGACCCGGTCGGCGGCGTGCGGACCTGGGACTGGGACGGCCAGGGCAACTGCGTCGCGCGCACGGACGAGAACGGCGGCGTCACGCGGCGGACGTACGGCCCGTTCGGTCTCGTGACCGCACAGACGATGCCGGACGGCTCACGCTGTCGGCTCGAACGGGACACGGAGCTCCGCGCCGTGCGGGTGACCAATCCGCACGGACTCAGCTGGAGTTACACCTACGACGGCGCCGGCCGGCTGGTCGGTGAAACGGACTTCGACGGGGCGAGCCTCTCGTACGCGTACAACGAGAACGGAGAGTTGACGCAGCGGACCAACCGGCTCGGGCAACGCACCAGCTACTCCCGGGACGTCCTGGGGCGCATCGCGAGCAAGCAGACCGCCGAGGGCCTCCGGACCGACTTCTCCTACGACCTGCTGGGCCGCCTGGTCGGGGTCAGGGACGAGAACACCGACCTTCGGATCGAGCGGGACGCCGCCGGCCGCATCGTTCGAGAGACCACCAACGGCCAGGCGATCAGGGTGTCCTACGACTCCGTCGGCCGCGTCGCGTCACGCACGACGCCCTCCGGCCACCACAGCCGGTTCGAGCACGATCCGCTCGGGCGTCGGACGCGGATCGACACCGCGGGGCACCGCCTGCTCTTCGCCTACGACGACGACGGGCGTGAGGTGTCACGGAGCATCGACGGGCGTCCGGCGCTGGCACAGGAGTGGGATCCGGCGGGCCGGCTGACCCGGCAGACGTTCGACGCCGCCGACGGAGGCCCGGGCGAGCGCCGCTTCGGATACCGCGCCGACCACCACGTCGACGAGATCTCCGACCGGCACGCCGGCGCGACCGCCTTCCGGTTGGACCCCGTTGGCCGGGTCACCGAGGTGACCGCGCCGAACGGGACCCAGACCTACCGCTACGACGCCCTCGGGAACCAACACTTCGCCCACTGGCCGGACGACTTCGGGCACCCGGAGGCGACGGGTGCCCGCTCCTACCGCGGAACCCGGATCAGCAGCGCCGGAACGACCCACTACGAGCACGACGAGGCCGGCCGGGTGACGCTCCGAAGACAGGACCACCCGACCGACGGCCAGCGGGTCTGGCGTTACGAGTGGGACTCGGCGGACCAGCTGACGGCGGTCACCACTCCGGGCGGCGCGAGGTGGCGTTACCACTACGACCCGCTGGGCCGGCGGATGGCGAAGCAGCGGATCGACGGTCAGGACGTCGTCGAACAGACGCGGTACACGTGGTTGGGCACCGTGCTCGTGGAACAGGTCACGAGCCGGGGCGCATCGTCGTCGGCCGAGGTGACGACGTGGAACCACCGGGGAAGCCGACCGGTGGCACAGACCGAGAGCCGCGCCCCCGCCGCCATCGAGCAGGGGGAGATCGATCGCCGGTTCTCCGCCATCGTGACCGACGTGGCCGGGAGCCCCACCCACCTGGTCGACGAAGCCGGCCGGGCCCACCCGCTGCGGAGCGCCACGCTGTGGGGGGTTCCCAGCGTCACGGAGGAGACCGACGCGGACTGTCCGTTGCGCGACAGAGGACAGATCGCCGACGAGGAAAGCGGCCTCCATTACAACTACCTACGTTATTACGACCCCAGCACGGCCCGTTATCTGACTCCTGACCCACTCGGTATCGCCCCGCAGCAGAACCCCTACGGGTATGTCGTAAACCCGCTCAACTGGTTCGACCGCCTCGGTCTCGAGAGCGAATACATCTACCGGGGTATACCGATGGGGCACCCCAAGTTCGACGAAGCGATGGAGGGTCGCGCCGTTCCCATGGGCGGGCACAGCGATCCGGCACTCCACAACGGCGGCAACACCAACAGCGTCTTCACCTCCTGGACCACTGATTTCGAAGGGGTCGCCCTCGACGCGGCGGACGAGCTGGGGCCTGGTGGTATCGTCATGCGGCTTCCGGAATCGGACGTTCCGGACTCGCGTCTTGTCGAGTCCCCGGACATCTACGACGAGAGCGAGGTGCTGATCAGAGACGAGATCGGCGGAGCGGAAGTATCCACGGATCGTGGAAGGTCGTGGTTCCAGTGTCCCGGCTGACCCAGGCCCTCGCGGAAGCGGCTGCGAAAGGAGTCGTCACCCCGTCTCTGCTGGAAATCCTCGGCGACTCTCCAACGGTCGAGGGGGAGGAATCCGAGATCACCACCGAAAGTCTCCAACACACCTATGCCCGCAGAGCGCGGAGACTCCCCTCGGACAGTTTCGAGCACCGCGAGGCGAGCCGACTGCTCGACATCCTGGAGGAGACGGACGCGGAACACGTGAAACTCCTCTCGGTCACAGGCGATTCCGGACGCCGAACTCTGCTCCTGATGGATACGGCGTGCCACACGGTGCTCTACTGGTCGCCGATGTGGGTGCTACCCGCCCCGACCTGAACGCGAGGCGCCGACAGCAACCCCGTCGCCTGCGCCCGCAGCACCGCGCCGACGCGGTCGGTGACCCCCAGCTTCCGGTAGATCCGCTGCACGTGCTTCTGGACCGTCCGCGGCGAGATCCCGAGGCGGCGGCCGATCGCCACCGCCGACAGCGACTCGGCCAGGAGCAGCAGCACCGTCGTCTCCCGGGGCGTCAGCCTTCGCTCCTCCGCCCGCTCCTCGCCGTCGGCGACCGTGGTCCGCCAGCGCGCCACCAGCCGCAGGTGGGTGTCGAGGCCGGCGAGCAGCGGCTGCGCGCGCCTGGCGTAGAGCCGCTCGGTGGCGCAGAAGTCGCCCTCCGCGTGGTAGACCACGAACCCCCGGGCCGTGCCGGCCGCCCAGTGCAGCGGTATCCCCATGGCGTGCTCGGCCCCGAGGAACTCCCGGGTGAGGCTGCGCGCCTCGCTGTCCCGCCAGGCCGCCTCGCCGACCAGGTCCGCGGCCGTGCGCGGCTCGTCGTCCCGGTGCGTCGAGTAGTGCCGGGCCAGTGGATGCCCCACCCGCACCATCAGCGGCGACAGCTCGGCCAGCCGGCGCGCCGTCAGCCGCTCCCCGGACCAGGCGTGCGCCCGGCCCTCGCGCCGGTGCCAGGTGGCCTCCGTCAGCACCACCGTGGAGGTGTGCAGCGCCCGCCGCAACTCCCCCATCATCTGCCGCCACGGCTGCTCGGGCCCCCGCCCGCGCAGCACGTCGCTCGCCAGGTCGAGCAGGAACTCGTACTCACGCGGCGCCAACCGCGCCATCGCTCACCCCTCGTGCCGACCGGACGACTCCCAGCGAGTCTAGGCCGACACGCCGCCCAGGTACGCACTTCCGCGTACCGAACGCCCTGTCGTACTTGCCCGCCCTTCCCCCGCCGTGCGACAAAGACCACCCACAACGTGGCCGCCCGAGCGCCAGTGGGGGGCGCCCGGGCGGCCCGCCGCGCCGTTCCTCGCGGCGCCCGTCAGATCCGGGAGACCAGGCCGCAGTCCTCGGACTCGGCCACCTCTTCGCTGCGGTCGTACGGGTCCCGCTCCTCCCCGGAGGGCGGCGGTTGCTCCCACAGCTGCGAGTCGAAGAGCGGGTTGAGGAACCCGTCCGTGACGGCGCAGTCGTCGTTGCCCCGGTCGACCCGCCACTCGCCCGGCCACAGGGTGCCCGGGGTGATCTGCCACCGCTCCGGGTCGAGGACCTGGAGGTCGATGGTGCGGCGGACGATGGTGCGGGTGACCTCCTCGGAGCCGTCGGCCGCGACGAGGGGGTAGACGAAGGTGTAGTCGAGGTGCAGGGTGGCGCTGCCGTCCTCGCCCTCGGTGACCTCGGTCCGACCGCGCACCTTGACGACGTCGCCGAGGAGGGTGGCGTGGTCGGCGTGGAACCGGCTGAAGAGTGACGCGGCGTCGTACTCCCGGCTCGGGTCGCTCAACGCCCGGTCCACGTAGTCGTCGACGTCCGCGGTCGGGTCCAGGATGGCCAGCCCTTCCTCGGGCACCTCCCCGGCGATCACCTCCGGGTCGAGGTTGGTCGCGACGAGGAACTCCCGGGCCAGGTCGAGGGCTTCCGCCATCCGCTCAGCGGAGATGACGCCGACCGCCTCGGGCTCCGGCATCTCGATGCCGTCCGCGTTGTCGGCCCACTCCCGCGCCGGGGAGCCGGCGAACGGGTCGTCGAGGGTGGGCCGGTCGGGCAGCGCCTCGCGTGGCGGCGGCGCCGTCGGCCGCTCGGTCTCGGCCGGCAACACCTCCGCCGGCGCGGGGCCCGCGTCTCCCCCGGACAGCCGGTCGGTCAACAACTCGGGCCGCACGGCGAGCACCGCCACCACGACCGTCACGAGCCCGGCCACCGGCCCGGCCCACCACCGTCTCTCCCTCCGCCGCCACTCCGGCCCGGTCCGCCACCCTTCGGGCTCGCCGTGGAACTTGGAGTCGCCGTTCCTGCCCATGTCGTACGTCTCTTCTCCGCAACCGATACGTGGCCAAGATCGCCAGGCGTTGACGCGAGCCGGTCCAACCGGCGGGGCAGGTATGCGAAGCACGATCCCCCCACGCATCACCAACGCGGCGCCCCGAAGATTTCATGATCTGTTCGCATCGACGCAAGTCGACCACCACTTATCCACCGCGCGGTCACCCCGACAATTCGCCCGGGATCGGGGCATCGCACCTCCGTTCGAGACGGGATCGTTACCGGTGTCAGTGGCATGAGATAGGACTGCGGTGTGACCACTCAACCGTCCCGCCCCTTCCAGGGGTTGATTCTCGACTTCGCCGGGGTGCTGGCCACCGGCATCAGTGACGCCATCCGGGCCTGGTCCCTCGCCGAGGGGCTGCCGGCGGGGGCGTGGCGGCACGCCCTGGAGGGGGATCCGGCGGGGCGTGAGTGGTACGCCGCGCTGGAGTGCGGGCGCATGACGCAGCACGAGTGGAACCGGCGGACCGCGCTCGCGCTCGGTCTCGCCGACGGTCACAACCTCATGGGCCGCGCCTGGGCCGGGATCCGGCCGGCCGAGGACATGATCGCCCTGGCGCGCGCAGCGCGGGCGGCCGGGCTGCGGGTAGCCATGCTCTCCAACAGCTTCGGCCTCGACCCCTACGACCCGTACGCGCACATCGGCGTCTGGGACCTGTTCGACGTCGCCGTGATCTCGGAGCGTGAGGGCCTGGCCAAGCCGGACCCGGCCATCTACCGCCTCACCCTGGAGCGGGTCGGACTGCCGGCCGACGCCTGCGTGTTCGTCGACGACCGACCGGAGAACCTGTCGCCCGCCGAGGCGTTGGGCATCACCACCCTCCACGCCGACGGCCACCCCGACACGGCGGACCGGCTGGCGCGCCTCCTCGGTCTCGGGGGATGACGTTCAGCCGGGGCCGAAGGCCCAGTCGCCCGTCGTGGCCAGGCGGGTCAGGCGTTCGGTGAACGGGGTGGGGTCGAGGTCGGTGGCGGCGGGCCAGGTCGGGGTGGGGGTGGTGTCGCCCATGATGGCGACGACGGTGCCCGGGGTGGCGTCCCGGTGGAGGCGGGCGGCGAGGTGGCAGGCGGCCCAGACGGTGGTGCCGGTGGCGGGGCCCGCCGGGATGCCGAGGGTGTGGAGCCAGCGGAGGGCGGCGAGCGTGGCGGCGTCGGGGACGGGGATGACGAGGTCGACGCGGTCGAGGGGGAAGCCGGGTTCGACGCGGGGGCGGCCGATGCCGGGGACGCGGGACGGCATGCCGGTGGCGTAGTCGCGGCAGTCGCTGGCCCAGGCGGCGAAGTAGGCGGAGTGCTCGGGGTCGGCCACGGCCAGGCGGCCGGCGAGCCGGCCGAGGGTGGCGGCCGTGGTGCCGCTCGCGGCGCCGGTCACCAGCCAGGCGGCGGGGGAACCGGGCCGGCTCTCGATCTCGTCGGCGACCGTCGGCCCCGGGAAGTCGGACATCGCGGGGGCGGCGTCGGCGAAGTGGTCGAGAAAGTGGCCGCCGAGGCGGGCCGCCAGCGCGCGGGCCTCCTGTTGGAGCGCGGCCGGCGGGCCCTCGGCGAGCCGGCAGTGGCCGCCGGCGGCCTCGACGCGGGCCCGGACGGCGGCCGGCACCTTGGGCGGGACGAGGGCCGTGAGCGGGAGGTCGAGGAGGGTCGCGAGGTGGGCGGCGGCGACGGCGAAGGGGCCGCCGGTGGCCACGACCAGTGGGGTGCCGGGGCCGACCGCGCCGGTGGCGACGGCCTGGTGGAGCATGGCCTGGGCGTGTCGGTGCTTGAGGCTGCCGGTGGGGAGCGCGGACTCGTCCTTGAGGTGGAGGGCGACGCCCGGCAGTCCGGGGAGCGGCACGGGACGCAGCGGGGTGGGCCGCACCTCCGCGCCGTCGGTGAGGAGGCGGCGCAGCGCCTGCTGGGACCACGTCGACCGCATGGGGAGGATCCTAGACGCGGGCCGGCCCCGCCCGGCCGGGGAGGCTGGGCGGGGCCGGTCGAGGCTCGGACCGTGGGGTCGGTCAGAGCTCCAGCTCGTTGAAGGAGCAGGCGATGTAGTTCTTCTCGGTGCCCTTGTTGGCGACGAAGTCTCCCCAGGTCTGGCCGTAGACGTTGCAGAAGTCCTCGAACTTGGTGATGTCGATGGCCACGATGGCGTCGGCGTGGGCCGTGGTGGTGGTGGCGGCGGCACCGAAGATCGAGGCGGTGATGGCGGCGACGGCGAGCGCGGAACGGATACGCACGGGCATTCCTCTCGGAGAGTGGTTTTTCGGACTCCTCTGCAATTTGCATGATCAGTCCGGTGGGTCCGGCGCCCGACATGCCGGTTTGCTCCCAACGGTGGAGAGGTTGGTCGCCGAGAAGGGCTCGGCCCGCTTCAGTCCGCCTCGGCGGGGCGGACCGGGGTGACGGCCAGCACGGTGACGTCCTCGGCGGCGCAGCCGGTGAGCCCGTCGTGTGGCAGGAAGAGGGCGGCGCGCTGGTCCGGCGGGTAGATCCGCAGGCCGCGGGCGGCGACCGGCTCGCAGGCGTCGGCGGGGTAGTTCTCGGCCCGGGTGACGCGCACCTCGGTGACCGCGGCGGCGCCGGGAGCGAGCTCGACGCGGACCGGGCCGCCGGCGTCGTCCTCGCGTTCCGCCGGGTTGCCGATCTGCTCGCCCTCGTCGCCGGCGACGAGGGAGACGCCGGGGAAGCCGGTCATGGCGCACAGCGAGTCGCCGACGTTAGTGAGGCTCAGGGTGAGGGTGACGGAGCCCGCGGCACCCTCGGTGGCGGCGACGGCGGCGTCGAGCCGGTCGCTCGGGCACACGGGCAGCGTCTCCCGGCCGCCGTCGGGGTGGGCGGTGCCGGGCGCGGGGTGGGTGGGGGTGGGCTCGGCGGGGTCGGCCGGGCTGCCGCGGTCCTCGACGGCGAGCGGCCGGTCGTCGGGCGCGGTGCCCGGCAGCAGGGTGGCGGCGGCGATGCCGGCGCCGGCCAGGCAGGCCACGGTGACCGTGCCGAGGACGAGGGCCCGGCGGCGCCGGCGGGCGGCGGCGCGGCGCCGGACGGCCTGGAAGTGGCCGGCGGGCGGCGCGAGTCGGCGTTCCCGGGCGGCGAGCGCGGCGAACGCCTGGCCGAGGTCGGCCGTTTCCCGCTGCTCCGAGCCGTGCGATGAGCCGGGTGGCGAGCCGGGTGGTGGGTCATGTGGTGAGGTCATGGAGTCCCCTCAGGGCGGTCCGCAGGCGCGCTCGGGCCTTGTGGAGGTCGCTCTTGACGGTGCCTGGCCGGCGCCGCAGCGCGGCGGCGATCTCGTCGACCGGCAGGCCGGCGTAGTAGTGGAGGAGCACCGGAACCCGCAGCCGGTCGGGCAGCGACTCGACGAGGGCCCGCACGTCCAGGCCCTGGTCGGCGGCGGGCGCGTGCTCCGCGCCCTGGTCGAGCCGGCGGGCGGTGTGGCGCTCCCGGTCGCGGTGCCGCCAGTGGTCCTTGACCAGGTTGGCGGCGACGCTGAACAGGTAGGGCTCGGGGTTGTCCACGGTGGTCCAGCGCGACCAGAGGCGGGTGAAGGCCTCGGAGGCGATGTCGTGTGCGGCCTCGTCGCCGTCGACCAGGCCGCGGCACCACCCGGCGAGCCGCGGGTAGACCGCCTCGAACAGCGCCTCGGCTTCCTGGTCTCCGCTCACGTGCCGCTCGCCCGTTCCTCAGCCGGTCACCACCATGTCCCAGCCGCCGGCCGGGGCCTGCCCGACGCCCAGACCCCGCAGGTTCGCGAGGACCCGCGGCGACTGCGCGTCCAGCCAGTCGCACAGCTGGCGGAACGAGACGAGGCGCACCTCGTCGTGGCCGGCCATCTCGCGCAGCGAGTCCTCGACGGCGTCCATGTAGATGCCGCCGTTCCACTGCTCGAAGTGGTTGCCGATGAAAAGGGGCGCGCGGTTCGAAGTGTAGGCCCGTTCGAATCCGGCGAGGAACGCCCCGGTGGCCTGCCGGCGCCAGGTCTCGTGCATCGCCGGGTCGCCCTGGGTGGTGTCGCCCGACTGGTTGGCCAGCATGCTGTAGTCCATGGCGAGGACCTCGAAGTCGTGGTCGGGGAACGGCAGGGTCTGGAGCGGGAGGTCCCAGACGCCCTCGCGGCGCTCGGGCCAGATCTGGAGGCCGCCGGGCGAGCTGGCGTCGTAGCGCCAGCCGAGTTCGGCGGCGACGGGCAGCAGGTTCTCCTGGCCGAGCAGGCCGGGGGTGCGGCCGCCGACGAGCTCGGTCTCGTAGTCGAAGGGCAGCGGATCGAGGTCGTCGAAGCCGGTGTTGGTACGCCACTGGGTGACGAACGCCTTGGCCTGGGCTATCTCGTTCCGCCAGTCGTCGGGGGTCCAGTTGCCGACGGATCCGGAGCCGGCCAGGAAGTGGCCGTTGAAGTGGGTGCCGATCTCGTGGCCTTCGAGCCAGGCGGCGCGCAATTGCTCGATGGTGTCGCGGATGTGCTCGTCGGTGAGGTAGCCGATGTCGGAGGCGCCGGCCTGGTTGCGCGGCGGCTGGTACTGCTCGCGCCTGGCCTCGGGCAGCAGGTAGAGGCCGGAGAGGAAGAACGTCATGGCGGCGCCGAGTTCGCCGGCGAGCTCGCGGAAGCGGGGGAAGAGGCCGTCGTCGAGAGCGGCCGCGCCGTCCCAGGAGACGACGACGAACTGCGGGGGCCGCTCGCCGGCTTCGAGGGGGCGCGGCGCGGCCGGCTGGTGCGGCTGGGGTCCGGTGTCGGCGGTGGAGCCGTCGCCGATGAGCCGGGGGTTGTCGACGCTGGGCCCCGGGTCCGGGGGCTGGTCGCCCGAGCCGCCGAAGTCCTGTCCCGGCGCGGGGTTGGCGCCGACGGACTTGGCGGGGGCCGCGACGGTCGAGTAGACGCCGGCGCCGAGCAGCGCGGCGGCGCCCAGGCCGAACAGGCCACGGCGGGTGAGACCGCGTTCGGCGTGCCGGGCTCCTGGCGGGTGCTGGCGGTGGTGGGGGGTCACGGCGGCTCGCTCTCTGTCGTACGTCCTGTGGCCGCGGCGCCGGAAGGCGCCGACACCTCATGGACCGGGGCGCGGCCCGTCCGGTTGTCACAGGCGTGCAACAGCGCGTCGGCGCCGGCCGCCTCACGGCGGCCGGCGCCTGCTGTCGGGGCGGGTCCGGCTCAGCCCCGGACGGGTGCCAGCCGGATCAGGTCCAGGTCGGGGGCGAGTCCCGTCGGGTTGGTGAAGGTGAGGGTGTTGCTGCCGCGTTCCAGGGTCACCGGCACGGCCAGGGACCAGAAGTTGGACCAGGAGTAGCTGTTGCGGAAGGTCGCCCGCCGCGCCGGCCCGCCGTTGACGCTGATGTCGGCGGTGCGGGAGATGACGTCCGCGTTGTAGGCGTGGTCGCTGTCGGCGCGCTCGTCGTTGGCGTAGTGGACGAACAGCAGGTAGCGGCCGGCCCGCGGGGCCTGGACGGTCCACCGGGCCGAGGTGTCGGGTCCACCGAGCCAGCCGATGTGACTGCCGCCGCTGGCGTGCGGGTTGTCGGTGATCCTGGCCTGCCCGGCGAGGGTGGCCGTCGTGTCCTGGTAGGTGGCCAGCCCGGTGATGTCGCCGGCTCCGGTCACGTCCAGGGAGCGGACGGTGGCCGAACCGGTGGCGGTGATCCGGTTGTTGCCGGCCTGGAGGAGGACCCGCAGCGGCTGTCCCGGGGTGGCGGTGAGGGTCGTGCCGTGCGCGTCGAGGGTGAGCCGGCCGCCGGTGTGGCGCGGGGTCAGCGTGTAGTAGCCGTCGCGCGGCGCGAACACGTCGAAGATGACCGAGTCGCCGCTGCCGAGCACCAGCGCGCCGGTGCCGGGCCCGGTCGAACTGCCGTAGTCGTAGCGGGGGTTGCCGGTGGTGTCGGCGAGCGTCGCCTCGTATTCCGCGCGCGGGGTGGCGGCCGGGGTGAGGACGATCCGGTCGAGGGTGACCTCGCCGGCCCCCTTGGCCAGGGTCAGGGTGTGGTCGCCGGCGGTCAGTTGGAGCCGGACGGTCCTGATGCCGCGGTAGGTCCAGTTGAGGGTCGACGGGTAGTCGACGGTGGTGGGCGCGGCGCCGTCCACGGTGACGGTCTGGGTGGCGGGCGCGCCCGACTGGTTGCCGTAGTAGACGTCGACGTCGTAGGCGCCGGTGGTGGGCACCGAGACGTCGAAGGCGACCCGGCTCTCCGGCTGGTTGAGCGAGCCGACGTCGCGGGTGCCGGAGGTGGCGTAGCCGTTGGCGTTCTGGACGGTGCCCTGGGTGTAGATCTGGCCCGCCGTGATGGTGGCGTCCTCGGCCTCGTGGGCGGCGCGCCACGGCACGGTCGGCTGGTCCGGGGTGCCGGAGCCGGCCGGGGTGAGGACGACGCGGTAGGCGGACATCCGGTCCATGCCGCGCAGCGGGACGGTGACGGTGCCGTCGGTGGCGACCCGGGCGGTGGCGCGGGACAGCACGCGGGGCGCGGCGTGCGCGCCCTCGTACCCCGACCAGCCGGCCTCGGCGACGGTGACGGACACGGTGGAGCCGAAGGTGGCGGCCGGCACGTCGCGGAAGACGACGTCGGCGTCGCCGTCGCTGCCGCCGACGACGGCGTGCGACTGGCGCCGCTCGGTGTCGAGCGTGGCCAGGCCCTGGAGGGTGTCGATGGTGTCGGGGTTGGGCGGCGTGACGCGGACCGTCTCGCCGGTCATCGCGGCGTACCAGCGGAAGAACCACCAGCCGCCGTTGGGGATGTTGGTCTGCACGACGTTGCCGTCGAGGTTGCCCGCCATGTCCCAGTAGGCCTGGTCGGCGTAGACCTTGTTGCGCTCGAACATGGAGACCCACTGCACGAGTTGCCCTGGCACCGACAGGTCGCGGCGGTTGGCGTACTCGTCGATGTTGATCGGCAGCGGGCCGATGCCCAACTGCCGCTCCAGGGCGCGGTAGTGGTCGTAGTTGCCCTGGAAGTCGCGCAGCGAGGACGAGGACAGCTCGTGCCAGGTGGTGACGTCCGGCAGCACGTCGTGGTCGCGGGCGTAGGCGTAGAAGTCGGGGAGGAAACGGCGGTCGTAGCGCGACTCGTTGGGCCCGGCGATCCTGATGTCCGGGTCGACGGCGCGGATCCGCTCGTACACGGTGCGCCAGTCGGCGAGGAAGCGGTCCCGGTTCCTGGCGTACTGGGCCGGGTCGGAGGCGTTGAGGCCGTACCAGATCAGGTCGGGCTCGTTGAAGGGCACGAGGACGAAGTCGTCGCTCCTGGCGTGCCCGGAGACCTGGCGGGTGATGCTGTCGACCTTGGGGAGGTAGTCCGCCAGGCCGAGGTCCTCGTAGGGCCACTCCTCGTAGATGTCCTGCATCATCACGTAGACGTCGCCGCCGCCGTTGCGGAAGAAGGACTCCGAGACGGTGAGGGCGTCGCCGTTGGGGTGCTGGAGGCCGCCCTCCGGCTTCTGGGTGATGGTCGACAGCTTGAGCGGCGCGAGGATGGCGTCGCTCGGCACGCCGTCGTCGCTGAGCGCGTAGAGGGCGCCGTTGGCGCCGTACATGATGTCGCCCTCGGGCTGCCCGAGGTCGACGGTGATCCGCTGGGCCGCCTGGCCGGCCGGCCCTTCCGCCGACGCGGCCGGCGTCAGCCCGACCGTCGCCAGCGCGACGACGACGGCGGCCGTCACGAGCGCTCTCGTCTTGGACATGTGGGGGTTTCCTCCGGATCTGCGATCTACGGATCTACGGATCTGCTTGCCTACTTGACGGCTCCACTGGTGATTCCGGACACGATCCGCCGCTGGGCGACGAGGAACACGGCGACCATCGGCAGGCTCATCAACACCACGTAGGCGAAGATGAGATGCCAGTTGTTGAGGTAGAGCTGGGCGCTGGCGACCTGGTAGAGGTTGATCGGCAGCGTGGCGGCGTCGCCTCCGCCGAGCACGAAGAACGCGTAGAAGACGTCGCTCCAGGCGTAGAGCATCACCATGATCGTGGCGGTGGCGATGACCGGGCGCAGGAGCGGCAGGACGATGCGGACGAAGACGCGGGTCGGTCCCGCGCCGTCCATCCGGGCGGCCTCCTCCAGCTCCGTGGGGATGGCGCGGATGAAGCCGGTCATGAAGAAGATGGACGTGGACAGGTACATCGCGGTGTAGACCGCGATCATGCCGGGCCGGGTGCCGGCGAGACCGAGCTGCCGCAGCTCCAGCACGATGGTGATGATCGCCGGCGGCAGCAGCAGGCCGCTGACGCAGACCGCGTAGGCCGCCGCGACGAGACGGCCGCGCCGCCGCGCGAACACCCAGGCGGCGCCGGCGCCGAGCACCAGCACGAGCACCACCGAGGGCACGATCACCAGCAGGCTGTTGACCAGCCCGCGCACCATCTCGCCCTCGCTGAGCGCGTCGCCGTAGTTCCGTCCCGGCTGCCACTCCCCCGGCGCCGCCAGGTTCGGCCTGACGGCCTCGGCCTGCGGCTTCGCCGAGGTCACCAACACGAGCCACAACGGCACGCCGACGAGCACGGCCGCGAGCCCGACCACGACGACCCGCCGCGCCCACTCCGCCCTGCCCGGGCGGGCTTGCGCGTTCCGGGCGCTCATGCCGCGCCGCCTCGGTGGCCGGCCGGCGCGACCGAGCCGGAACCGGCGCGTGCCCGCCCGGGGCGCGGCCGGCGCCGACCTGACCGCGCGTCGGGCCGGTCGACGGGGCCACGCACCGGAGCCCTGCCCGGCGACACACCGAAGGTGCGTGGCCCGCGCCGCGGCGCCACGAACGACCCGGCATCGCCCGGGGCGGCCCCACCGACACCGGCACCGTCCGTGGCGGCATCGGCCTGGCCGGGCCACGGCAGGGACGCCGCCCACCGGGCGTGTTCGCCCGGACACCGCCCGGGCACCATCCTGGCGGCGCGCCCCGCAATGCAAGGGTGGCGCCGGTCCACAGGTCCTGAGGCCCGGCGAGGGCCGGCCGGCCTGACCGGCCCGCCGGGCCCGGTCAGGGCACGCCCCATATCGGCCGGCGCGGCCGTGCCGTGGCGCGGAGCCACCCCGCAGGGGTGGCACGTGCCCGGCCGCCGCGCGGACGACTTCCTCGCACCGGCGGCGAAGCCGCCGCCGCACACGGCACACCCCGGCCCGGCCGGGCCGGAGGCCCGGTGGGGGCCGGGCGTCCAGGCCCGTGCGGCGCAGGCACAGCGCAGCGTCATAGCAGCTGCTCCCTTCTCCGCAGGCCCGTGATGAGGGGGATGGCGAGGGCGACGACGATCAGGAAGAGGACCAGGCTCATCGCGGAGGCCTGCGCGTAGAGGCCCTGGCCGAAGACGCGGAACATGTAGATGTTCATGACCTCCGTGGAGCCGGCGGGGCCGCCGCCCGTCGTGGCCTGGACGATGTCGAAGGTGTTCATGGAGCCCAGCAGCGAGGTGGTCACGTTGAAGGTGACGGCCGGCGCCAGCATCGGGAAGCGGATGGCGTGGAACATCCGCCACGGCCCGGCGCCGTCGGCGCGGGCGGCCTCCAGGACCTCGCCCGGGATGCCCTTGAGGCCGGCGAGGTAGATCAGCATCGCGAGGCCCATCCACTTCCAGCCGTGCACGACGGCGACCAGCACGATGGTCCAGGTGGTGTCGCCGAGCCACGGCACGGTCGTGCCGAGCGCCTCGTTGACCGCGCCGTCCGTGTCGAACAGCGCCTGGAAGACGTAGCCGACGGCGAGCGCCGAGATCAGCACGGGCAGGAAGAACACGGCGCGGAAGAAGCGGTTGAACCGCGTGTCGCGCTCCAGCAGCAGCGCGAGGCCGAGCCCGAAGAGGTTCTGGAAGAACGCGGCGAGCACCGCGTAGACGAGGGTGACGCGGACGGCCCGCCACAGCGTGCCGTCGTCGACGATCTCCCGGAAGTTGTCGAGGCCGGTGAAGCGGATCTCGCTCTGGTAGCCGGACCAGTTGGTGAACGGGTACCAGAAGTTGAGGAGGTTCGGCAGCAGGAAGAAGCCGCAGAAGAGGACGACGGCGGGCAGCGCGAACCACCACGGGTGGTGGACGGCGGCGCGCGGCAGCCGGCCCGGTGGGCGGCGGGTGTCGGTCGCCATGCCCGGGCGGCCCTAGAAGCCGTCCGCGCCCTGGGCGCGGGCTATGTCGTCGAACTGGTTCTCCACGAACGCGGCGACCTCCGCTGGGGACTTCTCGCCGTAGATCAGGTCGGCGAGGCCGACGTGGAGTTCCGGCGCGACGATGGCCCTGGCCTGGAAGACGCCGTGTGCCTCAGGCAACGCGGCGACCTGCGCCTGGGCGGTCTCCGGCATGCCGTCCGGGTTGGGCACCGCCGGCTGGACGGAGGGTATCTGCCGGTCGGCGATGAAGTCGGGGTAGTCGGGACCGAGCCAGAAGGCGAGGAACTGCCGTGCCGCGCGCTGTCGTTGTTCGTCGCCGGTGGCGAAGGCGACGACGCCGTTGGTCTGGTCGGGCGAGTAGAGGCCGCGCGCGTCGGAGTTGGCGACGGGGAACCAGCCGACGGTCTCGTCGATCTCCTCGGTGCTGTGCTGGGCCTGGAGTTGGGACTGGAAGGAGGTGACGTTGAGGGCCATCGCGGCGGTGCCGTCCCAGATGGCCTCGGCCTGGCCGGTGAAGGTGCCGGTGCGGTAGTCCTCCTGGGCGAGGCCGGCGCCGAGCAGTTCGTCCTGGTACCGGGTGATGGCGTCGACGACGACGGGGTCGGTCCAGGACTCCTCGTTGCGGTTGAGGCCGTCCCACCACTCGTCGGGCAGGTCGGTGAGCTGGACCTGCACCTGCCACTGGAGGGGCCAACGGTCGCCGCCCACCTCGTAGAAGGCGGGGACGCCGGTGGCGTCCTGGACGGTGTGCGCCAGTTGGAGCAGTTCGTCGTAGCTGCCGGGGAGGTCGTCCTCGGCGACGCCGGCCTGCCGGAAGACCTCCTTGTTGTAGTAGACGCCGAGCATGGCGGGGCTGGTGACGACGGCGGCGTAGCGGGTGCCGTCGACGACGCCGAGCGACTGTTCGGTGGGGCCGAGGTCGTCCACCCACGGCTCGTCGTCCAACGGCAGCAGGTTGCGGGCGGGTTGGATGAACGGGAGGGTGCTGATGCTCGGCTGCCAGAACATCAGGTCGGGGCGGTCGCCGGCGGCGAGCCGGGTGGGGACGTTCTGCTCGTAGAGGTCGGGGATGGCCTCGGTGGTGACCCGGGCGCCGGTGGCCTCCTCGAAGGCGTCGATGACCTGGTCGGCGGCGGTGAGCGTGGACTGCGCCGTCCAGAAGGTGAGTTCGACGCCGTCGAGGGGGGCCAGCGGGTCGATCTCGCCCCCGCCGTCGGCCCCGCCCGGGGTGTCGTCGACGCTGCTGTCGCTGCAGGCGCCCAGGGTCAGGGTGGTGGCGCAGATCAGGGCCAGGGCGGCCGCGGTGCGTTTCATGGCGACTCTCCGAGAGCGGCTCGTCGGGGTGTCCTGGTGGTGTGCGGTGGACCGATGGCGTTCCGATGGCGTTCCGGGGGCGAGGAGTTGGCGGGGCGGCTGGGGGGTCGGGGGCGGGTCAGCGGGCGGGCGCGGGTCCTGTGCTCTCGCGGACGATCAGGCGGGGAGCGGCGGCCACGGGGTGCGGGGCGATCGGCTCGCCCTGCTCGACCAGGCCGTGCAACAGGGCGAAGCAGGCTCGGCCGACGCCGGCGAAGTCGAGCCGGACGGTGGTGAGCGCGGGGGCCAGGTAGGCCGAGTGCGGGGCGTCGTCGAAGCCGACGACGCTGACCTCGTCCGGGACGGCGCGGCCGGCCTCGCGCAGCGCGCGCAGCACGCCGAGCGCCAGGTCGTCGTTGCCGCACAGCACGGCCGTCACGTCGGGGTCGCGGGCCAGCCGGCGGCCGGCGGCGTAGCCGTCGGCGGGCTCCCAGCCGCCCTCGATCGGCTCGGGCACGGGCACCCCGGCGTGGGTGAGCGCGTCGCGCCAGCCGGCGGCGCGCTGGGCGCCGCCGCTGGTGCGGGTGGTGGAGGGGATGGCGAGGTAGTGGACGGTGCGGTGGCCGAGTTCGAGCAGGTGCCGGGTGGCCTCGCGGGCGGCGGCCCGGTCGTCGGTCCACACCCACGGGCGGCCGGCCGGCGGCGGCTCCGCCGGGGTCTCCACGGCGGCCACCAACAGGGCGTCGGCCGGGGCGAGTTCGAGGGCGCGGACGCCGGGGCTGTCGTAGGCGATCAGGATCAGCCCGCCGCCGGGGTCGGTGGCGCGCCGCAGCGCCTCGGTGACGAGCCGCTCGTCGTCGGACTCCAGCACGTGGATGCCGACGGCGAACGAGGCGGCGCGGGCGGCCTCCTCGATGCCCTTGATGGCGGCGGCGTAGCCGTAGTGGACGGTGTTGGAGGTCAGCACGGTCACGGTGCGGGACCGCCCGCTGGCCAGCGCGTGCGCGGTGGCGCTGCGCCGGAAGCCGAGTCGGGCGATGGCGGCCTCGACGCGCTCGCGGGTCGCGGGCCTGACGCTGGGGTGCCCGTTGATGACGCGGGAGACCGTCTGGTGGGACACCCCGGCGGCGGTGGCGACGTCCCGGATGCTGGCCGGGCGTCCTCCCCCGCTCCTTGTGTGACCGGTCACAGACATGCCAGGATTGTGACCGGTCACACAGGGGCCGTCAAGGCATCGGCAGCCGGGTTTCCACGAGGAGTTGAAGCGGTGTCGCAGGGCGCGCTTGCGGAGGGCGGGTACGGGTCGGAGGGCGAGGGGGTGGCGCGGGTTCGTTGGGGGCACGAGGCGCTCGGCGTGGAGGTGGCCGCCGGGCCCGGCGGGCCGCCGCGCCTGGTGGCGCTCGGTCCGGCCGCGCTGGCCGAGGCCGGGGCGACGCCGTTGGTGGAGGTGTTGGCGCTGGGTGAGGGCAGCGAGTGGTCCGGGCAGCGCGGGATCGAGTCCTCGATCGGCGCGCGGCTGCGGCTGGTCGGCCACGAGACGGCCCGGGACGGCGACTGGCACCGGCTGACCCTGCGGCTGCGCGACGAGACCACGGGGCTCGCCGTCGAGGTGCTGCTCGACTCGCCCGACGGGCTGCCGGTGGTCAGGTCCCGGACCCGGGTCACCAACGAGGGCCCGAACCCCGTCACACTGCTGGCGGTCTCCTCCCTCACTCTGGGCGGGCTCCCCTCGCCGGACGTGCTGGATGTGTACTGGGCGGAGAACGACTGGCTGGCCGAGTGCCGTTGGCGCCACGAGCCAATGCGCGACCGCGTGCCGGACCTGAGCCGGTCGCGGAACGCGGCGGACAGCCGGGGCCGGATCGGCTATGCCAGCAAGGGCAGTTGGTCGACCGACGGCCACCTGCCGATGGGCGCGCTCGTCGAACGGGCGGGTGGTGGGGCCTGGTTGTGGCAGGTGGAGTCGTCCACCGGCTGGCTGTGGGAGGTCGGGGAGCGCTCCCCCGGCAGCTACCTTGCGTTGCACGGCCCCACCGACACCGAGCACCAGTGGCGTCAACCGCTGGCCCCCGGTGGGTCGTTCACCACCGAGCCGGCCGCGCTCGCTGTCGGCGGTGACCTCACCGCGGCCTTCGGTGCGCTCACCGCCTACCGCAGGGCCGTGCGCCGGCCGCACGAGGACCACCGTCGACTGCCGATCGTCTTCAACGACTTCATGAACACCCTCAACGGCGATCCCACCACCGCCAAACTGCTGCCCCTGATCGACGCCGCCGCCGAGGTGGGTGCGGAGTACTTCGTGATCGACGCCGGCTGGTACGACGACGACACCCAGGGCTGGTGGGACAGCGTCGGCGCCTGGGAGCCGGCCGCCAACCGCTTCCCCGGCGAACACGGCATCCACGAGGTCCTCGACCGCATCCGCGCCCACGGCATGGTCCCCGGCCTCTGGCTGGAACCCGAGGTCATCGGCGTGCGCAGCCCCCTGGCGAAGACCCTGCCCGACGAGGCGTTCTTCCGCCGCGAGGGGGTGCGGGTCCGGGAGCACGGCCGCTACCAGCTCGACCTGCGGCACCCGGCGGCCGTCGCCCACCTGGACCGCACCGTGGACCGGATCGTCGGCGAGTGGGGCGTGGGCTACCTCAAGCTGGACTACAACATCAGCGTCCCGCCCGGCACCGACACCGGCGGCACCACCAGCCCCGGCGCCGGCCTCCTCGGCCACGCCCGCGCCTACCGCGCCTGGCTCGCCTCACTCCTGGACCGCCACCCCCACCTGGTCCTGGAGAACTGCGCCTCCGGCGGCATGCGCATGGACAGCGCCCTGCACGCCGTCACCCAACTCCAGTCCACCAGCGACCAACAGGACCACCTGCGCTACCCACCCATCGCCGCCGCCGCACCCACCGCCGTACCACCCGAACAGGGCGCCGTATGGGCCTACGCCCAACCCGAGTTCACCACCGACGAGAACGCCTTCATACTCGCCAGCGCACTCCTCGGCCGCATCCACCTCTCCGGCCACCTCAACCACATGACCGACGACCAACTCACCAGCGTGCGCCACGCCCTGGACACCTACCGGGAGATCAGACCCGACCTGCCACACGCCACCCCGTTCTGGCCCCTCGGCCTGCCCCGCTGGACCGACGACTGGACCGCGCTCGGCCTCACCACCGGCCACACCCACTACCTCACCATCTGGCGACGCGCCGGCGAACCACACCACACCCTGCCGCTCCCGGAGTTGGCCGGCAGGCCGGTCCGCGTCGAGGTGCTGCACCCGGCCGGCGCCTCCGACGCCACCACGACCTGGTCGACCGAAACCGGCGAACTGACCGTCGCCCTCCCCCGCACCCCCACCGCGCTACTGCTGCGCCTGACGCCGCTCCCCTGACCGCCGTCGTCGCGGCGGCGCCCGCCCGCGGCGTGTTCTAGGATTTCGCGGACGGTGTCGTGATCATTCGAGGAGTCCTCCCGTGGGCCAGCCGCGTTACCTGGTGATCGCGGACGACCTCAGGGACGGAATCGCCGGGGGGCGCTGGAGCGTCGGGGAGCTGCTGCCGACCGAGCCCGAGCTGGCCGAGCAGTACCACGTGTCCCGGGAGACCCTTCGACGGGCCCTGCGCCGCCTCGAACTCGACGGGCTGATCTCCCGGCAGAAGGGGGTCGGCACCCGCGTCGAGCGGGCCGTGCCGTGGCGCCAGTTCACCTCGAAGCTGGGCAGCGTCGAGGACCTGGTCCAGTACGGCGAGACCGCCGTGCGGCACGTCCTGTCCGTGGACGAGGTGACGGTGGACGCCGCCCTCTCGGCGATCACGGGGCTGCCGGTCGGTTCCCGGCAGGTGTGCGTGACCTCGGTCCGGCGGGACCCCGGGCGTCCCGAGGGCGCCGTGTCGTGGGCGCGGGTCTATCTGGGCCGGGAGGACGCCGAGGCCGTCGCGCCCGATCTGGGCGAGAGCACCCGCCTCATCGCGGATCTGCTGGAGGCAAGGACGGGCCGCGCCGTGGAGCGCGTCGTCCAGCGGACCCGGGCGGTGGCGGTCCCCGAGGAGGCCGCGGCGCACCTCGCCGTGCCGGCCGGGACGCCGGGCCTGGAGTTCGTGCGCCGCTACTACGACGCCGCGGGCGAGCTCTTCGAGGTCTCGGTCAGTACCCACGCCGGCGACCGGTTCGTGCACGAGACGACCCTGACGCGGAGGTAGGCCGCAGCGCTCGGCCGGTCGGGCGCGGGCCCGCGATTCCCTTCACGCACGACCCCTTGACATCGGCAGACCCATCCGCGACCTTGTCTAGACATAGATCCATGTCTAGACAAAGAGGTCACTCAGCATGAGGTCGCAGGAACAACTGCTGGACTCCGCCTCCGCGCGCCCGCCGGGCAAGCGGTGGTATCGGGGGCTCGGGGCGCAGGTCGTGCTCGCCATGGTCCTCGGCATCGCGGTCGGCTTCGCCTTCCCCGACCTCGGGGCCGACCTGAAGATCCTCGGCGACCTGTTTCTCGCCCTGGTCAAGGCCGGGGTCGCGCCGCTCGTCTTCTTCACCATCGTCATGGGCATCGCCTCCGCCGGTGACCTGCGGAAGGCGAGCCGCGTCGGATTCCTGGCCCTGGTCTACTTCGAGGTCGTCTCCACCCTGGCGCTCCTCCTCGGCCTCGTGGCCGCCAACCTGTTCGGCGTCGGGAAGGGCGTCGACGTCGAGGACGCCACCGGCTCGACCGAGGCGCCGGGCGCCGCCGAGGGCGACCACGGGTTCACCGCGTTCCTCCGGGACATCGTGCCCGACAACTTCGTGGGCGCGTTCTCCTCCGGGCAGCTCCTCCAGGTGGTGGTGCTCGCCGTCATCTTCGGCATCGGCCTGCTGGCCCTCGAACCCCACCTGCGGGGCCGGATCAACGGCGGTCTGGAGGTGGTCTCCGAGGCGTTCTTCGGCTTCGTCAACATCATCATGAGGCTGGCGCCCTTCGGCACGTTCGGCGCCATCGCCTACGCCGTGGCGACCAGCGGCGGCGGGATGCTCCTCGCCCTGGCCGAACTCGTCCTCCAGTACTGGCTCGTCATCGCCGTCTTCGTCTTCGGCGTGCTCGGTCTCGTGTGCCTCGTCGCCGGCTTCAACATCCTGCGCATACTCCAGTACGTCCGGACGGAGATGACGCTGGTGCTGGGCACCGCGTCCTCCGAGGCGGCCCTGCCGGGGCTGCTGCGGAAGCTCCCGCTGATCGGCTGCTCCCGGCAGTCCGTCGGCCTGGTCGTCCCCACCGGGTACGCCTTCAACCTCGACGGCACCTCGATCTACATGTCGATCTGCACCCTGTTCGTCGCCAACGTCTACGGCGTCCCCATGGGGCTGCCCGAGCAGCTCGGCCTGCTGGCGATCATGCTGCTCACCTCCAAGGGCGCGGCCACCGTCTCCGGCGGCACCTTCGTGGTCTTCGCCTCCACGGTGGCCGCCACCGACAACCTGCCCGTCGAGGGCATCGGGGTGCTCTTCGGCGTCTACCGCTTCATGTCGATGGCCACGGCCTTCTGCAACACCTTCGGCAACGTCGTCGCGACCTTCGTGGTCGCCAGGTGGTGCGGGGAGATGGACGTCGAGAAGGTCAGGGGCGCCCTGGCCGACCCCAACGCCTTCCTGGCCAGGGCCGAGGCGGAGGGCTCCGCCGAGCCGACAGCGCCGGACCAGGACCCGGCGGACCAGGACCCGGCGGACCGGGACGCCGCGCCCGCGGAGGCCGCCCGCACCGCCCCCACCACCCT
Organism: Streptomyces millisiae; assembly: GCF_031845425.1. Classification (NCBI taxonomy): domain Bacteria; kingdom Bacillati; phylum Actinomycetota; class Actinomycetes; order Kitasatosporales; family Streptomycetaceae; genus Streptomyces; species Streptomyces millisiae. The sequence goes on from NZ_JAVREM010000022.1 coordinate 62,021, forward strand.
CAGGAAATGAGAGCGCGCATGAGCACCACCGTCTTCGACTCCCTGCTGTTCCGCGACATGTTCGGCACCCCGGCCATGCGGGAGATCTTCAGCGACACCGCCTATGTCCAGCGCATCATCGACACGGAGACCGCCCTGGCCCGAGCGCAGGCCGAGGTCGGCGTCATCCCCGCCGAGGCCGCGGCCGAGATCACCGCCAAGGCCGACTTCGCCGGCCTGGACGTCGAACGGCTCAGGGCCGAGACGGAGATCGTCGGCTACCCGGTGCTGCCCATCATCAGGCAGCTCTCCGACCAGTGCGGCGACGCGGGCCGCTACCTCCACTGGGGCGCCACCACGCAGGACATCATGGACACCGCCGTGATGCTCCAGTGCCGGCAGGGCCTGGCGCTGCTGGGCGACCAACTCGACCGGGTGCGCGCCACCCTGCGGCAGCTCGCCGAGGACCACGTGGACACCGTCGCGGCCGGACGCACCCACCTCCAGCACGCGCTGCCGGTCACCTTCGGCTACCGCTGCGCGGTCTGGCTCTCCGCCCTCGACCGCCACGCCGAGCGCCTGGCACAGGCCGGCGAGCGGGCCCTCATGGTGCAGTTCGGCGGCGCCGCCGGCACCCTGGCCTCCCTCGGCGAGGGCCCCGAGGGCCTGCGGACCCGCGCGGCCCTCGCCGCGGAACTGGGGCTGCGCGACCCCGAGATCACCTGGCACGTCGCCCGCGACGGACTCGTCGAACTGGTCTCGCTGTTCGCGGCCGTCGGCGGTTCGCTCGGCAAGATCGCGTGGGACGTGATGATGATGAGCTCCTCCGAGTTCGGCGAACTCGCCGAGCCCTTCGTGCCCGGCCGGGGAGCGAGCTCCACCATGCCGCAGAAGCGCAACCCCATCTCCAGCGAGCTGATGTTCGCCGCCGCCAAGCTCCTTCGGGACCGGGCCGCCACGATGCTCGACGCCATGATGCAGGACTTCGAACGGGCCACCGGGCCCTGGCACCTGGAGTGGGCCGCCGTCCCCGAGTCCTTCCTGCTGCTGTCGAGCTCGCTGCACCAGGCCGAGTTCATGCTCGGCGGCCTGGAGGTCGACGTGGACCGGATGCGTCGCAACACCCGGCTCACCGGCGGGCTCATCGTCGCCGAGGCCGTGATGATGGCGGTCGCCCCGGTGCTCGGCAGGCAGCGGGCCCACGAGGTCGTCTACGACGCGTGCCGCACCGCCATCGAGACCGGCACCACCCTCGAAGTCGAACTCCTCGGCCACGCCGAACTGGTGGGCCACCTCGGCGCCGAGCGCGTCGCCGAGCTCTGCGACCCGGCCCGCTACCTCGGCAGCGCCGCGTCGATGACCCGCCGGGTCATCGACGCCGAACGCCCCGCCACCCGTCACTCCTTCACGGAGCCCGAGTTGGCGCCGCGGATGAAGTAGCGCTGGAAGCAGAAGAAGAGGATCGCGACCGGGATGGTGGACAGGGCGGCCGCGGCCAGCTTCAGCGGGTACTGGGTGCCGCTGCCGAGGCCGCCCGCCACCAGCCGGGCCAGGCCCGTGGTCAGCGTCTCGTACTCGCTGGACTGGGTCGACACCAGGTAGTGGGTGAACTCGTTCCAGGAGCCCTGGAAGGAGAGGATGGTCAGGGTGATCAGCGCCGGCCTGGCCATCGGCAGCACCACCGACCAGTAGATCCGGAAGGCCCCGGCGCCGTCGATCCTGGCGGCCTCCTCCACCTCCCGCGGCACCGACTCGAAGAACTGCTTCATGATGAAGATCCCGGCCGCGTCCACCAGCAGCGGCACCACCATGCCGGCGTAGCTGTCGAACATCCCGAAGGTGTTGAGCACCAGGAACTTCGGGATCAGCAGCACCACGCCCGGCACCGCCATGACGGACAGCAGCAGCACGAACAGCAGCCGCCGCCCTGGGAAGTTGAGCCGGGCCAGCGCGTAGCCGGCCATCGAGTCGAACAGCACCCGGCCGCCGGTGACCAGGAGCGTCACCACCGTCGAGTTGCCCAGCCAGCGCAGGAACGGCACGCTCTCGGCCGAGTCCGCGATCCCGAACAGCCGCTCGTAGGCGGCCGTGGTGGGAGTGGTGGGCCACAGGGTGAGGGGGTTGGCGGCGGCGTCCGGCATGGTCTTGAAGCTGGTCGCGACCTGGATGGCGAACGGCAGGACGTACAGCAGGGCCAGGCCGGCGACCAGGGTGTAGCCGACCGCCCGCCAGGGCACGGCGAACCGCGGCAGCACCGGGGCCTCGGGCGCCCGCTTCGTGGGTGACCTCATCGCGCGGACCTCCCGGAGCGCTCGCGCAGCAGCCAGCGTTGCAGGCCGGTGCAGATCAGGATGATGGCGAAGAGGATGAACGCGATGGCCGCGCCCTGCCCGAAGTCGGCGTTGTCGAAGCCGGACTGGTAGGAGAGGAAGGCCGGCGTGAGGGTGGTGTTGCCCGGCGCGCCCTGGCCCATCACGTACACCATGTCGAACACCTGCCAGCTGCCGATCAGGCCGAGCGTCAGCACCAGGAACAGCACGGGCCGCAGCGCCGGCAGGGTGACGTTGCGCAGCAGCTGGCGGCGGTTGACGCCGTCGAGCGCCGCGGCCTCCTCCAGCTCGCGCGGGATGTCCTGGAGCGCGGCGAGGAAGATCAGCATGAAGGTGCCCGAGGTGGTCCAGATGGCGAGCAGGATCATCGTGCACATCGCCACCGAGGGGCCCGACAGCCACTCGAACCAGCTCAGGCCGAGGAAGTCGTGCTCGGTGAGGAAGCCGCTGGGCCGTTCCGGGTCGACGAGCCCGAGCGCGCCGAGCGCGACCCAGACGACGCCGCGCGAGTCGGCGAACCAGTTGGGCCCGGTGATCCCGACCCAGGACAGCAGCCGGTTGACGGCGCCGCTGCCCTGGAAGAGGAAGAGGAACACCGTGGAGACCGCGATGGTGCTGGTGACGGACGGGAAGTAGAACGTGGTCCGCAGCAGCGAACGGCCCCTGATCAGGCGCTGGTTGACGATCATCGCCAGGGCGAGGGAGAGGATCGTCACCAGCGGCACGAACAGCAGCACGTAGTAGGCGTTGTTGCGCAGCGAGGTGGCGAACAGCGTCCGGTCCAGGCCGTCGTCGACGAGCAGGTCGCGGTAGTTGTCCAGGCCGACGAACTCGGCGCGCCCGCCGGTGAACGGGTTGGACTGGCCGTCCCAGTCGAGCAGGCTGACCCAGGCGGCCATCAGGATGGGCAGCAGCAGGAACAGGCCCAGCACGGTCACGGACGGGCTGACGAACAGCCAACCCATCAGGGACGAACGCCGGCGACCGGCTGTCTTGCGCCGCCAAGGGGTCCGGCCCCCGTCGGCGGCGGTGTCGCGTGGGTGGTCGGTGGCGAGGGTCACCGCGACCTCCTACCGACGGGGGTTCGAGCCGGCCGCCCGGCCGCCGCCGACCGCCCGGGCCGGCTGACGCCGGCGGTCGGGGCGGGTCGACGGACGGCCCTGACGGGTCGTGCGGTTGGAGCGACAGCGTGCGTCACTGGTTGTCCTCGAGCGCCGCCTCGCCGTAGGTCTGGAGGTTCGCGAGGATCTCGGAGACGTCGGCGGTGCGCAGCGACTGCAGGTCGGTGTTGAACTGGCCGAGGACGCGGTCGAAGCCGGCCACGGTCACGGGGCCCTGCACCCAGTCACCGGTGACGCCCCACGCGGCCTCCTCCGGGTGCGCGGCCAGGTACTCCTCGGCGGCGCTCTGCCGGGACGGGATGGCGCCGAACGCCTCGCCCATCGCGATCTGCTGGTCGCCCTGGGTCAGGAAGCGGACCAGGTCGACGGCTGCGGCGCGGTGCGCGCTGTCCTGGGCGACGCCCCAGCAGTTGGTGTAGGCGAGGGTGCCCTGGCCCGCCGGGCCCTCCGGCATCGGCACCACGGTGTAGTCGACGTCCGGGTAGTCGGCCTCCATGGCGCCGGCCAGCCAGCCGCCCTCGATCGTCATGGCCGCCTGGCCCTTGCCGAACGCCTCGCCGCCCCAGCCGGCGTCCACGTCGGTGGCGAACGCCATCACGCCGTCGTTGAGCAGGGTCTGGACGAACTCCAGCGCCTCGACGTTCTCCGGCGAGTCGGCGGTGACCTCGGTCTGGTCCGCGTTGGTGATCCAGCCACCGGCCTGGGTCATGAAGGCGCCGAGCCGCTGGTACTCGCTGCTGGTGACCAGGCCGGTGACGCCGTCGCCGGTCAGCCGCTCGGCGACCGCGGCCAACTCCTCCCAGGTGCCCGGGTAGTCGTCCTCGGTGAGGCCGGCCTGCTCCCAGAGCGTGTCGTTGACGGCGAGCGCCAGCGCCGAGGTGTCCTTGGGGAGGCAGACCAGTTCGCCGTCCCGGGTGAAGGACTGGAGCAGCGCGGGCGAGAAGTCGTCGACGTCCTCGATCTCGGCGCCGTAGGGGTAGAGCGAGCCGCCCTGCGCGTAGTTGGCGAACTGGCTGGAGTCGACGTAGAAGACGTCGGGCGGGTTGCCGCCCGCGAAGGCCTGGCTGAGCTGCTGGTTCATGTCCTGCGCGACGTCCAGGTTGACGGTGTTCCCGGACTCCTCCTCGTACGCCTCGACCGTGGCGCGGACGGCGGCGGTCTCGGCGTCGCCCGAGGAGGCGATGAGCACGCTCAGCTCCTGCGGGCCGCTGCTCTCCTCCTGCTCGGTCTCGCCGTCGTCGAAGCTGGACGAACAGGCGGCGGCGGCGAGCAGCGTCGCGGCGCCGACGAGGGCTATCTGGCGGCTGGTTCTACGGGCGGTCGAGTGGTGCGTCATCGCGTTCCTCTGGGTGATGGTGCGGCTCGGGTTTACGGGGTCAGTCGGTCTGAGGGGGGCGTGACCGTGCTCTCACGGACCACGAGGGTGGGGGCGAGCACGACGTGTTCCGGCTCGCGCGCCGGGTCGGCGACCCGGGCCAGCAGCAGCCGGACGCACTCCCGGCCCACGGTCGTCATGGGCTGGTCGATGCTGGTCAGGCCGGGCGAGACCAGCGCGGCGGCCGGCGAGTCGTCGAAGCCGACGACGGACACGTCCTGTCCCGGGCTGAGATCCCGGTCGCGCAGGGCGCGGTAGCAGCCCATGGCGAGGGTGTCGCTCGCGGCGATGATCGCGGTCATCCCGGCGTCGAGCAGCGGCTCGACCGCCGCCGCGGCGTGCGCGACCTCGTCGGTGCTCTCCGCCCGCCGGCCGCGGCTCGGCAGGCCGTGGCGCTGGACGGCGCGCTTCCAGCCGAGCGCCCGGTCGTCGCCGGCGCCCGAGCCGCGCGGCCAGCCGAGGAAGCCGATCCTGGTGTGGCCGAGCTCCACGAGGTGGTCGACGGCCGCCTCGATGCCGGCGGCGCCGTCGATGTCCACGAAGTCGCCTATCTGACGCCCCGTCCACATACGCCCGAAAGCGGCGAACGGCACACCGTGCTTTTCCAGCCACGCCTGGCGAGGGTCGCCGCGGGTGGTGTCGCTCAACACGAAACCGTCGACGCTGTAGGTGTCGAGCAGCTCCTGGTAGGCCGAGAGCAGCGCGGGGCCGGTGGGCGAGGCGAACAGCAGGATGCGGTGCCCGGCCTCCTCGGCGGTCTGCGTGAGGGCGTGCAGGAAGCGGTCCATCACCGGCGTCGAGCGGTCGACGGCGACCGACTGGATGCCGTAGCCGATCAGCCGGCTGGAGCGGGTGCGCAGGGCCTGGGCGGCGCGGTGCGGGCGGTAGCCCATCGCCTCGATGGCCTGCTGGACCCGCTCCAGGGTGTCGGGACGCAGCAGCTCCGGCGCGTTGATGGCGTTGGAGACGGTCTGGGGCGAGACGCCGGCGCGGCGCGCGACCATGGCGAGGGTCACCCCTCCCTGTCGTCCTGCCTGCCGGCCGGCCGGTGGCGTCATCGCTCGTCGTCTCCCGTGGTCTGTCGTCGGCCCGTTGGATGTTGCTCTTGTGTTTCTTGGAGCGCTCCAGGGGCATTGCCGAGCCGCTGAACTGCGTCTACATTCATTTGAACGCTCCAATGGCTGAGAAGATTGGTATCAACGTTCATGAGTGTCAAGTCCCCGGTCGAAACCGAGGCCGGGCTGCAACCGTTCCTGCACGACGCGTGCGTGACGCTGTACGCCCCGAGCTTCGCCGTCTCCCGTCCCGACGGGCAGTTCGAGCGGGGCGTCGACGGCTTCTACCACGCCGACGTGCGGGTGCTGTCGCGGCTGCGGGTGGCCGTGGACGGGGTGCCCGTGGTGGCGGCCGGAGGCGGCCTGGAGGGCGCGGACGGCGCGCTGTTCAGGTCGGTGCTGCGCGGGGTCGCCGAGGCCACGGCCGACCCGGCGGTGACGTTGACCAGGCGGCGGGCGATCGGCCCCGGGGTGCTGACGGAGGCCCTGGAGGTGGTCAACGCGGGCGGGCTGCCGGCGCGGATATCCCTCACCGTGGACGCCGGCACCGATCTCGCGGCGATGGAGCGGGTCAAGTCGGGGACGGCGACGGCCGAGGTGGCCGCGGACACCTTCGGGGACGCCGGCCTCGGGTGGACCGATCCCGACGAGGCCGGCACGACCGTGCGGCTGTCCTCGTCACCCGCGCCCGAGGAGCTCACGGCGGGTCCGGACGGCGGGCTGCTGCGCTACGACATCTCCCTGGCCCCGGGCGCGAGTTGGTCGGCCGAGCTGGTGGTGACGGTGGCCGACGGCGGCCCGCCCACCTTCCCCGCCGCCGAGCCAGGGTCCACGCCGTGGCGCGAGCCGCGACTGCGCAGCGCCGACCGCCGCTTCGACCGCTGGCTCACCCAGTCCCACCTGGACCTGGAGCGGCTGCTGCTCGCCGACCCCGAGCAGCCGTCCGACCTGTTCCTGGCGGCCGGCGCACCCTGGTTCGCCACCCTCTTCGGCCGCGACTCGCTGTGGGCGGCGCGGATGCTGCTGCCGCTGTCCACCTCGCTCGCCGCCGGCACGCTGCGGGTGCTGGCCCGCAGGCAGGGCGGCGCGGTGGATGAGAACAGCCAGGAGCAGCCGGGCAAGATCCTCCACGAGGTGCGCCGCGCGGGGCTCGAACTCCCCGACCACGGCCTGTCGTTGCCGCCGCGCTACTTCGGCACGGTGGACGCCACCCCGCTCTGGGTGACGCTGCTGCACGACGCCTGGCGCTGGGGCCTCGACCCGGCCGAGGTCGCGGCCCTGCTGCCGCACGCCGAGGCGGCGCTCGGCTGGATGCGGGACCACGGGGACGCCGACGGCGACGGCTTCCTCGAGTACATCGACACCACAGGCCGTGGCCTGGCCAACCAGGGCTGGAAGGACTCCGGCGACTCCATCCGCTACCGGGACGGCTCCCTCGCCACCGCGCCGATCGCGCTGTGCGAGGTGCAGGCCTACGCGTACGAGGCGGCGCTGGCCGGCGCGGCCCTGCTGCGCGCCTTCGACCGACCGGGCGCGGACGAGTGGGAGGAGTGGGCCGAGCGGCTCAGGTCCCGCTTCCGGCAGCGGTTCTGGGTGCGGGACGAGTTCGGCCCCTACCCGGCGGTCGCGCTCGACCGCGACAAGCGGCCGGTGGACTCGGTCACCTCCGGCTTCGGTCACCTGCTGGGCACCGGGCTGCTCGACCGCGAGGAGAGCGCGCTGCTCGCCGCCCGGCTGGCGGGCCCGCACCTGGACTCGGGCTTCGGCCTGCGCACGTACAGCAGCGCCGGCGCCGGCTACAACCCGCTCGGCTACCACGTCGGCGCGGTCTGGCCGCACGACACGGCCATCGCCGTCTCCGGCCTGGCCAGGGCCGGATTCCCGGAGGCGGCCGGCCAGTTGGCCGGCGGCCTGCTGCGGGCCGCCGACGGCTTCGAGGCCCGGCTGCCCGAACTCTTCGCCGGCTACGGCGCGGACGAGGGCGCCCGCCCGGTGCCCTACCCGGCGTCCTGCCGGCCCCAGGCGTGGGCGGCGGCGGCCTCCGTCCAGGTGCTGACCTCGCTCCTCGGCCTGGCGGCGGACGTGCCGGGCGGCACGCTCACGGTGGCCCCCGGCCTCCCGGACGAGCTGCGCCCGCTGAGCGTCTCCGGCCTGGCCGTGGCCGGCTCCCCGCTGGAGATCGCGGTCCCCGTGACGGGCGCCCCGACGGTGACGACGAAGGCCGCGGTGCGGGTCGACACGCGCTGACCCGGCGGGGTTCCGGGTGGGTGGGAGGCGCCGCGCCACGGGTCCCACCCACCCGCGCCCGCTCGCGGGCGTGGCGGTCGGGCCGGCCGGTTGGGTCAGTCGTCGGCCAACAGGCCGTTCCGCTCGGCCAGTACGCCGGCCTGGAAACGGGTGCGCGCGCCGAGCCGGTCCATCAGGTCGGCGACGTGCCGGCTGACCGTCCGCGTGCTGACGCCGAGTTGGCGGGCGATCGTCTCGTCCTTGAGGCCGGCGACCAACAGCGTCAGCAGGTCCTTGTCCCGCGCCTTGTCCTCGTCCGCGACCAGCAGGGGCGCGGCCTGCTCCCAGAGGAGTTCGAAGAGGGCGACCAGCGCGTCGAGCAGTGCGCTCGGGCGGACGATCACCGCGCTGGTCACCATGTCGTCGAGCACCAGCGGCAGGAGCGCGACCTGCCGGTCCGTGATCGCCAGCTTCATCGGGACCCGGGGATGCACCCGTGACAGCTCGCCCCGCTTGGCCGCCAGCACCGCCGCGTCCAGGCCGCCCGGCTGGCTCAGCGACTCCGGCGCGTAGATGCCCCGCACCCGAACGCCCTCCCGCAGCAGCCCGTTGACCGCGCCCTGGCCGTCCTCCTCCGTGGGGCTGGCATAGGGCGGGCGGTCGAACACCAGCAGTTCCGCACGGCAGTTGCGGGTGAACTGGGTGAAGCGGGCGGCGATCGCGGCCTGTCCGACCACGATCTCCAGCAACTCGCTCGGCTGGCGCTCGACATGGACCTCTGCCGCCAGGGCGCGCGCCGTCACCCGGATCTTCTCCAACTCCTCGCGCCGCCGCGCCACCAGCAGGTCGATCGCGGAGTCCGGGTGGGTCGCCAGCAGTCGCACCGGCCGGCCCGGCAGGCGGCTCACCAGCCCCAGCTCCTCGAGTTCGCCGGCTGCCCGCCGGGTCGCCCCGGACGATCGCCCGAGCCGCCCGGCGAGTTCGGGGACGGTGAGCCCGGGGGCTGCCAGCAACGCTCGGTAGGCGGTTTCGGCGAAGTCGGTGACGCCGAGGGGTTGCAGCATTCCGCGATGCTGTCGGAAAGCAGACGTGGCGACAAGACGAACCCGAGGCTTATTTCGTCACACCCCGCCGTGGGATAGGACTCGGTCATGTCCCATCCTCGGCAGTCCACCTTCCGAAGAGCCGCGCTGATCAGCGGCCTCGTCGCCGTGCTCGGCGCGCTCGCCGCCCCGCCCGCGCCGGCCGTCCCCGGGCCCCCGCCCCCGACCGCCGGAACCGGCACCGGTGCCGGCGCCGTGCTGCTGGTCACCGGGGACCGGGTGACGCTCGGACCGGACGTCGACGGCGCACCCTCCGTGACGGTGACGCCGGCCGACCCCTCGGCCGCCTTCGCGTTCCAGACGCTGCGGCAGAACGGCGACGTCTATGTGCTGCCGGGCTCCGTCGCCCCCCTCGTTCCCGACGTGCTCGACCTGGAGCTCTTCAACGTCACCCGCCGCGCCGCCGAGGACGGCGCGGCCGCCGCCGACACCGTGCCGCTGATCGTGCGCGGCGCCGGGGCGCCGGACACGCTCGCCGACGACCCCGACACGCTTCCGCTGCCCAGCATCGACGCCGACGCGCTCGCCCTCGACGCGCGCGAGGCCCCCGACTTCGTCGACTCGCTGCGCACGGCCCGGTCGTCGCTCGCCGCCGGTGAACGCCCGCGGGTGTGGCTCGACCAGCGCCTCACCGCGGCCGAACTCGACCAGAACCTGCGGCAGATCGGCGCGCCCGAGGTGTGGGACGCGGGACTCGACGGCTCGGGCGTGGACGTGGCGGTGCTCGACACCGGCGTCGACCGCGCCCACCCGGACCTCGCGGGACAGGTCGTCGCCGAGGCCGACTTCACCGCCGACGGCTCGCCCGCCGACGAGAACGGCCACGGCACCCACGTCGCCTCCGTGCTCGCCGGCACCGGCGCGGCCGCGGCGGGCGCCCGACACGGGGTGGCGCCCGGGGCCCGGCTGCTGTCCGGGAAGGTGCTCGACGCCGCCGGCACCGGGTACGCGTCCTGGGCGATCGCCGGCATGGAGTGGGCGGTCGAACGCGGCGCGGACATCGTCAACCTGAGCCTGGGCGGCCGCGCCTCGGGCGACGACCCGGTCTCGCTCGCGGTGGACGCGCTGAGCGCCGAGCACGGCACGCTGTTCGTCGTGGCGGCCGGCAACGTCGGCCCCACCATCGGCTCGGTCGGCTCCCCGGGGGTGGCGGAGAGCGCGCTGACCGTGGGCGCCGCCCGGGCCGACGGCGGCACGTACCGCGGCTCGTCGCGCGGGCCGACCGCCGGCACCTACCGGGCCAAGCCCGACCTGCTGGCGCCCGGCGTCGACATCGTCGGCGCGCGGGCCGGCGGCGGTGCCGCGGACCCCTACACGACGATGACGGGCACCTCGCAGGCGACGCCGCACGTGGCGGGGGCGGCGGCGCTGCTCTGGCAGCGGCACCCCGACTGGGACTGGCGGCAGGTCAAGGCCGCGCTGACCACCACCGCCGACCCCTACGACGTCGAACAGGTGTGGTCGCACGCGGAGGGCGGCGGGCTGCTCGACCTGCCGCAGGCGGCCAACGAGACGCTGGTGGCCGACCGCTCCAACCTCGACTTCGGCTACCTGCGGGACGGCACCGCCGGGGACGGGCTCAGCCTGCCGCTGACGCTCACCAACACCGGAACCACGCCCGAGCGGTTGACGCTGCGCGACTGGCAGCAGAACGTCGCGACCACCGCGGACGCGCCCGCCGACCTGGTGCGCGTCTCCCCCGCCGAACTGACCGTCGCCCCCGGCGCCGCCGCCGAGATCACCGTCACGCTCGACCTGCCGGCCGGGCTGTACGGCGTCCACACCGGGGCCGTGACCGTCACGCGGGCGGGCGCCGGCGGCGAGCCGCTGGTGCTGCCGGTGAGCCTGTACGCCGAGCCGCCGCGCCGCGACCTCGACGTGACGGTGCTCGACCGCAGGGGCGAACCGTTCGCCGGCGGCAGCGTGCTGATCGGCAACATGGAGTCGGCGTGGCTGCCGACGGGCGGCACGTTCGCCGTGCTGCCGCTGGACGAGAACGGCCGGGCGCACGCCCGGATGGCCCCCGGCCCCTACACCACGATGGTCACCGTCGAGACGCCGGCGCGCGGCGCGGAGCCGGCGAGCTGGGCCATCGCCGGCGATCCCGAGGTGGCGCTCTGGGAGGACGCGTCGGTGGTGATCGACGCGCGCCGGGCCGAGCCGCTGGCGCCGGCCGAGGTGGCGGGCGTCGACACCCGGGTCACCGAGGCGTACCTCGCCTACGAGCGGCGGGACGCGGCCGGGCTCGGCACGGTCGGCGCCCAGTTGTACGCGCCACCCGAGGACATCGAGCGGGGGCGGGTGTTCCTCCAGCCGACCGCGCCGGTGACGCACGGCGAGGCGGCCGCCGAGACCAGGTGGCGGCTGGCCGCGACCGGCCGTCCCGCGCCCGGGCGGGCCGACCTCTACGACCTGGCGCTCGGCGGGCCCACGATCCCCGACCCGCCGGTGTACGGCGTCTCCCGGGCCGAGGCCCGCGAACTGGTGCGCGTCGACGCCGACTACCGGGCGCTGGGCGAGGACGTCTCGAACGTCACCGAGTTCCGGCTGGCCCGGCTCGGCCTCGGCGCGACGGACCTGGCCGTCGCGCACCCGCTGCCGCTGCCCGGGCGGCGAATCGAGATGGTCAACGCGCGCCCCGACCTGGCCTGGGTGCAGTGCGTCAACGGGCCCGACCCCGACCTGGCGCAGTTCTGCGCGCCGCCCACCGCGTACGAGCCGGGCGGCAGCGACGCGCCGGTGTGGTTCAGGGGCGCCACGGTGTCGGCGACCGGGCTCCAGCACGAGGACGACCGCCTCGCGGTGGGCGTCGGGCTGAGCGACGGCCAGCACATGGGCCACCTGCGGGACCCGGACGCGGCCGGCTTGCGGCCGATGCGGCTGTTCCGCGACGGGGCGGAGCTGGCGCCGCTGTACGAGGGGGTGTTCCCGACGCCACCCGGGCGCGGCACCTACCGACTCGAGTCCTCGGCGCGGCCCGACCAGGAGCGGCTGCCGATCGGCCGGGCCATCGACACGGCCTGGACGTTCACGTCCGAACCCGGGGACGCGCCGCGGCCGCTGGTCGTCGACTACCGCCCGGCCGACGGCGCGTTCCCCGCCTGGCGGCCGCCGACGCTGCGGCTGCGGCTGGCGAGCACCGACCACATCGGCGGCGAACTGCCGACGGTGGCCGGCACGCTGCGGGTCTGGCTCTCCAGGGACGGCGGCGAACGGTGGACGCGGGCGCTCGTCCTGCCGAAGCCGGACGGCACGTCGCTGGTGGCCGCGCCGCTGCTGCCGCGGCCCGGCGACCACCTCTCCATCCGCGTCACCGGTGAGGCGCGCGACGGCCGGGCCATCGAACAGACGATCCACGACGCGTACGCGGTCGGGCGCTGAGCGGGGCCGCGCGCGGCGCGGAGCGGCGCGAAGCGCCGCGCTGTGCCGCCGCGCTCCGCGCGGGTGCCGGCGCCGGGGCGTGGCGGCTGCGCCGCCGGGCACCCGGGCGCTCCGCGCCGGGTTTCCCCACCGCCCGCCCTTTCACGCCCTGCGCGCGGCCCGCGCCGGTGGTCCGCCTCGGTCGTGGCGTGTGCCAAGCCCGCGGCGGAACGTCAAAGGCGGCGCCGGCCCAGTTCGGTGAGGAGTGTGGGGAGCGCGGCGAGGGTGGTGATCCGGTGGGGCGGCGGGGGGCCGCCGGCGGCGTCGCGTTGTCCCGTGCGGTCGAGCCAGATGCCGTGCAGGCCGGCCGCGGTCGCGCCGGCGGCGTCGATGTCGGGGCGGTCGCCGACGTAGGCGACGGCCTCCGGCGGCAGCCCCAGCGCCGCGCAGGCCGCCCAGAACGCCTCGGGTGCCGGCTTGGCGTGGCCGAGTTCGTCGGAGCAGACGAGGACCTCGAAGCGTTCCCTGATGCCGAGCGCCGACAGCTTCGCCTCCTGGCCGCGCAGGCCGGAGTTGGAGAGCAGGCCGTGCCGGTAGCCGGGGGTCAGCGCGTCGAGGGCCGGCAGCACGTCCGGGAACGGCACGTGGTGGCCGTCCCGGTGGGCCAGGTAGCGGTCGAACCAGGCGTCGGCCTCGGCGTCGGTGAGCGGCTGGCCGAGGAACGCGCGGGCCCGCTCGCGGCGCTGCTGCTCGAAGGTCAGCTCGCCGGCCTCGAAGCGGGCGTAGTGCTCCTCCATCACCGAGCGCCAGCGCAGCAGCGCCGCCTCGGGGTCGGCGAACCGGTCGAGCAGCCCCTCGGCCGCCAGGTGGCGCAGCGCGCCGGCGCGGTCGGAGCCGGTGTAGTCCCAGAGGGTGTCGTCGATGTCCCACACCACGGCCCGAATCGTCATGGTCCGGACCGTAACACCGGCCGCCCGGCGAGCGCGCCGGGGGCCAGGTCAGCTCACATAGAGGGACCTGCCGTGCGTGGCGGCGACCCCCGGGGCCGAGACGCCGCCGGGCGTGATGACCTCGATGACGCGGCCCACGCAGTCCGCGTGCTCGTAGACGAGGACGTTCTCGTCGGTGTTGTTGCGCACCTCGGACGGGTGTCCCGGCACGTTGTAGCAGCCGCTGGGGTTGGTGATGTGCCAGCCGTCGCCGCGGATGTCGCCGTTGGCGGCGTGTGCGGGGATGGTGAGGCCGAGGGCCAGCACTCCGGCGGCCACGACGGCACCGAGGGGGGCGGTGATCCGACGCATGAGGAACTCCTTCAGCAAGGGGACCATGCGGACCCACGGTAGTAAGACGTGCGCCCGCTGTAATCACTCACAGGCCTGAACCCGCCCCGGGCTCAGTGCGACGCGACGGCGCGTCCGGCTCGCGCGCGGCGCACGTCTCAGCCCACGCCCCTGTCGAACAATCGGCGGAACCAGCGGGTCAGGACGTCGTCGACCGCCCTGGCCGTGGGCAGCTGTGGGGCCGGCTCCAGGCCAGGTTCCTCGGCCAGGGGGTGCGCCAGGTCAGGCACGGTGACGAGTTCGACCTCGCCCGGCCGCGGGTGTCGCTCGCGCAGCGCGTCGACCAGGGCGGCCGCGTCCGTGCGCAGGTCCTGGTGATCCCGCTCGCCGCTGACGAGCAGCAGCGGCGGTCGTGCCGTGAGATCGTCGACGCGGGCGACGAAGTCCAGTTCGTCGGCGACCTGGTGGGACTCCGCGGTCCACCGGTACGGCCGTCCGGTGAGGCCCTCGACGAGCCCGACGACGGACCGGATCCGCACCGCCGGGTTGACCAGGGCGACCGCCCGGATCGGGATCCGGCCCGTGGCCAGCACCCGCAGCGCCACGGCCCCGCCGAGCGAGGCGCCGAGCACGCTGATCGGCCCGTCGTCGACCGGCAGCTGGTCGCGCAGCGCGGTGAGCGCGGCCGGGAACTCGTCGGCGGCCTGCCGGGCGAGCGGGGCCAGAAAGGCCGTCAGCGGTTCCTGGCGGGCGAGTTCGAGGACGGCGTCGACCCGTCCCTCGACCATCCGCGCGCCACACATCGGCATACCCAGGTGGACCCGCCAGGCGGGCACCCCGGCCATGGGCAGCGCGGCCGCGAACGCCGCGGCCGTGCGTGGCGCGTCCAGCATGTGCCACGTCACGATCAACGGCGCGGGACCGTCGAAGGCCGCCGGTGGGAGCGCCGTGAACGGCACCCCGGCCGCGGTTCCAGTGATCGTCTCCATGGTTCCTCCCTCGGCTCCAGGCTTGACACCGTAGGGAGTTCGGCGGGGCCGGCGGCCCGCGTTCTGCCGCCAGCCGATTCACCGACCGCGAACCGCCGCCGGCCCTCCGCTGCGCGCGGAGGCGTCAGAGTCCGCCACCCCCGCCACCCCCGCCACCGCCGCCGAACCCGCCGCCGCCACCCATCCCGCCGCGACCACCGATGCCGTGGCGGCTTCGACGTCCCCTCGTCAGCGCGCCGTAGATGATCAGCACGAAAGCGAGGCTGAAGAGCACGACCCCGCTCACGGCGATCACGACGAACATGGTGCTGGCGTCCATGGCCCCTCCCCGGGTTCCGAGACCGGATTCCCCGCCCCTACCCACGTGCCGGGTCGCGACTCGCTGCGACGGCTTCGGGCCGGCCTGCCGGCCGGTGGCAGCCCGTAGCATCGGCCCCGTGCGCATCATGACGTGGAATCTGTGGTGGCGGTTCGGCGACTGGCGGGCGAGGCGGGCGGTCATCCTGGACTGGCTGCGGCGGGAGCGCCCCGACGTCTGCGGGTTCCAGGAGGTCTGGGCGACGGAGGACGAGAACCTGGCGGGCTGGCTGGCCGGGGAGCTCGGCATGCACTGGGCGTGGGCGCCGGGCGCGGTGTTCGAGCACTGGCGGGGTCGGGCCCGGGAGCCGGCCGACGGGGTCGGGAACGCGGTGCTCAGTCGGTGGCCGATCGTGGACTCCGAGGTGCGGCGGCTGCCGACGGCCGGTGGTCCCGACGAGGTGCGGACGGCGTTGTTCGCGCTGGTCGACGCGCCCGGGGCGCGGGTGCCGTTCTTCACCACCCATCTGCACTCGGACCCGGCGGGCTCCGCGGTGCGGGTCGCGCAGGTGACGGAGCTCGCCCGGTTCGTCGCCGAGCGGCGGGGCGGGACGCCGTTCCCGCCGGTGGTCACGGGGGACTTCAACGCCGAGCCGGGCGCCGACGAGCTGCGGCTGTTCGGCGGGACGCTGACCGCGCCGGCCGTGCCAGGGCAGGTCATGACCGACGTCTGGCGGTTCGCGGATCCCGGCCGGCCGGCCGACACGTTCCGCTCGGGGCCGCCCCCGGCCGACGGGGCGCTTTCCTTCGGGAGCCGCACCGACTACATCCACCGGGGCTCGACGGGGCCCGGCGGCGAGGGCGCGGTCACCGCCGTGTGGCGCACGGGCGCCGGGCCCGTCCCCGGGGGCGACTCCGACGTCTGGCCCTCGGACCACGCGGCGGTGATGGCCGAGCTCTCCGCCTGATCAGCGGATCGGCGGGCCGGGGCCCAGCGGGATCGTTCGTTGATCCGCCGCGAGCGACGTGACGGCCCGCCCCTTCCCGACCGTCAGAGCGGTGGCGCGATCGGCCCGTCGGGGCGCTGGCGGCGCTGGTCGAGCACGGCGCGGGCCAGCTCGGCGACGCGGTCCTGCGGCAGTCGGCGGTAGCCGTCCTCGGTGATGAGCGCGACACTCGGGAAGAGCTCGCGGGTCAGGTCGGGGCCACCGGTGGCGGTGTCCTCGTCGGCCGCGTCGTAGAGCGCCTGGACGACGGCGGTGACGATCTCGTCCTCGCTCATGCCCTCGCGGTGCAGCTTCTTGAGGGAGCCACGCGCGAACGGCGATCCCGAGCCGGTGAAGGCGAAGCCGAACTCCTCGCTGTGGCCGCCGGTGATGTCGAAGGAGAAGATCCGGCCACGGCGGGCGGCCAGGTCGTAGCCGGCGAAGAGCGGGACGGCGGCGAAGCCCTGCATGGCCATGCCGAGGTTGTCGCGGATCATGGAGGTCAGCCGGTTGACCTTGCCGACCAGGGAGAGCGGGACGCCCTCGACCTTCTCGTAGTGTTCGAGCTCCAGCTGGAAGAGCCGGACCATGTCGACGGAGAGGCCGACCGTGCCGGAGATGCCGACGGCGGAGAACTCGTCGGCGGGGAAGACCTTCTCGCCCTCCCGGTGCGCGATCAGGTTGCCGGCGGTGAACCGGCGGTCGCCGGCGAGGAGCACGCCGTCCGCGTAGGTGGCCGCGACGATGGTGGTGCCGTGCCGCACCTCGGCCGCCGCGCGCCCGGTCGGGGTCTCGGGCAGCGGCGGCAGCACCCCGGGCGAGTGCTCCTTGAGGAAGTCGAGGAACGACGAGGAACCGGGCGTCAGAAACGCGGCGGGCAGCGGCCCCTGCCCCGGGACATCAGCGGACATCCGTTTCCCCTCTCCTCCCGTGGCCCCCACACGGACCACAGCTCGGACGGACGCTGCCCATCGTAGGCGCACCCCATGTGCGTGATCACCTTCCGAACCGAAAACGTCGCGCCGTCGGAGTGACGCCGAACTACGCTGCGGCGCATGGGCATATCGGTCAGAGGGCTCCAGCCGGCGGACGCCGAGCCGGCCGGGCCGCGGGCCGGTCTGGCGAAGGAGCCGCCGGGCGTCTCCCACCTGGTGGCCGAGGTCGACGGGCACGGCGTGGTCGGCTGGGGCGAGCTCCACGCCGTGTACGTGCGGCCGGAGTTCATGGGTGCCGGGGTGGTGCGGGCCCTGCTCGGCGCCGCGCTCGACGGTCTCGCGGCGCTCGGGCACGCGCGGGGGTGGCGGCGGGCGGCCCCGGCTCGGTAGGCTGCTCATCAGAGCGCCTTGTGGCTCATGCGATGCGACGGTGACGCGGTCGCGAACCTCTTCGGCGGGCTCCCGGGACAGGGGCCGGTCGGCCGACAGTTCGCCCCTGCCCGGTCGTCACCCTGGAGTTCGCCATGGACCAGCGCACCGCCGCCTCGGCCGCCCTCCTCTCCCCCGCGCCCGCCCCGCCGGTCCTAAGGACCGTCGCCGTGGTGGGGCTCGGCACCCTCGGCGCCGGCCTCGCCGAGGCCCTCGTCAGGTCGGGGCGGGAGGTGGTCGGCGTGGACGTCGACCCGGCCGCCGCCGGCCGCGCGCTCGCCGCGTCCGCCGGGCTCGCCGGCTCCGGCCGCCTCACCACGCACGCCGAGCTCACCGCGGTCGCCAAGGCCGACCTGGTGGTCGAGGCGGTGCCCGAGGACTTCGCCCTCAAGCGCGCCGTGCTGCGGGACCTCGACGCCGTCGTCCGGCCCACCGCCGTGCTGGCCACCACCACGGACGCGCTGCCGGTCACCCGGCTCGCGGCCGAGACCGCGCGGCCCGGCCGGGTCGTGGGGCTGCACTTCTTCCACCCGGTGCGCGCCATGCGCCTGGTCGAGGTGGTCTCCTCGGTGCTCACCGCGCCCGAGGCGCTGGCCGCCGTCGCCGCGCTCGTCCACGACCTCGGCAAGGAGCCGCTGCCGGCCGGCGACCGTCCTGGGCTGGTCGCGGACGGGCTGCTGTTCGGCTACCTCAACCAGGCGGCCGCGATGTTCGAGTCGCGCTACGCGACCCGCGAGGACATCGACGCGGCGATGCGCCTGGGCTGCGGGCTGCCGATGGGGCCGCTGGCGCTGCTCGACCTGATCGGCCTCGACACGGCGCGCGCCGTGCTCGACGCGCTACACCGCCGCACCGGGCACCGGCCGTACGTGCCGGCGCCCATCCTGGGGCAGCTCGTCGAGGCGGGGATGACGGGACGTAAGGCGGGGCGCGGATTCTACACCTATCGCGCGCCGCACGACGGCGCGGCGGTGCCGGACGAGCTGACCCCGACCGGCGGCGCGCGGCTCGGCGAGCCGCGCGAGGTGGCGGCCGTGGGCGTGGTCGGCTCGGGCACCATGGCCGCCGGGATCGCCGAGGTGTTCGGCGCGGCGGGGCTGCCGGTGACGCTGGTGGGGCGCGACGCGGGGCGCGCGGCCGCCGCGCGGGACCGGATCGCGGGATCGCTGGAGCACAGGGTGCGCAAGGGCAGGATCACGGCGGCCGAGCGGGACGCCGCGCTGGCCCGGGTCCGGCCGGCCGGGTCGCTGGCGGCGCTGGCCGGCGCCGACCTGGTGATCGAGGCGGTGGCCGAGGAGTTGACCGTGAAGCGGCGGCTGTTCGCGGCCCTCGACGCCGAGTGCCGGCCGGGCGCCGTCCTGGCGACCACCACCTCGTCGCTGCCGGTGATCGCCTGCGCCCGGGCCACCTCCCGGCCCGCGGACGTCGTCGGCATGCACTTCTTCAACCCGGCCCCCGCGATGCGCCTGGTGGAGGTGGTGCGCACCGTGCTGACCGGCGGCGCGGCGCACGCCACCGCGCACGCCGTCTGCGCCGCGATCGGCCGGCACCCGGTGGACTGCCGCGACCGGGCCGGCTTCGTCGTCAACGCCCTGCTCTTCCCCTATCTCAACGACGCGGTGCGGATGGTGGAGGAGCACTACGCGACGCCGGCCGCGATCGACACCGCGATGCGGCTCGGCGCCGGCTACCCGATGGGCCCCTTCGAACTGCTCGACGTCGTGGGCCTGGACGTGGCGCTCGCCATCCAGCGGACCCTGCACCGCGAGTTCGGCGAGCCGACCCACGAGCCGGCGGGCCTGCTGAGCCAGCTGGTGGCCGCCGGCTGTCTGGGGCGGAAGTCGGGTCGCGGCTTCCACTCCTACGGCTCCACCGGCTGACGGCGTGGAACGCGGAAGCGTCGCGAGTGACGGATGGAGTACGTTCGCCTCATGGCCCAGCCCGTGAAGTCCGTCCGTCCCCAGGTTTCCCACCAGCGGCTCAAGGTGCGCCGACAGCTCGCCGGCGCCGCGATGGAGCTGTTCGCGAGCAAGGGGTACGAGGCCACCACGGTGGACGAGATCGCCGCCGCGGCCGGGGTCGCCCGCCGGACGTTCTTCCGCCACTTCCGGTCGAAGGAGGAGGCGATCTTCCCCGACCACGACGACACGCTGGAGCGCGCCAAGGCCGTGCTGGACGCGGCGCCCGCGCACGAGAACCCGATCGACACGGTGTGTCGCGGCATCAAGGAGGTCATGAAGATGTACGCGGCGGCGCCCGCCGTGTCGGTGCAGCGCTACCGGCTGACCCGCGAGGTGCCGGCGCTGCGCGAGCGGGAGATCGCCTCGGTGGCCCGCTACGAGCGCCTCTTCACCCGCTACCTGCTCGGGCAGTTCGACGAGAACTCGCACAACGGGGACGAGCCGCTGCTCGCCGAGGTGGCGGCGGCGGCCGTGGTGACCGCCCACAACCACGTGCTGCGGCGCTGGCTGCGCCGGGACGGCGAGGGCGACGTGGAGGCCGAGCTCGACCACGCGTTCGCGATCGTGCGCCGGACCTTCGCCTCGCTGCCGGTGATCGCCGCCACCGCCTCGCCCCCGGCCGCCTTCGCGTCGACGAAGGGCGAGGTGCTGGTGACGGTGGCGCGCACCGACGCGCCGCTGAGCGAGGTCATGCGCACCATCGAACAGGCGCTGACCGACAGGTCGTAGTCCGCTCCCCCCGAAACCCCCTCCGCTCGTATGCGCGAGGGGTGATGACAAATGAGCGGAATTGTTGGCACGCAGTGCCTTGCGGGGCGGCACCGGGTGCCATACGGTACGAGCATCCGGGCGCTGTCCCACGCAATCGCGGGCGCCCGTCACACCGCGCCACCGCGCGAGCCGCAACCACGCGCTCACAGTTCGCAGTTCAAGCGCTCAGCCAACTGTCGTGACCCCCGCCTGCCCTCGGAGGCAGCCCGTGAAGGAGATCCTCGCGGCGATCGCCGCGCTCGACGAATCGGCCGCCGGCGAAGCGGACTTCGCCGCACTGCCGCTCCCCGAGTCCTACCGCGCCATCACCGTGCACCGCGACGAGACCGCGATGTTCGACGGCCTGCCGAGCCGGGCCAGGGACCCGCGCGCCTCCCTGCACCTGGACGAGGTGCCGGTGCCCCCGCTCGGCCCAGGCGAGGCCCTGGTCGCCGTGATGGCCAGCTCGGTCAACTACAACTCGGTGTGGACCTCGATCTTCGAGCCCGTCCCCACCTTCGCCTTCCTGCGGCGGTACGGCCGGCTCTCGCCGCTCGCCGCCCGCCACGACCTGCCCTACCACGTCATCGGCTCCGACCTGGCCGGCGTCGTGCTGCGCGTCGGCGAGGGCGTCAACGCCTGGCGCCCCGGCGACGAGGTGGTCGCGCACTGCCTCTCCGTCGAGCTGGAGTCGGCCGACGGGCACGACGACACCATGCTCGACCCCCAGCAGCGCATCTGGGGCTTCGAGACCAACTTCGGCGGCCTCGCCGAGCTCTCGCTGGTCAAGGCCAACCAGCTGATGCCCAAGCCCCGCCACCTCAGCTGGGAGGAGGCCGCCGCGCCAGGTCTGGTCAACTCCACCGCCTACCGCCAACTGGTCTCCCGCAACGGCGCCGCCATGAAGCAGGGCGACAACGTGCTGATCTGGGGCGCGAGCGGCGGCCTCGGCTCCTACGCCACCCAGCTGGTGCTGGCCGGCGGCGCCACCCCGGTGTGCGTCGTCTCCAGCCCCGAGAAGGCGGAGCTCTGCCGCCGGATGGGGGCCACCGCCGTCATCGACCGCGGCGCCGAGGGCTACCGCTTCTGGCGCGACGAGCACACCCAGGACCCGCGCGAGTGGCGGCGGTTCGGGGCCAGGATCCGTGAACTCACCGGCGGCGAGGACGTCGACATCGTCCTCGAACACCCCGGCCGTGAGACGTTCGGCGCCAGCGTGTACGTCACCCGCCGCGGCGGCACCGTCGTCACCTGCGCCTCCACCACCGGCTACCACCACGCCTACGACAACCGCTACCTGTGGATGAGCCTCAAGCGGGTCGTCGGCTCCCACTTCGCCAACTACCGCGAGGCGTGGGAGGCCAACCGACTGGTCGCCAAGGGCCGGGTCCACCCCACCCTCTCCCGGGTCTACCCGCTGGCCGAGACCGGACAGGCCGCCCACGAGGTGCACGCCAACCGCCACCAGGGCAAGGTCGGCATCCTCGCGCTCGCCCCCGCCGAGGGCCTCGGCGTCCGCGACCGCGAGCTGCGCGAGCGCCACCTGACCGCCATCAACCGGTTCCGCGCACCGGCCCCCCAACCCGTCGGCGGCGGTGCCTGAGATGGCGAGACGCGACCGCCCCTGGCTGATGCGCACCTACGCGGGACACTCCACGGCACGGACCTCCAACGAGCTCTACCGCCGCAACCTCGGCAAGGGACAGACCGGCCTGTCCGTCGCCTTCGACCTGCCGACCCAGACCGGCCACGATCCGGACCACGTGCTGGCCCGCGGCGAGGTCGGCCGGGTCGGCGTCCCGGTCGCCCATCTCGGCGACCTGCGGGAGCTGTTCGACGGCATCCCGCTGGAGCGCGCCAACACCTCGATGACCATCAACGCCACCGCCATGTGGCTGCTCGCCCTCTACCGCGTCGTCGCCGAGGAGCAGGGCGCCGACCCCACGCTGCTGCGCGGCACCACGCAGAACGACATCGTCAAGGAGTACCTGGCCCGCGGCACCTATGTCTTCCCGCCCGGCCCCTCGCTCCGGCTGACCACCGACACCATCACCTACGCGGTCAGCCACCTGCCCCGCTGGAACCCGGTCAACATCTGCGGCTACCACCTCCAGGAGGCCGGCGCCACGCCGGTGCAGGAGATCGCCTACACCATGACCAGCGCCATCGCCGTCCTCGACGCGGTGCGCGACTCGGGGCGGATCAGCCCGGGGCGGTTCGGCGACGTCGTCGGGCGGATGTCGTTCTTCGTCAACGCCGGCGTCCGCTTCGTCGAGGAGATGTGCAAGATGCGGGCGTTCGGGGACGTGTGGGACCGGATCACCCGCGAGCGCTACGGCGTCAGGGACCCGGCCCAGCGCCGCTTCCGCTACGGCGTGCAGGTCAACTCGCTCGGCCTCACCGCGGCGCAGCCGGAGAACAACGTGCAGCGCGTGGTGTTGGAGATGCTGGCCGTCACGCTCTCCCGGGACGCCCGCGCCCGCGCCGTTCAACTCCCGGCATGGAACGAGGCGTTGGGGCTGCCGCGGCCCTGGGACCAGCAGTGGTCGCTGCGGATCCAGCAGGTGCTCGCGGAGGAGAGCGACCTGCTGGAGTACGAGGACCTGTTCACCGGCAGCCACGTGGTGCGGGCCAGGACCCAGGCGCTGGCCGCCGAGGCGTGGGCGGAGATCGGCCGGGTGCAGGAGATGGGCGGCGCGCTGGCGGCCGTCGCCTCCGGCTACCTCAAGGAGCGACTCGTCGAGTCGCACGCCCGCCGCCGGGCCCGGGTGGAGAGCGGCGAGGAGCGGATCGTCGGCGTCAACTGCTACCCCGAGACCGAGCCGAGCCCGCTGACCGCCGACCCGGACGCGGCCGTGCTGACCGTGGACCCGGCGGCCGAGGGCCCGGTGATCGAGGAGCTGGAACGCTGGCGCGGCCGGCGCGACGCGGCGGCGGCCGGCCGGGCGCTCGACGCGCTGCGGCGCACCGCGGGGACCGGGGAGAACCTGATGTTCCCCACCCTGGACTGCGCCCGCGCCGGCGTGACCACCGGGGAGTGGGCGGACGCGCTGCGGGAGGTGTTCGGCGAGTACCGCGCGCCCACCGGCGTGAGCGGCGCCGCGCCGACCGGCGCGGCGCCCGACCCGGCGCTCGCCGCGGTCCGGCGGGCCGCCGCCGGGACGGCGCGCGAGCTCGGCGTCGGCCGACTGCGGCTGCTGGTCGGCAAGCCGGGACTCGACGGCCACAGCAACGGTGCCGAGCAGATCGCGGTACGGGCCAGGGACGCCGGCTTCGAGGTGGTCTACCAGGGCATCAGGCTCACCCCGGCGCAGCTGGTGGCGGCGGCGGTGGAGGAGGACGTGCACTGCGTGGGCCTGTCCATCCTGTCGGGATCGCACGCCGCGCTGGTGCCCGACGTCCTGGAGCGGCTGCGGGCGGCCGGCGCCGGCGAGCTGCCGGTCGTCGTCGGCGGCATCATCCCGGCCGGCGACGCGGCGGCGCTGCGGGCGGCCGGGGTGGCCGCGGTCTTCACCCCCAAGGACTTCGGCATCACCGCGATCATCGGCCGTATCGTCGACGAGATCCGTCTCGCGCACCGTCTCGACCCCCTGGAGGCCCTGTCATGATCCGCCCACGCCGCTCCTGCCTGGCCGTCCCCGGCAGCAACCCGCGGTTCCTGGAGAAGGCCCAACAGCTCCCCGCCGACCAGGTGTTCCTCGACCTGGAGGACGCCTGCGCGCCGCTGGCCAAGGAGGGCGCCAGGCACGCGATCGTCAAGGCCCTCAACGAGGGCGACTGGGGTGGGAAGACGCGGGTCGTGCGGGTCAACGACTGGTCGACCGAGTGGACCTACCGCGACGTGATCACGGTGGTCGAGGGCGCGGGCGCCAACCTGGACTGCCTGATGCTGCCCAAGGTCCAGGACGCCGAGCAGGTACGGGCGTTGGACCTGCTGCTGACGCAGATCGAGCGGACGACGGGGCTGCCGGTGGGCGGGATCGGCATCGAGGCGCAGATCGAGGACGCCAGGGGGCTGGTCAACGTCGACGCCATCGCGGCGTCCTCGCCCCGCCTGGAGACGCTGGTCTTCGGCCCGGCGGACTTCATGGCCTCGATCAACATGAAGTCGCTGGTGGTCGGCGAGCAGCCGCCGGGCTACCCGGCAGACGCCTACCACTACATCCTGATGCGGATCCTGATGGCCGCCCGCGCCCACGGCCTCCAGGCGATCGACGGGCCCTACCTGCAGATCAGGGACGTCGAGGCGTTCCGGGAGGTGGCCGGCCGGGCCGCGGCGCTCGGCTACGACGGCAAGTGGGTGCTGCACCCGGGACAGATCGAGGCGGCCAACGAGGTCTTCTCGCCGACCCAGGACGACTACGACCACGCCGAACTCATCCTGGACGCCTACGCCTACCACACGTCGGCGGCCGGCGGCGCGAAAGGCTCGGCGATGCTGGGCGACGAGATGATCGACGAGGCCAGCCGCAAGATGGCCCGCGTCATCGCCACCAAGGGCCGCGCCGCGGGCCTCACCCGCACCAGTTCCTTCACTCCCCCGGCCTGAGCCGGCCGGGACCCACCGCTCACCCCGCCCGATCAACCGCCCGGGAGGACACCGTGCGATTCGGCCGCATCTTCGAGGAGTTCAGCGTGGGGGACGTGTACAAGCACTGGCCGGGCAAGACCATCACGGAGTACGACGACCACCTGTTCTGCCTGCTCACCATGAACCACCACCCGCTGCACCTCGACGCCGAGTACGCCGCGCGGGAGACGGAGTTCGGGCGGAACGTGGTGGTGGGGAACTACGTGTACTCGCTGCTGCTCGGCATGTCGGTGCCGGACGTGTCGGGGAAGGCCATCGCCAACCTGGAGGTGGAGTCGCTGCGGCACACCGCGCCGACGTTCCACGGCGACACCGTCTACGGCGAGACCGCCGTGCTGGCCAAGCGGGCCTCGACGTCCAAGCCGGACCGGGGTGTGGTGACCGTGGAGACCCGCGGCCACAACCAGGACGGCACGCTGGTCTGCGTGTTCCGCCGCAAGGTGCTGGTGCCCACGGCCGGGCGGCCGGACGGGGGGCGCTGAGATGCGGCGGCTGGCGAGCACGGAGGGGCTCACCGAGGTCCAGCGGGAGATCGTCGAAACGGTACGGCGCTTCGTCGACAAGGAGATACTTCCGGTCGCCGGCGAGCTCGAACGCCGGGACGAGTACCCGGAACGGATCGTCGCGGGGCTGCGGGAGTTGGGGCTCTTCGGGCTGACCATCCCCGAGGAGTACGGCGGGCTCGGCGAGTCGCTGCTGACGTACGCGCTGTGCGTGGAGGAGCTCTCCCGCGGCTGGATGAGCGTCTCCGGCATCGTCAACACCCACTTCATCGTGGCGCACCTGCTCGTCCACCACGGCACCGAGGAGCAGCGCGGCCACTTCCTGCCCCGGATGGCGACCGGCGAGGTGCGCGGGGCGTTCTCGATGTCGGAGCCGGGCCTCGGCTCCGACGTCGCCGCGATCGCCACCCGGGGCGTGCGCGCCGCGGACGGCGGATTCCGGTTGAGCGGGCAGAAGATGTGGCTGACCAACGGCGGCTCGTCGCATCTCGTGGCCGTGTTGTGCCGGACGGACGAGGGACTTCCGGCCGACACGCCGCCGCACCGCTCGATGACGACGTTCCTCGTCGAGAAGGAACCCGGATTCGGCCTGATCAGGCCCGGTCTCACCATTCCCGGCAAGATCGACAAGATGGGCTACAAGGGGGTGGACACCACCGAAATGGTCCTGGACGAACTGCCCGTCCCCGCCGATCGGGTGCTCGGCGGCACGACCGGCCGAGGTTTTTACCAAATGATGGACGGAGTCGAGGTGGGCCGGGTGAACGTGGCCGCCCGCGGCTGCGGCGTGGCCCTGCGCGCCTTCGAACTCGGCATCTCCTACGCGCAGCGGCGCAGGGCTTTCGGCCGGCCCATCGCCGAGCACCAGGCGATCCAGTTCCGGCTGGCCGAGATGGCGGTCCGGGTGGAGGCCGCGCACGGCCTGATGGTGCGGGCCGCGCGCGCCAAGGACGCGGGCCGGCGCAACGACCTGGAGGCCGGGATGGCGAAGTACCTGGCCGCCGAGTACTGCAAGGAAGTGGTGGAGGACTCGTTCCGCATTCACGGCGGCTACGGATTCTCGAAGGAGTTCGAGATCGAGCGGCTCTACCGGGAGGCGCCGATGCTGCTCATCGGCGAGGGCACCGCGGAAATCCAGAAGATGATCATCGGTCGGCGGCTGCTCGAGGAATACCGACTGCCGGGCTGAAATGCGGTGATTGCCCGAGCTCAGACGGGGGTAGGCGGGCGGCGGCCGGCCCCCGATCGGCCCGCTGGCTTGCCGAGTTACGGTCCGGGACCTATAGCATCGAGACACGCGCACCGCTTCGGGGCCCTCTCCGCGCCAGCGGAGGTGCACCGGTGCAATGTTCCCCGCTACGAAGGTCTCCCATGCCTTACCGCTCTTCCCTTTCCCCCGGCGGCCGGGTCCGACTGGCGCGCGGCGCCTCACCATGGCTGCTCCCCACCATGGCCGCGGCCGCCGTCACCCTGGTGAAGGCCCGCCGCTCCGGAGCCTGGGCCGCCGCGGCCGTCCCGACCACGGCACTGGCCGCCGGGATGCTGTGGTTCTTCCGCGACCCGGAGCGGGAGCTCGGGCAGGGGCGGGTGCTCTCGCCCGCCGACGGGGTGGTGCAGAGCATCATGCCGTGGCCCGACGGGCGGACGCGCGTGGCGATCTTCATGAGTCCGTTGAACGTGCACGTCAACCGCGCCCCGGTGGCCGGGACCGTGGCCTCCGTCGAGCACATCCCCGGCGGGTACGTCCCCGCGTTCGACAAGGAGAGCGAGAACAACGAGCGCGTCGTGTGGCGCTTCGACAGCGAGCTGGGCGACCTGGAGATGGTGCAGATCGCCGGCGCGGTGGCGCGGCGGATCGTGCCGTACGTGCCGCAGGGCTGCAAGGTGGAGCAGGGCGACCGGGTCGGCCTGATCCGGTTCGGCTCACGGGTGGACGTCTACCTCCCGGAGGGCGTCGAGCCCGCCGTCGAGGTCGGCCAGCACACCACCGCGGGAGTGACACGTCTTGACCGTGACTGAGCGATCGACCTCGGAGACCAGGGCCCCGGCGGCGTCCTGGGTGGCGGACGACGACGACGCGGAGGTCGACGATCTTCCGCTGTCGATGCGTCTCTCGATAGCGGACACCCTGACGCTGTCGAACGCCACCTGTGGCTTCCTCGCCGTCTACTTCACGACCACCGGTGTGCTGATCCCGCACCTCACCAACAGCGGGGACGCCGGTGTGGTGCGGAACAACGCGGCGACCGCGGTGCTGCTGATGCTGCTGGCCTCGGTCTTCGACCTGTTCGACGGCCTGGTGGCCCGGAAGCTGCGGGCCTCGCCGATGGGCGCCGAGCTGGACAACCTGTCGGACCTGATCAGCTTCGGTCTTGCCCCGGCCTACTTCGTGCTGGTCTGGGGGATGGTGGTCGGCGACGTCCACGAGCCGCTGTCGGCGCTGGCGGCCACCGTGGTGTTGCTCGCCGTGGTGCTGCGGCTCGCCAGATTCTCGTGCGTGACGATGCCCGACGGCGTCTTCCAGGGCATGCCGAGCCCCTTCGGCGCGCTCACCGTGGTCTCGATCGTGCTGCTGGAGCTGCCGTTCACGCCGACGCTGCTGGCGATCCTGGGCGTGGCCTGGCTGATGGTGAGCCGCGTGGAGTACCCCAAGCCGCGCGGCACGCTCGCCATCGCCATGCTCTCCTGGATCGTGCTGTCCATGGCCCTGCTGACCGCCTGGGCCTTCGACGCGCCCGGCGGCCTGCTGCTGCTCCAGACCGGCTGCTCGCTCCAGCTGGTGCTCGGCGCGGTCATCCCGCTGTTCGCCATGGCCCGCCGGGTGTACGCGTTCCGCGACAACCGGCGCGAGGCCAGGGCGGGCGCCGAGTCCTGACGGGCGCCGTCCGTCCTTCCGCCCGGTGGCCGCCCGCGAGGGCCGGCCGCCGGGCGGTTTTCGCGTTCCGGGAGCTCCGGCCCGGGGCCTTCGTCGGCCGCTGTCGGTGGCGCGTAGCAGAATGGCCGGCATGGAGCTCACCAAGAAGGGCCACTCCTGCGTCCGCCTCACGCGGGAGGGCCGCACGCTGGTCATCGACCCCGGCGCGTTCAGCGAGGAGGACGCGGCCCTCGGCGCCGACGCCCTGCTCGTCACCCACGAGCACCCCGACCACTTCGACGAGGGCCGGCTGCGCGCCGCCCTGGAGTCCTCCCCCGCCACCGAGCTCTGGACGCTGCGCAGCGTCGCGGAGCAGCTGTCCGCGGCGTTCCCCGGCCGGGTGCACACGGTGGGCCACGGCGACACCTTCGAGGCGGCCGGCTTCGAGGTCGAGGTGCACGGCGAGCTGCACGCGGTGATCCACCCGGACATCCCGCGCATCACCAACGTCGGCTTCCTGGTCGGCGGCGCGCTCTTCCACCCGGGGGACGCGCTGACCGTGCCCGAGCGCCCGGTGCACACCCTGCTGCTGCCGGTGCAGGCCCCGTGGAACAAGCTCTCCGAGGTCGTGGACTACGTGCGCGAGGTGCGCCCGGAGCGGGCCTTCGCCGTCCACGACGCGCTGCTCACCGACCTGGCCCTCCCGGTGTACGCCCGCAACCTGAGCCCGCAGGGCGCGGGGATCGCCCCCACCGAGTACGCGAGGCTGGCCCCCGGCGAGTCGGCGGCCGTCTGAGCCGTCGCCGTCCCGTCCCGCCGCGTCACCGCCGACCAGAGAGCAGAGCCGAGAGAGCCGTCATGCGCATCGCCACCTGGAACATCAACTCCGTCACCGTCAGGACCGACCGGCTGCTGGCCTGGCTGGAGCGCAGCGGCACCGACGTGCTCTGCCTCCAGGAGCTGAAGTGCGAGGCCGGCGCCTTCCCGGCCGAGCGGCTGCGGGAGGCGGGCTACGAGGCGGCCGTGCACGCCGGCGGCCGGTGGAACGGGGTGGCGGTGCTCTCCCGCGTCGGCCTCGACGAGGTGACCAGTGGGCTGCCCGGCGGACCCGAGTACGACGGGGTGGCCGAGCCGCGCGCGGTGGCGGCCACCTGCGGCGGGGTCCGGGTGTGGTCGGTCTACGTGCCCAACGGCCGCGAGGTCGGGCACGCGCACTTCGACTACAAGCTGAGCTGGCTGAAGGCCCTTCGGGAGGCGGTCGCGGAGGACGCGGCGGGCCCCCGACCGTTCGCGGTGCTCGGCGACTTCAACGTGGCCCCGGAGGACGCCGACGTGTGGGACCGCTCGGTCTTCGAGGGGAGCACCCACGTCACCGAGGCGGAGCGGGCGGCGCTGGCCGCGCTGCGCGAGGCCGGCCTCTCCGACGTGCTGCCGCGCCCGCTGAAGTACGAGCGGGCGTTCACCTACTGGGACTATCGGCAGCTGGGTTTCCCGAAGAACCGGGGGATGCGGATCGACCTGGTCTACGGCAACTCGCCGTTCACCGGGCTGGTCACCGACGCCTACGCGGATCGCGAGGAGCGCAAGGGGAAAGGCGCCTCCGACCACGCCCCGGTCGTGGTCGACCTGGACCTGGAGCCCACTTCCCCCGGCATGTGAGGCGGTTCGCAAACCGAATCTGTGAACAACTGATGACATCTCTGGGTGGCCTGGTGGGCCGACGTGGTGGGACCCTGTACGCATGAACATCCCTTTCCTGGACAACTGGCGCAAGCAGCCCACCGCCACGCCGACGGGCTCCTGGGCGGACCCCGAGGGAGTGGCCCAGCTGTTGTCCGAGTGCGAGCTGCTGCGGGCCCGCGCGCAGCGTGCCGGGGTGGTGCTGAGCGACACGCCGAGGTCGCTCGAGGCCCTGGACCAGTTGCTCCCGGGATGGCGGGACGACCCCGAGGAGCTGCCGTGGCTGGCCAACGACGTCGGCCTGTTCCTCGGCACGGTGATCGTGCGCACGGTGCCCGGCGCGGCCTGGGCCCCAGGGCCTGGCGGCCGGCCGGTGGTGGTGACGGCCTCGGGTCGCGAGGTGGACGTGGTGGCCACGGCCGAGGAGTGGGCTGACACCGGCGCCCCCGGGCTGTCCCAGGCCTACGCGGAGGCCGCCGAGTCCTAGACACCCGCTCCTAGGCGAACGCGATGTCGTACGCCAGGCGCCAGCGGTCGCCGAGCACCACGGTGTCCGAGGTCTCCACCGGCCGGTCGTCCGCGTCGTAGTGGGTGCGCTCCACGGCCGTGACGCACTGCCCGGGGGCGCAGCCGAGCACCTCCGCCTCCGGGCTGGTGGCCGGCCGGGAGCCGACGATCTCGCGCGCGTGCACGACCCGGATGCCGATGGCCGCGAACCGGCCGCGCACCCCACGGCGGGCGTACGGACCGCGCTCCGGGTAGGCCACGTCGGTGCCCTCGGTCAGCGCCAACGGCTCCCAGCTGGTGGCGAGTTGAAGCGGGCGCCGGTCGGCCAGGTACTCGTAGCGGGTGCACATCACCCGCGCGCCGGGCGACAGTTCAAGCCGGGCCGCGATGTCGGGCGGCGCGGTGGTGGCGGTGGAGACGGCTTCCCAGGCCAGGTCAGGCGTGCCGCCCGACGCCTCCTCGCCCAGCACGCTGACCCGGGCGGCGAGCGGCGAGTCGACGGCCGCCGTGCTCCGCACCAGGGCCCCGATCGGCACCCGGTCGCTGACGAACACCCCGCGGCCGAACTGTCCGCTGGCGTAACCCGCGGCCTTCAGCACCCGCACGGCCCGGTCGACGGTCTGGTCGCTGGCCGCGTAGGCCCGCTTGAGCTCGGCGCGGGAGGGGATCCGGTCCCCCACGGCGAGCTCGCCCTCGTCGATCCGCCGGCGCAGATCGTCGGCGATCCGCTGGTACACCGGCCGGCTGTCGCCCATCCCCGGGACTCCTTCCGCTGCGCTACGTGGCTGGGTGGCTACCCGCCTCGCTAGGCTACGTCACACCGGGTCAGAGAACCTTACTCATGGTGAGTGACGACGGGAGCGGCCGATGGCGGACGTGGTGCGGGCGGCGCTGCTACAGGCGAGTTGGACCGGCGACGGCGAGTCGATGATCGCCAAGCACGAGGAGCACGCCAGGCGGGCGGCGCGGAAGGGCGCCGTGATCATGGGGTTCCAGGAGGTGTTCAACGCCCCCTACTTCTGTCAGGTCCAGGAACGCGAGCACTACCGCTGGGCGGAGCCGGTGCCCGAGGGGCCCACCGTGCGGCGGATGCGGGAGCTGGCCAGGGAGACGGGCATGGTACTCGTGGTGCCGGTCTTCGAGGTCGAGCATCCGGGCGTCTACTACAACACGGCCGCGGTGATCGACGCGGACGGCACGGTGCTCGGCAAGTACCGCAAGCACCACATCCCGCAACTCCCCGGTTTCTGGGAGAAGTTCTACTTCAGGCCGGGCAACCTCGGCTGGCCGGTCTTCGAGACCGCGGTGGGCCGGGTCGGCGTCACCATCTGCTACGACCGGCACTTCCCCGAGGGCTGGCGCGAGTTGGGCCTGGCGGGCGCGCAGCTGGTCTACAACCCGTCGGCGACCTCGCGCGGCCTGTCGGCGCACCTGTGGCGTCTCGAACAGCCGGCCGCCGCGGTGGCCAACGGGTACTTCGTCGCGGCGATCAACCGGGTGGGCCGCGAGCCCTACGGCGACGACGACTTCTACGGCACGAGCTACTTCGCCGACCCGCGCGGCCAGTTGGTGGGCGCGGCGGCCAGCGACAGCGAGGAGGAACTCGTGGTCCGCGACCTGGACTTCGGGCTGATCGAGGAGGTGCGCCAGCAGTGGGCCTTCTACCGGGACCGGCGCCCGGACGCGTACCGGGGGCTGGTGCGGCCATGAGCGAGCCGACCACCACGACCACCGCCGTCCACCCGGCGCTGCTCGACCGGCACCGGGCGGTGCTGCCGGACTGGCTCGCGCTCTACTACCGGCGGCCGATCGAGTTGACGCACGGCGCGGGCCGGCATGTCTGGGACGCCGAGGGCAACCGCTACCTGGACTTCTTCGGCGGCATCCTCACCACCATGACCGCCCACGCGCTGCCCGAGGTGGCCGACGCGGTGGCCGAGCAGGCCACCCGGATGCTGCACAGCTCGACGCTCTACCTCAACCGGCCGATGGTCGAGTTGGCCGAGCGGATCGCGGCGCTCTCCGGGATCCCGGACGCCCGGGTCTTCTTCACCACCTCGGGCACCGAGGCCAACGACACGGCGCTGCTGCTGGCCACCGCGTTCCGCCGCTCCAACCAGGTGCTGGCGATGCGCAACGGCTACCACGGCCGGTCGTTCTCGGCGGTCGGGGTCACGGGCAACTCCGGTTGGGCGCCGACCAGTCTCTCGCCGCTGCGCACGCTCTACGTGCACGGCGGGGTGCGCACCCGGGGCCCGTTCGCCGAGCTCGACGACGCGGGGTTCGTCGCGGCCTGCGTGGCGGACCTGCGCGATCTGCTCGCCCAGACCAGGGGCGGGGTGGCGGCGTTGATCGCCGAGCCGGTGCAGGGGGTGGGCGGCTTCACCTCGGGCCCCGACGGGCTGCTG
The DNA here is from genome assembly GCF_031845425.1 of Streptomyces millisiae. Lineage (NCBI taxonomy): Bacteria > Bacillati > Actinomycetota > Actinomycetes > Kitasatosporales > Streptomycetaceae > Streptomyces > Streptomyces millisiae. The sequence goes on from NZ_JAVREM010000022.1 coordinate 94,740, forward strand.
GCGGCGTTCCGCGAGGTGCTGGACGAGCACGGCGTCCTGTGGATCAGCGACGAGGTGCAGACCGGCTGGGGGCGGACCGGGGACCACTTCTGGGGCTGGCAGGCACACGGCGCGAGCGGCCCGCCCGACATGCTGACCTTCGCCAAGGGCATCGGCAACGGCATGTCGATCGGCGGGGTGGTGGCCAGGGCCGAGGTGATGAACTGCCTGGACGCCAACTCGATCTCCACCTTCGGCGGCAGTCCGGTCACGATGAGCGCCGGCCTCGCCAACCTGGGATATCTGCTGGAGCACGACCTGCCGGGCAACGCGCGGCGGGTGGGCGGCCTGCTCATCGAGCGGCTGCGGGCGGCGACCGCCGGTCTCTCGGTGGTGCGGGAGGTGCGCGGCCGGGGGCTGATGATCGGCGTCGAGCTCGTCGCGCCCGGCACGGACGAGCCGTCGCCTGAGGCGGCGGCGCTGGCGCTCGAAGCGGCCAGGGAGGGCGGGGTGCTGATCGGCAGGGGCGGCCCGCCGGGCTCCGGGGTACTGCGGATCGCCCCTCCCCTGTCGTTGACCGTGGCCGAGGCCGAGCAGGGCGTCGAGGTGCTGACGCGGGCGCTGGCCACCGTCGACTCCCGGCTGCGGGGCGGCCCCGGGGGCCGCGATTGACCGTGCGCGAACGTTGACACGACTCCGGCCTCCCCTGATAGCTTTGCTTTGAAACCAAAATAACTAGGGGAGGCCGAGCCATGGGCTTCAACGATCAGGTCATCACGGAATTCCGCGCCAACAACGGCCGGGTGGGCGGCCCGTTCGAGGGCACGGACCTCGTACTCCTGACCACCGCGGGACGCAGGACCGGCCGCCCGCACACCACCCCGACGGTCTACCGACGGGACGGCGACCGGCTGCTCGTCTTCGGCTCCAACGCCGGTGCCCCGACCCACCCGCACTGGTACCTCAACCTGCTGGCCAGCCCCCAGGTGACCGTCGAGATCGGCACCGAGGCGGGCCGGGTCCAGCCCTTCGCGGCGCGGGCCGAGCCGCTCGGGGACGCCGAGCGCGACCGCGAGTGGGCGACCCAGTGCTCGCTCGACCCCGGCTTCCGCGACTACCAGGCGCGCACCACCCGCACCATCCCGGTCGTCGCGCTGCACCCGCTCGACCTGTCGGGCGACCCGGAGCGCGGCCGGCTCATCGCCCGGCAGCTGCTGTCCCTGCACGACGGGATGCGCGACCAACTCCGGGCCGCCCGCGCCGAGTTCGAGGCCGCCCTGGCCGGCGGGCCGGCGGCCGCCGAGCCGCGCCCCGCCCGGCCGGTGATCGAGCAGCTGCACCGCACCTGCCTCACCTTCTGCCACGGGCTCCAGCTCCACCACACGAGGGAGGACGGCGCGTTCACCGCCTTCGAACGCCAGTACCCGGCGCTGCGGCCGGCCCTCGACAGGCTGCGGGCCGAGCACGAGGTGGTGGCCCGCTCGCTGGCGGCGCTCGACGCGCTGCTCTCCGCCGGGCTCCCCGGCGACCGCGGGGAACTGGCCGCGCTCCGCGCGGAGTTCGAGCGGGTGGCGGCCGGTCTTGAAGAGCACTTCGCCTACGAGGAGGAGCAACTGCTCGCCGCCGTCGGGTAGCGTTGGCCGCCCCAGCGAGATCACCGGGGGTGCGGCATGTCAGCGCGGCGGGAGCGTGACGACGCGGAGCCGGAGTCCGGCCTGAGCCCGGACGAGGCGGTCCGCGCCATGCTGCTGCTGATGCCCCGGCTGGCCGCCCGGCTCAAGCGCGTCCCGCTCCCCGAGCCGCTGCGCTCCTTCCACCTCGCGCCGCGGCACCTCTCGCTACTGGGGCTGCTGCTCTTCGACGGCCCGATGCAGGTCGGCCAGCTCGCCGCGCGCCTGGAGGTCGCGCCCACCACGGTCAGCCTGATGGTCAGCGACCTCAGCAGGCAGGGCGTCCTGGAACGGCACGCCGACCCGGCGGACCGGCGGCGCACCATCGTGACCATCACCCACGAGCCGGAGACCCGCCGGGCCATCGAGGACTGGCTCGCCAACGGCGCGGTGGCCTGGCGCTCGGCCTTCGAACCACTGACCCCGGCGCAGCGGGCGCTCTTCGTCCGAACGATGGTGACGTACGAACGGAAAACCAGCGGTGCGCCTGCCGACGGTGCGCCTGCCGGCAGCCAAGCCGACCCGGCGGCGGAGGCCGGCCCGCCAACGGCGGAGTAGCCCGTCCCGCCCGGCGGGCGGGCGGCCTGATGCCTAGCCGGCAGCCCGGCCGACGGCAGGCCCCCGGCACCCGCTTCTCATCCGGGGCCCACACGGGGCTGATGCCCGGCGCAATGCGTGATGCCTAACCGGCGGCTCGGCCAGCCGCAGCCCCGCGCAAGCCGCCCATCAGCGGCGGCCCACGGGGAGCCGATACCCGGCGCAAAGCCTGACGCCTGGCCGGCAGCTCAGCCGGCGCCGGCCCACGGCACGCCGCCCCCTCAGCAGGGCGCCAGACGGCTGACGCCCGGCGCTGGGCCTGACCGAGGCCCGCCCCCCGGCGGAGCGTCGGGCGCCGGCCGGCGCCTGGCCGGCGGCTCGCCCGTCCGCCCCCGGCACCCGCCGGGGCCCACACGGAGCCGACGCCCGGCGCGAAACCTGACGCCTGGCCGGCAGCTCAGCCGGCGCCGGCCCACGGCACGCCGCCCCCTCAGCAGGGCGCCAGACGGCTGACGCCCGGCGCTGGGCCTGACCGACGCCCGCCCCCCGGCGGAGGACCGGCCGCCGGCCCGGCACGCCGGCGCCCGACGCGAAGCGATGCGCCTGACCGGCAGCTCAGCCGCCACCTGGCCCTCACGCGGAGCCCGCGCCCTTGGCC